>JAHJJB010000084.1 GCA_018823005.1 Pseudomonadota bacterium | reverse complement strand
CAAAGGTGGTTGCAGGAAAAGCCCTTGATGATGCATACACAAAAGAGAACCTGGCTTTGGTGGAAAAGGGTGTTGAGAATATGGTTCACATGATAGGCGTCATCCGCAAGGCCGGTATCAACCCGGTTGTATGCGTAAACAGATTCTATACAGACACCGATGCCGAAGTGGCCGTTGTCAAAAAGGCGGCTGAAGCAGCCGGTGCCCGCTGTGCCGAATCGAAGCACTGGGAAAAAGGCGGGGATGGCGCTCTCGAACTGGCTGATGCGGTTGTTGACGCCTGCAATGAAAAGAATGAATTCAAATTCCTCTATCCGCTTGAAATGAAGCTCCGCGACAGGGTTGCGCTTATAGCGAAAGAGGTTTACGGAGCTGATGGCGTTTCATGGACTGCCGATGCGGAAGCAAAGGCAAAAATGCTTGAGAGCGATCCCAAGTATGCCGATTTTTCGACCATGATGGTTAAGACTCATCTGAGCCTGACGCATGACCCGGTATTAAAGGGCGTTCCAAAAGGCTGGACTCTTCCGATCCGCGATGTTCTGATCTATTCAGGCGCCAAGTTCCTGTGCCCATGTGCCGGAACCATAAGCCTGATGCCCGGAACAAGCTCCAACCCGGCTTTCAGAAGAATCGATGTCGATGTAAAAACAGGCAAAGTCAGCGGTCTTTTCTAACAATTAATATTGATTAACACTCAAGGGGCCCGGATTTTTCGGACCCCTTTTTTTCTATTATATTCGGCGGTATTATGCGTTTTCTGATTATCAATCCGTATTATTCCATCTCAGAAACACCTTCTCCTCCTCTCGGGCTTGCGTACATTGCAGCCGTCCTTGAACGTGAAGGAGTGGAAGTTAAAATCCTTGACCTGGTGGTATTTCCTAACAGCAGGGAGATGTTAAAGTCTGTTTTGAAAAAATTGAGCCCCCGGATTGTCGGAACAACAGCGGTCACAATGACCTTTGACAGTGCAATGGATGTAATAAAAGATGTAAAAAGCATCGATACGTCTATATTTACTGTCATAGGTGGTCCGCATGTTACATTTTGTGCGGAAGAAACGATGGCGCTTTTTCCTGAGGTCGATTTTATCATTTTGGGCGAAGGGGAAGAGACGGTCGTTGAACTTGCAAGGGCCATAGAATCCGGATCAGATGTTTCAGGAATAGAAGGCATTGTTTTTCGTGGAAAATCCGGCATTGTGAATACAGGATTAAGAAAATCCCGTATCGATGTTGATTCGCTTCCTGTTCCCGCAAGGCATCTTCTTCCTCTCGGAAGATACAGGGCGCTTGGAATGCCTGTGAGCATGACAACCAGCCGTGGCTGTCCTTTCAAATGCATATTCTGCGTTGGAAGGAAGATGGTCGGTGCCAGGGTCAGGTACAGAACTCCCCGGAATGTTGTTGATGAAATGGAGTATCTCGTCACCCTTGGCTTTCGTCAGGTCAATGTCGCGGACGACCTTTTTACTTCAAATGAAAGCCACTGTCTTGAAGTATGTGACGAAATAATCAGAAGGAATCTCAAGATAAGATGGACTTCTTTTGCAAGAGTCGACACGGTTTCAGCAAGGATTTTAACAAGGATGAGAGAAGCAGGATGCGACACTGTCAGCTTTGGCGTTGAGTCCGGAAACACGGAAATGCTTAAGAGAATAAAAAAAGGCATCTCTCTTGAACAGGTGATTAATGCAGTAAAGATGTGCAATGAGGCCGGAATAAGCCCGCACGCTTCCTTTATACTGGGTCTTCCGGGTGAAACTCCCGAAACCCTCAAAGAGACAGTGGAATTCGGGGAAAAGCTAAAAAGTATGGGAGTAAGCCATGGGTTTCATCTTCTTGCACCGTTCCCGGGTACTGAAATCCGTGAAGAAAAAGAGAAATTTGATATCAGGTTCCTTTCTGATGACTGGCGGGATTACCACGCTAACAGGGCCATAGTTGAAACATCCTCGGTTACACGGAATATGCTGGATGATATTGTTCTTGAGTGGGAAAGCAAGTTCAACGGATGGCTCGGATATATCAAGAAACGGATTGAAAGCAGAGAGGCTTCCGAAGAAGAGGCCTGGCCGCTTGTCAACCTTGAACGCATTGTTCTCATTTATGATTTGATGATGGGAAGAATTATTGAGGAAAAGGGTTTTCTTGATGGCAGAACGGTTGATTCAGGGTCGGAAGCCCTGGGCCTGATTGCCGAAAAGATGGCCGGTTCGGTTAAGTATTCCAGGGATGAGATACTCTCTGTTTTGAATTACGAAGTCAGCGAGGGTAATTTGAAATTGACGGATAATAACGGGAAATACAGTCTGGAGTGGATTGACTATTTATAGGCAGTAAACAAAAATCTTCGTGGCAATCTTTGCAGCAGTATATTCTGAAACCTGAGAACCGTCTATCTTTGCAAGTTCATTAATATCTGCAGCGACCACCTTTTTTTCTTTTCCCACGGCTTTTATGAGCTTAACAAGCTGCCTGTATGAAAGTCCGCCCGGCTCGGGAGTCCCGGTTCCCGGCAGGATTGATGGATCGAGGCCGTCAAGGTCAATTGTAATATAAACATTTTCCGGTAGGGAATGAACAACTTTTCTTCTCCAGTAATCATCAGCAGGGTCAATGGCGTGGGCGTAAAAGGGCTTTAATTTTTTCCTCTTAACATAGTCCGACTCTTCGGGTGAGAAGGACCTTATCCCAACCTGGACAAACGGAATTTTAATGTCGTCTGCAACCCTGCGCATAACGCAAGCATGGTTATATCTGCTTCCGTTCCACGTATCCCTCAGATCAAGATGAGCATCAATCTGGAGCACTCCGATATCCGGATAAATTTCGGCCGCTGCCATTATGGGGCCTATTGAAATGGCATGGTCTCCTCCGAGGGATAACAGGAACTTGTTTTTTTCAAGTACAGCCGCAGCCGCTTTTTTCATTTCGTAAACGGCTTTCTCGGGATCATCAGACGGCACAAGAGGTGCGAGCGTGTGTATCCCTGCCTCTCCCCAGTTAGTTAATGTTTCCTCATCAATACTTTCGAGTTGGGTGGATGCATTCAGGATATGCAGTGGTCCTTCTTTGCTTCCAGTGCCGTACGACGGGGCGTTTTCATAACAAATCGGCAATACAACTATTCCTGCATCATTAAGTCTGACCGCTGGGGTTTCAGCATCACCAAAGCGCATGGATTTTTTCAATTTCATCTGGCTCGCATTATTTTACAAAAATTGCTGACGCAATAACTGTAGTCCAAAGGCTTCCTTCTGCTCCGAGAGCTCCCTGGCTTGTGTGCTGAGATTCAACTATTTTTTCACTCATCTTGTAAACTTCACGCCGTTCGTCATAATCCTTGTTCGGGTCAAACTCAATACCGAGTGTGTTTGCAAGCATTGATGCAGCAAGGTCTTCAGCATATTCACCTGCTTCTAATTCAGTCTGGCCAAAACCATGGTGTTCCGAAAGGTATCCGTATCGTCCGGATTCGGCAGGCAGGGCAAGGCCGATGCTTGCCATAATTCTTCTCCCCGGCTCATTTATCTGTTCACGGGCCATGACGCAATGGGTTATTTCACCCGGTTCAAGCTTGGCAAGTCCGGTTTCGATATCTATTATTTTGCAGTGCGGCGGGAATATGGATGAAACTGTTACTAAATTAAGGTGCGCTATGCGTGCTTCACGGAGAGCGTTTTCAAAGGAAGACAGTTTTTCCTTATTTATTCCAACCCCTTTGGTAAAAAACATATATCTTGGAACATACATGTTTAGTTCCCCCCTTTATTTGTTTATTAAACCAGATAAATCCGGTGATTTCTTATAATACGATTAATCCGATTATAAATTTTCAGATCATATAATCCGGTCCCCTATTATCAAGAGATGTCTCAACTACAGGTCTTGAATAATTTTATCAAGAAAAATATTTCGGCCTGCTGATGTACTTTTTACAAGTCCGTTAAATTTAACCGATGATTATAAAACCGGAATTTTTTAATATATTTATTAACCCGTATAATCAATAGGAAAAAAGATTTTCAAGGTTATGGCTTCCGGTTGTCTGAATTCGACCTGTTGTGAGGTCATCGAACATGTAATTTTAAGATAATTATGATAATTCATGTAAGGCTTCTTTTACCAGTTTCCCTATTTCCATTTTCTGTGGGCATTCCTGTTCGGCAAGGGAAAAATCGATCTCAGTAATTTTGTTTCTATTCTCAAAAGGTATTTTATTAAAAAGCTCTTTTGCCCTTTCCGGATCGCTGTAATTTCTTGAGTACATGAGACATCGCATGAGATCACCAACAGGAGCCTCTCCTGCAATGGCCGATTCGCATATGCGGGTGCATCCTCTGCAATAACCGTTCATTGTTTCTCCTGCGTAACGGTTGAAAAGCTCCTTATCGGCAGATGAAAGTTTCGTTTTATTTATGGCGGCATCGGTATTTGACATCAGGATATTGATACTCGGCATCTGCGAACAAATACTTGCTATATATGGGTTTTCCCAGACAGCCTTGAGTTTTGCCTGCTTGTCGGTGTAGCCTGCTTTTAAAAATCTTCCGGCCATCTGAAGATCTTTATCGGAGCTTATTTTGACCTGTCCGCCGCCCTGGGTTTTCATTGCTGTTAAACCTATTCCTGCCTTTTGGCAGGCTTCAACCGCTCTTTTCATCTCGTCTGTATGCATAAGCCTGAAATTATAGGTCATCATTATGCCGTCAATCCATCCAAGTCGTGTGGCACCTATCAGGCACTCTTCCATGTTGCTGTGTGTACTGAAACCGAAAAAACGTATCTTTTTATCTGCCTTTGCTTTTTCCGCCCAGCTTCTGGTTTTTTTATCAATTTCATCTATACTGCTTATGCCATGGACAAAATAGAGGTCAACATAGGATGTTTTCATTCTTTCAAGAGAGCGGTACAGGAGGCTGGTCATTCCGTCAGGGTCTCTTGCGTCTGATTTTGTAACAAGAAAAACATTTTTCCTTTCTTCCGGGAATTTTTCAAAGAACGTTCCTATCCCTTTTTCGCTGTTTCCCCCTTCATAGCAATCGGCAGTATCCCAGTAGGTTACACCAAGCTTTACGGCTTGTCTCATTAGAAGCTGGTTTGACGGTATATCGAACATGCCGCCGAGCCCCAGAATAGGAACATTCACTCCGGTTTTTCCAAAAGGTCTTTTTGGAACAAGCCCGTCGCCTGTATTTTGAGCTATATGCCCTGATATTTTTGCAAGGGAATCAACCGGTGAGATCATGGATCCTATTCCGGCAGCTCCTGCTGTCTTTAAAAAATCCCTTCTTGAAAAGCCTGTTTTTTCTTTGCCCATCTGTTCACTCCTTTCATACTTTTCACTTGAATCCCTGACCCCTTGACCCCTGGAACCCTTATATAATCATCGCCGCCTTTTTATTTCTTGATTCATTATCGGATGTAACCCGTATTGCCCGTATTGACCTCACAGGGCATTCATGTTCACAAATTCCACATCCGGTGCATCTCGCAGGGTCGACGTAAGGTTTTTGCAATCGAATATAAATTTCAACTATACTTCCGGGTGATGGAGGCGGCTTCCACGGAAGTGCGGGCGATACCGTAAGTGAGTTTTCCGTATTTCTTATTATAAGCCGCATTTTTTCATCACTGCCGGGCACCCTGCAATAGTAGTCTCCGGTTGCAAGGGAATCAGGTGTAAATCCGGTGTTTCCTGTTTCTATGCCCGATGGACCGGAATTATTTATAACTGCCTGCTTACCCACAAGACTGAATGTCTCTTTGGTCAGGATAGCCTTAGGGCTGACAGGACAATTTTCCTGGCATACTATGCAAGGTCTATCCATGGCCCAGGGAAGACACCGGCCATGGTCGACAAAAGCGGTTCCGATTCGTATCGGGCCGGTTAAAGCAAACCGATTTTTTCCTGTCTTTTCATCAAGAATCAATGAACGTATAGCCGATGTGGGGCAGATGTGCCCGCAAGCGATGCAATTGAGCTGGCAGCCGCTCGTTCCGATGCGGAAGTCAAGAACAGGGCTCCAGATTCCCTCAATGCCTGCCTCGGAAAATGCCGGCTGAATTACGTTTGTCGGGCAGATTTTCATGCACTGTCCGCATTTTATGCAGCGTGCAAGAAAACCCGCTTCATCAAGTGCTCCCGGAGGCCTTATAAGCCGGGGATTCTGCGTCTGAATTGTGCTTCCGTTTATGCGGATCATTGGAACAGCAATAATGCCGGACAGTAAGGCTGCCGCCAGTTTTCTTTTTGACAGATCAGGGGATGTTATTTCACCTGAAGCCGAAACAGTTGTTTCATATCCTATAAGATCATCCGGGCATGTGTGGAGACAGTTCATGCAAAGCGTGCATTCGCTTGTGCGTATTTTTGCGGAAGGCTGGCAGGCACCCTCGCAGTGTTTTTCGCACAAAAGACAGTTCGAGCATTTGTCTTCAGATTTTCCGATCCGCCAGAGAGCAAAACGGCCAAGCAAACCGAACAAGGCTCCGAGAGGGCATATAAACCTGCAATAAAACTTCGGAATATATAAATTCATTAAAACGGCTGTTAAAAAAACAGAGCCTATCAGCCATGTTCCTTCATAAAACCTCAGGCTTTTAGAAAGGCTGAACAAAGAGCCGTCTGCAAGCGGTATGATAATAAGGTTGACCGAGCGATAAAAAAGGGGGATCGGATCAAGCAGGCCGGTCTGAAGAGATGAAGATAAAATGCGGCTCGTTTGAGGCAGCTGAGATAAAAAGCCAATGAGCACAAACACAAAAATAAATGAAATAATAATATGTTTTGATCTGGACATTCTTTCAAGGAGAGAGAGCAGAATCAGGAAAACAATAAAGGCCGTGGCAAAACACCAGAACAGGAGAGGACTGCTTTTCGAAAAACCGGAAATATAATTTAAGAGGTCTGACATGGCGGCAGTCAGAAGAAAAATAAGAATTATATATTTCAGATTCTGCGCGCTTTTATACCGGTTGTTTTCCGCTTTACGGGCCGGGGATTTTTTCCTGTTCGCAATATATCCCGTTAACTGATGAAGGGTTCCGAAAGGGCATAACCAGCCGCAAAAAAACCTTCCAAGAAGAATGGTAAGAATAATTGTGACAAGCCCCCATATGAGGCCGGAATGTATGGAATGGGTTGCAAGCAGGGTGCCTAATCCGGCAAGAGGGTCGAGCTGGATTATCCAGTTAACCGGCCAGCCGCGAAGCTGCCACCATTCAATTCCCGGAGCCGTAACGATGCAGAACCAGACTGTTATTATGAAGAAAAAAGCCTGGCTGATCCGTCTCGCAGTTGTTATTTTCATATAGAGTATTCCACCGGTTGAAACAGTACTATGCAGAATCTAATTACAACAGAATATCCTGCAACATCAATACCTTTTTAAATCCTTTAAATTCATTGACAAACCGTACGCAATGTGGTTCTTTTTAGCACGGAGTTCGGCACTTAAGATTTATTCGTAACTACAGTTGATATAATTAAGCAACTGGGATGTTTTGATGAATTTTGATATAATTGATGACATTACAGAGATTGAAACGATTGCAAAAGGGCCGGGAATTCGTGAGCTTAATCGCTTGAGAAAATTTTGTGGTCACGGTAACTGGAAGAAAATGAAAGGAATTGCCCGTATCCGGCTTACATCCGGAAAAACTCACTTAGCTGAACTTCATTAGTATGAGGCTCTTGGTTCCGGAAAAAAAGAAATAAAACGAAAAAGGTATTTCGAGTAAGCCATGAAAAAATCAAACAAGACTTTACCGGACTTTGTGGTTTGCATTAATAATTCGGATTATCCCGCTTCATTGGAACTTCACAAGATTTATCGCGTCCTTATCGATGAAGAAGCCAAGATAGAAGGGGATATTAGAGTTATTGATGAGAGCGGAGAGGATTACTTGTATCCTTCCTCCCACTTTGTGCCTATCCAGATTCCTCTTGCACCACACGAGGAAGCTTAGGAAACTTTCATCTTCGATTCTTCTGTTATACTTTTCCTGGAGCGTAGCTGGGTAGAGCGGGGTCAGGTGGAGTGCCTTGTTCAGGCTCAATCTATGCTCGTTTGACGGATGCGTATCCGGGCTTCCTCGACGACCACCAAGGCGCTCGGTAAGAAATCCATATCATGATGCAGGAGTTGGTTACACACTCTGATAACATTGTGGGACTGGAGATTTCTGACCCGCAGAAAGATGATTCCAAAGCAGGGCTTGCCTTCATGAATAGCTAACGTCCCGAAATCCGCATCATGTGTCAACACCCAGCGTTTTCCCTGATACGCAATTTCGAGAAGTTCATCGTCGCTCTTACCGTGCCATCCCTGTTCCTTCGTGTCCAACACATCAAGACCGTGATTTCTGAGGAAAACCACAATCTTCAGAGAGATGTTCTCATCTGTGAGGATTCGCAACTCATGAAACTTCACGTGGCTTGCTCCAGCTCAAGGTATACCTCATTTCTGTAAGAACGGGCGGTATATCTTAGGCAAGCGCGAATATCCTCTTTGGTTAAATGTGGATAGTCTTCGAGAATCCCTTCTTCGCTTACATCGGAAGCAAGCAAGTCAAGGATGAACTCAACGGATATACGAGTTCCCTCGATGATGGGTTTTCCCCCAAGTATCCTCGGGTTTACGACGATTCTTGCCATCTTTATGCCTCCTTTTGTCATTATGTTACCACTATATTATCATATTATCAATAACACACGGGAAAAACAATTGAATTTTCAATGTTTTAAGGATATTGATTGTTACAATTGAAATCAAGAATAAATTTACACCAGATCCCAAAATAAAACTTATGGAGCAGGTGCGGCAGGTTCTGAGATATCATCATTATTCGATGAGTACCGAAAAGACCTTCTGTGCTTGGATAAGCCGTTATATCAAATTTCATCGGTACAAACGGCATCCTTCTGAAATGAGCAAGAGGGAAATATAGGAGAAATGCCTGGCATTTAACAACCCACACCCGGTCAGTCGGTAAAACAGGGCGATAGCCGGCGGAACAATAAATCATTTTAGAGAAAAGAGAAAAAAATGCATCATGTCATGATACACCCTGCAACTTATGATACGTGCTGGAAGGCTGTAGATCTGGCCTTTGAGCTTTTTCCAGTACAGATTGCCCAGAAAAAGGTATTGATCAAACCGAATGTACTCCGGGCATCAAAAGCGGAAGAACATATCGTGACTAACCCCTCTTTATTGCGGGCGGTTGTGGAAAAAGTCGAAGAAATGAAGCCAGCCGGGATAATCGTGGGCGACAACCCCGGCCTGTTCAGCTACGGCGATAACGAGAACAGCTTTCGGACTACCGGATTAATGGAGGCGGCCAAGGGCTATTACCGGAATTTGGGCAACACTCCGCAAAACCTTGCCTTCAATCCTGATTTCATGCCCGAAGTGGGTGTCTCCAAAGAAATTCTTGACGCCGATATTGTCATCAGCCTTCCCAAGTTCAAGACCCACGGTCTGACCGTCATGACCGGAGCTATTAAAAATAGTT
>JAHJJB010000083.1 GCA_018823005.1 Pseudomonadota bacterium | reverse complement strand
GAATCCTTCTCGGATAAGGTCTGTCGCCCTGGCAAGAAGGGGGTCGCTCTGGTAATATTCAAGGGGGTTGTAAGCCGGCCTCATGGCAGAGACTTCATCTGAGGATAAACCGAATATGAATATATTCTCCCGGCCTACCTCCTCCATAATCTCGATATTGGCTCCGTCAAGAGTGCCGACAGTGAGGGCGCCATTTAAAGCAAATTTCATATTTGATGTCCCCGATGCTTCCAGTCCGGCAGTTGAAATCTGTTCAGAAACATCAGAGGCGGGAAAAATTTTCTCGGCAAGGGAAACTCTGTAATTGGGAATGAATACCACTTTAATGATTTTGTTGGTGGATAAATCACGGTTCAGCATTTCAGCCACGTGACAGATAAGACGGATTATGGTTTTTGCTGTAACATATCCGGGCGCCGCTTTCCCCCCGAAAATAAACGTCCTGGGATGCATTGAAAATTCCGGGTCCTGCTTGAGCTTCAGCCAGCAATATACAACATGAAGGATATTTAATAGCTGACGCTTGTATTCATGAATTCTCTTCACCTGTATGTCAAAAATCGAGCCCGGATCGATTTTTATGCCGGTCCGGTCAGCTATAATCTTCGTCAGTTTCTGTTTGTTATCGAGCTTGACCGCTATCCATTCTTTAATAAAATCGGAATCCTTGGCATATTCTTCGATTTTTCTTATCTGTCCCAGATCCTTGGCCCATTCATTCCCGATGCGGGAGGTAATCAGTTGAGACAACCCCCGATTTGCGGCAAGAAGCCACCTGCGGGGAGTTATTCCGTTTGTTTTATTGTTGAACCGTCCTGGGTACATTTCATCAAAATCTTTCAGTTCTTTCTCTTTCAGAAGTTTGCTGTGAAGCGCTGCAACTCCGTTTACAGAATGGGATCCCACAATCGCAAGGTGCGCCATACGGATTCTCTTCTCTGTATCCTCCTCAATAATTGACATATTCCTTAAGCGTCTTTCATCCCCCATATAACAAACAGCTACATCGCGCAGAAACCGACGGTTTATTTCGTATATAATATGCAAATGGCGCGGAAGAAGAGCTTCAAACATGGGAACGGACCACCTCTCAAGCGCTTCCGAAAGAAGAGTGTGATTGGTATAGGCACATGTCCTTGTTGTTATGTCCCATGACTTCTCCCAGTCAAGGCCGTGCTCATCAAGAAGAAGGCGCATAAGCTCTGGTATTGCAAGAGCGGGATGAGTATCGTTCATCTGTATTGCAACCTTTTCGGGAAACTCGTCGAAAGTGTCGTGGTTCACAAGATAACGTCTTATAATGTCCTGAATCGAGCATGAAACAAAAAAATACTCCTGTTTGAGCCTCAGTTCTCTTCCTTCAAATTTATCATCATTCGGATAAAGGACTTTCGAAATGTTTTCGGAGATGTTTTTCTCCTCAACGGCTTTCAGATAATCACCATGCTGGAAATATTTAAGATCGAATTCCTTTGAAGCCCTGGCCGACCAGAGCCTGAGGGTGTTGACGGTGTTGTTATCATATCCGTTTATAGGAATGTCATAGGCAATGCCTATTACATCATTTGTATCAACCCATTCTGTTTTGAGCCTGCCGTCGGGAAGTATTACCTGCTTTATTCTCCCGTAAAACTGAACAGGGAAACTATATTCGGGACGGGCAATTTCCCATGGGTTTGCGTACTTAAGCCAGTTTTCGGGAAGCTCAACCTGACCCAGATTCCGTATAGCCTGATCGAAAATACCGAATTCGTATCTTATGCCATATCCGTAAGCAGGTATTTCAAGTGTTGCCATGGAATCAAGAAAACATGAAGCAAGCCTTCCAAGCCCGCCGTTTCCGAGGCCCATATCAGGCTCGTTTTCGGCCAGATCATCAAGCTCGATATTCAGTTCCTCCATCGCTCTCTTTGTTTCATGGTAAATTCCCAGATTAATCAGGTTATTGATCAGGAGACGTCCCATGAGATATTCGGCTGAAAGATAGTAAACCCTTTTGACATCATGGTTGTAATAGAGCTGCTGTGTGCGGATCCAGCGCTCAATAAGCCGGTCCCGGGCCGCAAGTGCAAGAGAAAGATAGAGGTCCCGTTCAGTCGCTGTATACTGATCTTTAGAAAGAGAGTATTCAAGATGGCTGGCAAAAGACATCTGTATGCTCCTCCAGTCTGTCCCCTTGTTGAAAGTGCCCCAGTCTCTGAAAAGGTTGCTCTTTTTCATAGGCTTACTCTTTTTTGAATATGACATGGAATATACCTCCGGTTTTATCGTTATCTCTTTCGTCTCATATTTTGTTATGTTGCGGATTGTACGTTATCGTATACCATATTTTTATTTAAGTTTAAAGTAAGAGGCTTGCTTAATTAAGAAAGATTGATTTCATAAGGTAACACAGCCCGTTGCGGTACGTTTAAGGTGGATTATTAAGGCGAGAGCTTTGAATTTCTCACGTTCGGGTCTGGCAGGGGTAATGGGCTTTGGCATTCCGCAAGAATGCGACACAGACTCCGCCAACGGCAGCAAATTCGCTCCCATGAAATCCGGGCAAGCCCCAGTGGATATAAGCCCACGAAGCCGTGATTTCGTTTCTGCCTGTGTCTCTTTATTGACAATCAGGGGGCGTTGACATGTTTCCTTAAAAATTTCTTGGGGAATGCCAAAGCCCATTACCCCTGCCAGACCCTTTAATCAGATGTTATGCAATAAAGCTCTCAAGGCATCTCTTTAAGTCGTTATTGATTGACACAACATACATCTGTTTCTATAATAACAGCAATAACAATCTTACTTATAGTGAATACAACCTTACGTATTTGTTAGATAAAACATCGTGTACAGTTAAAATCTTTAAAATTATTGAAAACTACACAGGCATCACTATTGGGTAAATATGGAGGGACAAATTAATGAGCAAGGTACTTATTATCGGAGCAGGCGGAGTGGGAGGGGTTGTTGTCCATAAATGCGCCCAGGTTCCTGAAGTTTTTTCAGAAATAGTTCTTGCAAGCAGAACGATCGATAAATGCGAAAGAATTAAAAGCCAGCTTTCAAGGCCTATCAAAACAGCCAGAGTTGACGCTGACGACACCCGTGAACTTGTCGAGTTCATACGCAAAGTATCTCCCGACCTTATTATAAATACCGCTCTTCCATATCAGGATCTTTCCATAATGGATGCCTGTCTTGAAACAGGCGTTGATTACCTCGATACCGCAAACTATGAGCCACCCAATGAAGCTAAATTTTGTTACAAATGGCAGTGGGATTACCAGGAAAGGTTTAAAGAAAAAGGTATTATGGCGCTTCTGGGATGCGGATTTGATCCCGGTGTAACAAATATTTTTTGCGCCCACGCAGCAAAAAATCATTTTGACGAAATACATTATGTGGACATTATGGATTGTAATGCAGGCGACCACGGGCACCCATTTGCAACCAACTTTAATCCTGAGATCAACATAAGGGAAGTAACAGCACGCGGAAAATATTATGAAAACGGCAAATGGATTGAAACCGACCCCCTTTCCGTTCATAAGACTTTTGATTTTCCTGAAATCGGCCCGAAGGAAATGTATCTTCTGTACCATGAGGAACTGGAATCACTTGTCAAAAACTTCCCTTCCTTAAAGCGCATGAGATTCTGGATGACTTTTTCTCAGGAATATTTGACTCATCTAAGAGTGCTTGAAAACGTCGGTATGACCAGAATCGATCCTGTCAATTTCGAAGGGCGTGAAATAATTCCTTTAAAATTTTTAAAAACCCTCCTTCCCGAACCTTCGTCACTTGGTGAAAATTACAAGGGTAAGACCTGCATAGGATGCATGGTTGAAGGAATTAAAGATGGTAAACTTAGGAAATATTATATTTACAATATCTGTGACCACTCCGAATGCTACAGGGAAATAAAGGCGCAGGCTGTGTCGTACACAACCGGAGTTCCGGCAATGATCGGAGCAATGATGATGCTGACAGGAAAATGGAGAGGAAAAGGCGTATTCAATGTAGAAGAATTTGATCCTGCTCCTTTCATGGAAAAACTGGGGCAGTATGGACTCCCTTGGGTTGAACAATTTTATTGATAACTTTGTATTTCTTAAGGATATGATTCATGTCGGCAACATCTGCTGACAAGAAACCATGTCCGGAAGCTGAAAAATATATCCGTCTGCGAAATATTTCATAGCCTTTTGAATAAGGGATAAAATGCCAAAGATTGAAATTAATAGGATACCGACCCCGTGTTACGTACTCGATGAAGAAGCCCTGCTGCAAAACCTTGCAATCCTCGATTCAGTAAAAAAGAACACGGGCTGTAAAATTATCATGGCTCTTAAAGGTTTTGCCATGTTCAGCGTCTTTCCGATTATCAGACAATATCTTGACGGAGTGGCAGCAAGCTCACTCGATGAAGCAAGACTCGGATTTGAAAAGTTTGGCGGTGAAGTCCATGTTTGCGCCCCGGCATACATCGAATCAGAATTTGAAGAGCTTATAGATTATTCGGATCACATAATATTTAATTCTTTCTCGCAGTGGAAACTATATAAACCGATCATAAGAAGAAACAATAAAATGGTTGCGTGCGGGATACGGATCAACCCGGAGCATTCCGAAGTCAAAGTCCCCATTTATGATCCGTGCTCTCCTTTTTCACGCCTGGGAGTTTCAAAGGAATATTTTAAGGAGGAAGAAACAGACGGTATAACAGGCCTGCATTTTCATAACCTTTGCGAACTGAATTCAGATTCCCTCGCAAGAACCCTAAAGGCTGTTGAAAATAAGTTCGGATCATTTTTTCATAGAATAAAATGGATAAATTTCGGAGGGGGGCATCACATAACAAGAAAAGATTATGATCAGGATCTCCTTTGCAGCCTGATTACAGATTTTAAAAAGCGTTATTCCCTTGAAGTTTACCTTGAACCCGGAGAAGCGATAGCTCTTAATGCCGGTGTTCTGGAAACCTCGGTTTTAGATATCATCCACAACAAAATGAATATTGCGATACTGGACACATCAGCAGCAGCTCACATGCCCGATGTGCTTGAAATGCCTTACAGGCCGGTAATAACAGGCGCCGGCCTTCCAGGAAAATATCCTAACACTTACAGGCTTGGCGGAATGACCTGCCTTGCAGGCGACATCATAGGAGATTACTCCTTCCCTGAACCTCTAAAGAGAGGCTCACGACTTGTTTTCGAGGATATGGCACACTATACAATGGTCAAAAACAACACATTCAATGGCGTCCGCCTTCCTTCAATCGCTATAAGGAAGAGTTCCGACGAAGTGGTTATTGTCCGCAAATTCGGATATGAGGACTATAAAAACAGACTCTCATAGCGGAGAATTCGCTCACTGTTTCGGTTCAAATTCCTTTTCCGAGAATCCTTTCATCGTGCTTAAGCCTCTCCCTGATCCCCTTGCCAACATGATAATCGCGGCTGAACTCTGACCAGAATTCCTTATCTTTTTTCTTCCAGTCCGGACCAAAACGCTGATCAAAATACTCGCTCAAAAGCTCAAAAAGAAGCTTCCATGGCGGTTCCCCTTTTTCATGGGCTGAAAGGATTTTATCGAGAAGCTCGTCAAGCTCCGACAATTTTTCTTTCGGAAGATAGGCTATAGCCCCTTTATCAATTGAAGACATGAGTGTTTCGGGGTTTATAGCGTGCGCAGTCAGCATTACAGCGGGAATTCCGCGTTCAACGGCTTCCTCAAGGAGTTTTAACCCATTGACACCCATAATATCCAGAACTGCAAGATCATACCTGTTTTCGTTTATTTTTCGGGAAGCGCTTTTATAGTCGCGCGCAGTATCGACATTCGCCTCTTCAAGAATATCTACTATAGTCTCCAGTATATCCTCTTCATCATCCACAGCCAGAATGCGTTTCCCCTTGAGAAACAATTTCGATCCTGTCATCTGATCCTCCCAACTAAATTATTAATATCAATCGAAACCTATACTAGAGCGCCTTGGAAAACATACGGTTTTGACGCTCTCTTCTCTCATGCCCTATGCCTCATCACTCTTTTTCCGAAAACATTAAATTTGTTTTCATCGAAACAGGAAATATCAGTCTGAATTTCGCCCCTTTTCCTCTCCTGCTCTCAATCTCAATATTGCCACCAAGGCATCTTGCCATAACAAGAGCTCCGGCCAGACCTATTCCATGACCTTTCCTTGAAAAACCGGAATGATTATCTACTTTGACATACCGTTTAAAAACATTCTGATGATCTTCAGGCTCTATTCCAGGCCCGTCATCAGCAACATTAAGGATAAGAAAATCATCTTTTCTATTCAGTTTTATTTCTACTTGCCCGGCCCTGTAATAAAGAGCATTTTTAAAGAGATTTCCAGCTATCTGTCTGAATTTTATCTCATCCTGCTCTATCTCCTCCCCCATAATCCCTGGAGCAATATCAAGGAAAACTCCTTGTTCTGCGAGCCATTTGATAAGCTCATCCTTGTGTTCAAACTTTTTTTGTTGCTCGTATGAGGAACCGCTCAGAATTGTTTCCATCGAGTCAATCAGGACATCATATAATGCTTCGGCCGGCTTGAAACGGCAGCAGCTAAAACAACCCGCCTTGGACCTGCCTGTTTCAAGTATGTCATGCAGCATCCCTCCGGCCTTCTTTGCACTCCTTAATATTCTCTGGAGAGTTTTTTCCTGGCGTGCGGTCAGAGCACCACACTTATTTTCAAGCAATAATCGCACACCTGCATCAATGACGGCAATAGGA
Organism: Pseudomonadota bacterium; assembly: GCA_018823005.1. GTDB lineage: Bacteria > Desulfobacterota > Desulfobacteria > Desulfobacterales > RPRI01 > RPRI01. The sequence continues at coordinate 13,007 of JAHJJB010000083.1, read as the reverse complement.
TCTTTCAGTTCATGAATTAAAAACTCGATCTGGATTTCACGGTAAAGATGATCCTGATTTTCTGTTTCGCTCTTTTCATTTTCCTTAAACTTGCCGTATTTTATCATATTCAATCTCATCTCTGATCTGCTTTCCCATTAATCACAAAAGCATCAGCCTCAAGGAATTTAACAACCACGGCTGTTCTGCCGGAATTACGGCAATCGTTCTCCGTCCTGCAGTAACCGCAATTCTTTATATCTCCCGGACAAAGGTCCTCATCATCCGGAATAAAAGTGCACCGTGAGGATGTCATATTGATTCTGAAATTGTACCTTTCTGAGAAAATCTTCATTCTGAGAAGGTCAAAACCTTTCCCACCTGCATTGAAATCATACGGCTTCCGCGTAGAGTACTGCATCGTTTCACGGGTGGTTATATAACTCTCAAAAATCAATCGCCGGTTTTCTTCAGCAATGCCGACTCCAAAATCCTTAACTTCAAGCTCAGGCCCGGTCTCTCCGTTTCTAACAGAAATCTCTATTTTTCCTCCGTCCGGTGTGTTCCCGACAGCATTACGCACAAGGCCTTCAATTATCTTTGTCAAAACATCACGCGGAATATATATAAGAGGAGTCTCTTCTGTCTTGACTTCAATATGACACCTTCGGTGTACAAAACTTGAACGAAGAGACTGAACCGTTCTGTCTGTAAAAACAGCGAGTGAAATTTTTTCGGAGACGGATTCGCGTGGTCCAAAAAGATCTTCAATTCGGTTCCTGATACTCCGGATAATATCCTCTTTTCCGGCATCAAGTGAAGCCAGAACCTCTATTTCATCACTACAAGCATCAAGAAGAGCTGAAATCAGATAATAGGTTGTATAATCTTTTTTCAGAAGAATATCCTCTACTTCATACTGCATTTCGAGTATCCGTTTTAAATTCCTCTCCGCCCGGTCCATTATTGTCTTCCAGTCTTTGCTGTCCATGCCGGAAAGTTTTTTTGTCAGTAGAGAAAGAGAAGCCGAAAGAACTGAAACAGGCGTTTTAAGCTCATGGGAAAGGTGGTGAATCACCCTGTCCTTGGCCTTGTTCAGACTTTTTACTTCCTCATAGGACCGTTTTAATTCTTCGTTTATCCTGGCATTCTCGATCGGAGAAGCCACTGTACTTGCAATAGCGCTTAAAAGTTCCAAATCATCTTCATCGAAATCTCCTTCTTTTTTGTTCACAGCGCAAAGGATTCCGATAATTCTGTCAGGCGTGCGGATTGGAACATCAAGCATGTTTTTTGTCTGATAACCGGACTTTTCATCAACCTGGCCGAAAAAATACGGGCTATTGGGATAATCAGGCACAATCAGAGGCTTACCGGTTCTATAGACATAACCTGCAACCCCCTTGTCGGCAGGAAACCTGATCTCCTTTATTCTCTTATCAGTCTCACCATCTTCATAAACTGCTTGCCTGAAGAAAAATTCATTTTTCTTCTCATCAAGGAGTATGACTGACGCGCCTCTTAAACCGATAATATCCTGTACTTCTTTAATAATAAACTCTAGCCGCTCATTCAGAGACTGATATCGTGGAAGGGCTTTTGCAACGCGATAAAGAGCTTCGTTCATTCGCGTTATACGCTTTTCTCTCGTAACATCTCTTAATATTATAACCTGACCCGCAAGCTTCTTATCCTCATCAAAATATATAGCGCTATCAAGAACAACGTCAATAATCTTACCATCCTTTGTGAGCCTCTTAGTTTCAAAGCCATGAATCACCTTTTCAATTAACAGGCGCTTAATTCCCTCTCTGGTCTCCTCCTTGAGATGCTCGGGAACAAAAGGGATGTGTTTTCCTTCAAGCTCTTCCAGGTTCCATCCGAAAACTTTCATGAAAGCAGGGTTTAAATAGGATATCCTGCTCCTGATATCAACAACGAAGACTGGATCGGGCAAAAATTCAAGAAGAGCCCTGTAGCGCCTCTCAACACTCTGGTATGCCGGATTAAGAGAACTATCGGGTGTTTTTGTTTGAATTGTCGGTTGTTTTGCAGCCATTTTAATTGGCTTTCCAGGTTGCTATCAAATGACCATTTACAGTTTTATTGGAGATTCACCGCCGCAATCAGCGGGGTTACAAGCGCTGTTTCGGTTAAAAAAACAAGAAGGTCGCCTTGATCATGTTTCAAGCATCCCAAAAGCTTTTGCATCAATGAGCTTGATTCCGTTTTTCAGCATAATCTCGATCGCCTTATCATTATCACTGAATCGAAAAATCATGACAGCCCTGCCTGATGAAAATCCGATGAATGCATACATGTAAGATACATGCACCTTAGCTTTCTGCAATGGTTTCAGGAGTTTTCCAAGCTGTCCCGGTTTGTCTTCGATCTCGGCAGCAACAACCTCATCAACTTTGGCAGGCATTTGTTTTTCCATCAGGATACGTCTGGTTTTAGCCAGATCTGAAACAAGAAGCCGCAGAATTCCAAACTCACCGGTATCAACAAGGTTAAGGGCTCTCAGGTTTATTCCTGCATCTCCAAGAGCCTGGGTTATCTCGTACAAACGGCCGGGTGCATTTTCAATAAGGACAGCAACCTGTTTTAATTTCATTGAAACCTCCTTTTTTAGACTGCAAACTTATATTCCGTAAATATCGTTGATATCTTCGTAAAAAGTCAAAAAACGACTTTTTACTTGGCGGGAAAAGGCTTCCCCTCTCCCGCCGCTTGAAGTAAATTCAAGCGGTCCCACCCTCACCCAGGCCGGGGTTAAACGCCCCTGGCCTGTTGATGAACTTTTACGAGTCCATCAACATTCGGGGGGAAATAATTTAAGTACGCATTTGTTATGAAGTCATCATATTTGAACTGTATTATAACCATAAAGAAGAGCCCCAGACAAAGTCAAGAGAAAAGGAATTACAGACTTATTGTTAAGCAGTCTCTTAATTATCCAGATTAAATCGTAACAATTTAAACTTCATTTGTACATTTTCGGATATATTGGCCCCTATTCTTGCCATGAAAAGGTTCTCCGGACGAAGCATAACATTCGGATCATTGGTCGGATATATCCTGAATTCAAAATGTGAAAAAAGGTTTATCAGCATATTCCTGTATTCTATAACTGATATGTCTGTTCCTGCAACATCCCACGTCCACGAATATCCAACCATGTAAATAATACGGTCCTCCTTCAGAGGATGCCCAAAAAGAAGCTCAAAAAGCTTTTTGGATATACCTTTTGATCTCCACTTTGTTGCCACCTCGATTACAGAAACCTCCATCATCACACGGTTCTCAATTTTTACCCATCTTTCTTCGGGAGAAGGGTATTGCAGGATACTAATACCTATAATTTTCCTGTCATCAGTATATGCAATTGTTACATTTGCATCCTGCTGCAGCGAAGCACTAATAAGACTTTCTTTTTTTGACAAGATCGGATTGTAATTGCTCGATTCCACAAACGTATCTTTTAAAGACAAGGAGGCTATATCATCGGGACTGCAAAATGATTTAATAGTTATATTGCATTCTCCGGCCTGCCAGATAAGAACTTTTTGATTTGAATTTGTCATTAATTATATTAATTGAAATCGTAGAAAGTCAGATTCAGACAACCTTGCAAAAAGATCCGGATGAAGAGTAACATAGTCAGCGGTGGAGACTTTTGACGGGGTTGTCATATTAAAAATCGCTCAATTCCTTATGAAGCTGCTTAATCATGATCTTGTAATTGTAGTATTTTCCCTTCTCATCCTTCACATAATCTCTGAGAACTGCTTCCTCTATGAAATCAAGTTTTTTAAAGGCTTCGATGGCTGAATCCTCAAGTCCTACCACGAAATCCGCCCTGATCTTCTCAAGGCCCATTTCCATTCCTCGCCTTAACAGATCAAATAACATCCATGTGCCGAGCTGTAACTGCCTGAAATCATATGCGACCATTATTCTCAAACGCCCTACATGCCTTCTTCCGCCAAAAAGCCTCTGCAGCATTGTGCCATGAGCAACTATCCGATCTTCATAAAAAGCTATAAGAGAAAAAGCCTTTCCCTCATTCTGATTGTCGATCCACTTTTTTATTACGCAAGGATCAGACGGATCCTCTTTTAAAAACCACCTGAGCGAAATCGGTAAATTTGTATAAAATTCCAGGAGCTTATACTGATCACTTTCTTCAAAAGGCTTCATAAAAATTTCCCTGTGGTCTTTTAAAATTACCTCTTTGGGATATCTTGTTGACTGTGGCATGGCAGTCCTTTCAAATAATGAGTTTATTCGGTTCATCGGATCAACTATATATTTTATATAAATATACCTGAAAGTACCAGTGTAATCAAGAATGAAAAGAGACACATAATAATCAATGGCGGGAATGTATAGTGATTGTCAGAATAATGTTCCGATTGAGTTCGTTAACATTGTTTGGGTATGGGTGCGTATGCGAACCGCAGAAATAATGACCTGGCCTTCGTCAACGACGGCATATCCGCATCCATGAAATCCGTACAGCCCCAAAGAATTTCTCTCACGAAGCCGTTTATCGTATCCGCCTGTACAATCTTTATTGTCTATTTGGGGGCGTCCTCGAAGCCTGTGACAAATTTTCTGCGGTTCGCATACGCACCCATACCCAAACGGAACATATTTATGACATTTACTATAGATCTATTATAAAACCTCTATTTTACAAACAGCCCGGCAGGCTTTCCCTCTTTAAGATTGAAAAGCCCTTCTTCGCATATCCGAAGATATGGAATTGCAGCTCCGGTAAGAGTTACAAGAGTCAATATTGGATCGGAAAATAAAATGCCTAAGCCCGACGCCGCCTTATTTACTTCATCCATCTGCCCGGCAAGCACATCAACCGGAGTATCGGAAATTATTCCGAAGATCGGAAGCGGAAGCTCGGCTAAAATCTTTCCCCTGTCACAGACAACACATCCGCCCTGTAAGGCTTTAATCCTGTTTACAGCACAGGCCATATCCTCATCATTTGCACCGGCAACAATTATATCGGAAGTATCCCAGGCAGCACTTGAAGCAATTGCACCCGATTTCATCCCGAAGCCTTTTACAAGGCCCGTAAATATTTTTCCGGGACTATTGCTCCGGTCTATCGCTGCAACTTTAATTATATCAAGGCGGGTATCGGAATATATTTTTCCGTCAACAACAGGAAGTGCGATTTTGACTTCCTTTGTGACAAGCTCGGTTATCTGATCAATTACTCTGACTTCTGCCTGCAATCCACAGTTTTCAAATTTTATTTCAAAGTCAGAGGAATTTAATCTTACGGGAAGCTTTATGCTGTTCCTGCTTGCCTCAGAAAAGCCGTGCTCCCTTGGTGATGAAAGAAGTTTTCCCTTTTCAGCAATAATTTTCCCTTTGCTTATCACATATTCAGCTTTAATCGTTGAAGGATTTGGAATTATTAGCATGTCGGCATATTTGCCGGGAGCAATACCCCCGATCACACTATCAAGTGAAAAGTGTTCCGCAACATTTAAGGTCGCCATCTGAACCGAAGTGACAGGATCGAATCCGCAGTCTATGGCTTTTTGGACAATAAATTCCATGTAGCCTTTTTCAACGAGATCTTTGGGAGTAACACCGTCTGTCACAAGCGCAAGCCTTCTTAGATTAACACTCAGGTTTTTTATTTTTGAGATTTCTTCAAGATCCCTTCTTATGCTCCCTTCCCTTATCATAACGCAAAGGCCAAGCCTTAATCTTTCAATTACTTCCTTTGCATTTATTGGTTCATGGCATGAAGAGATGCCTGAGGCTACATACGCTGCAAGCTTTTTTTCGCTCGCCCCCGCAGAATGTCCTTCCAGCTTTTTCCCTGCAGCAAGTGTTTCATCAAAAGATGAAAGCAGATAGTCAGGATCCTGCAAAAGAGCCTGCCAGTATGTTTCGCCCAATCCCAGAATATCCTTTCTTGCAAGAAGCCTTTTTATTATTTTCTTTGGAACACCACGGGCTAAAGTGCTTATTGATACCATGGCAGGAGCAGTTGCAAATATTTTTATAGGCTGATCGCACAAAGAATCGAGAAAATCCAAAACCCCTTCATATCCCAAAACCGGGTATATCTCCATTGATTCAGTTATAATCGTGGTGGTACCTCCCGGGATAACATACTTCAGAAATTCTGAAACATTATAAAGCCAGGCAAGATGAGCATGCCCGTCTATAAGTCCGGGAATGATTGTTTTGCCGCCTGCATCTATTACAACAGTTTTGTTCCCGATTGTATCTTCCGGTCGTCCACCGACATAGGCTATCTTTTCACCTTTTACGGAAACCGAACACTTTTCTATATATTCACCGGTGTAAACGTTAAGGAGGGTCCCGTTATATATAACAAGATCGGCCTTACCAAGGCCCAGGGCAACATCCATAAGTTCTTTTGTCTCTGCTATACTCATATCTTCCAGTCTCTTGCTCGATTAAAAAGGTCCTCCATCATGTTTTCTGCATTCCTTAGCTCTTCAACCGAGTTAAAACTTGATCCAAGCTCCCTGAATATCAAGTCATAACGGGAAACGGGTCTGTCAGGATTTATTCCGGAATAATCAACCGGCTTTCTTTCGTAGAGCTTATCTTTGAAGAAATAATTGGCTGCAGTAACTGAAGACGGCCTGAATGGCCAGAAAGTCTTAAACCCGATAAATTCTTTAATAATCCCAAACAAGGCCTGATTCATATGAATATCTGTTTCGTCAATTTTGCTTTGAAGGCAACCCTCAATTTCTGAAAAAAGAGCATTTATGAGGACGATTTCAGTGATGATGAGCCCGTAAGAGTACCAGTCATCAGCCGCTTCGCGGATAATTCGTTTATAGTTTTCAGGAAGCATGGTGTAAGACGGACAAAAATAGATATGGCAGGTCATGCTGCCGTAGTAACTGAGTCCGCTGTAATCTATTCCGTTGTTTCCGTCGGCCATAGGATGAAGAAGACATCCCGCTCGCGTCTTTCTTTTTCCAATCAGTCCTGTATACGGGCAGTGGTAAAATTCATGGTAGGGTCGTTTATTCTTGTTTCTGTATAAAACTTCTTCTCCAAAGTTTATAATGGCGTCTGCTTCCCGCGGAACCTTCGAAAAATCGGCGGTTCTGCGCAAGAGCATATCATATAGTTTTTCGCGCGATAAATCAGGGATATTGTATAGCCCGCAGCATGCACCACATGATATCTTTTCATTGACCTGACAAAGATAAACCCCGCCGGGGGCTTTTTTGTCCATTTCCTTTTCGGGATCCATAGTTTGCCATTTTGAAAGAAATATTTTTCCGATTAAATAACAACTTATTGATATTTAATAATAGTGGAAATACAGATGTCTGAGGTAACGTATGCTCGAAAGTATTAAAGCTGCTCCTATACCGAGGTAAAGAACCGATAAATATTCTTTTGGTATTGGCGAGAGTCTAAGGGTAATACCCGCTGAAACCATAACAATTACAATCAGGTAGCTTTTCCATGACATAAATGAGAACATGCAGGGTTTTTCTTCCATTTTCATAATTCGCCCGAGATTTTTATCGACCACCCGCAAAAATCCGAAATGATGGATAATCAAAGAGCCTGTTAATCCTGTACCTGCAAACAATAAAGTATTATTTCCCTCATATGCCTTAAGCCATTTGTACGCCATAAAACAAAGCATAATACCGGCAGCAATCCACATGGCGCCCGCAAACAATAAGAGCATATGCTTTGTTGCTGACGGTTTAAATCTATATTTATTTGAGTGCATTCTGCATAACTTTGTCGGCTTCCTAATTGCTCTTTTCGTTGAAACTCTTGCGCAGGTTCTGAACCCTTTCTCTGTTCACACCCAGATCTGAATATCCAACCCGTGATGCCGTCCTTACGTGAATATTATGACTCATCTTATCCATCCTGAGTTCCAAATCATCAACGAACCGGAAAAGCCTGCTTGTGAAGGTAGCCCAGAGATAGCCGTCCGTTTCCTTCTCTATATTTCCCCCGATATCCAGAACAGCCTCCCTTGCTTTCTTCCATGCGCTCTGCGGATCCCCTGTGAATGCCAGCGGTTCAACACGTGACACCTTGCCCTCATGCTCGCTGCAAACACAATTCGGACTATCCGGACACGGCCCCAGTTTCCCTTCAATTAGCCCTAACCGGGGCAACCCTTGCGATGCACATGACATGCATCCGAAAATTGTGCCGGCAATAACTAAAAAAGCTGGGAACCAGCTTGCTGAATTTTTGAAGTTCATTGTATCCTCTTAAATTATTTGCGAGGTTTTTGAAGCTCCCCGCCGCAGAGCGGATGGAGAATCTTCGACCGTAAGGAATATTATCCATTTTTAATTCGCTCGCTGTTTCGGTTCAATACTGATCAAGATGATTAAACTCGGCGTTTTCAACCCAGAACATGGGTTTTTTGATAAATTCAATTATGTTCTCTATTAAAAATGCATGCTTCTTTTCTTCTTCGATTATTTTTTTGATAACTTCTTTTTGGTTATTCATGCTTATTGTTTCAAGGAGTTCACTGTAGGTTTTGATGCTTTTTTGTTCATTTTCCAGAGCAACCAGGTAAACCTCTTCCTGAGGGGTTTCTTCAGAAAAGAGTTCAGCCTTCTCTTTCATATTTTGAAAAATTGCCTTTGCCTCTTTCAGGATATTAGTATCGGTTAATTCAAAATCTTTTTTTTGTTCCATATTTGCAAAAGCAATATAGTGCTTTGCTTCGTCGTCTGCCAGCGACATAAAAATGTTTTTCAAACCTGAATAGGCAGCTTTGACAGCCAAATCTCTATAAAATTTTTCCCCGCTTTTTTCTATTTGTTTTGCAATTTCAAAGATATTCACTATTAACCTCCTAACAATCTCTTTTAGATAGATTCCAATATATTAAATGGTTTGTGTTTTTTTGAGCCATTTTGTTGTATGTTTAAGGAGTTCTCCTTATCCGGTCTGATCTAAAAGTGAAAAAGTTATCGTCACCCACCTGACGTTTGTGTAAATGCGGTGTTGGTATATAAATATTCCATCTTTTCTTTATGTTTCAATTCTTCATTGGCCATTTTCAGTAACATGGCGGCAGTATCGCTTTCAATGTGAAGACCGGCAAGTTTCTTATAAAATTGATATGATCTGGCTTCGCGGTGAGAAGCAATCAAATAAACATCCTGGGCAGTTGCATCTGTGGATATTTCCGGTTCTTCGAGATACTCGGCTATTTTATAATCAATTACATCAATCATCCTCAATGAATCTGGGCCATATTTCCCTTCGCGATAGTTGACGAGAAAGGCTTTATGCTTTTTTTCTTCTCCGGCTATCAATTCGACGGCATATTTCACACCTGAATCTTTTACTGTATCACAAATATTCATATAAAAGTTGTAAGCCTCTTCCTCTCTTTGTATAGCCAGATCTATAATATCTTCGAATCTTTTATCCATCTCGGACCTCCGTTTCATCAATAAATTTAAGGAACATCCTGTCTTTGCTTTCCGGAAGAGTTATTTGCAGCCGGTAATTTTCCGGCAGATTGAGGTTGTTTTTTTTCTTCACCATCCGACATTCTTTTTCAGGTACTAAATATTGAAATCTGTCATCGATTTATCAACTGAAACAGGCAATCAGCATGGCAATTATTTTGTTATTTTTAAGGATTTCACCTAAAAAGTCAATAGACGTCTATGAACTGTCAATAGCATCCCTCAAATTGCCCGGTTTTTCTGACAAGTTAAATGACCGATTTAATAATTTGATTTTTCACCTTTTTTAAAGAAATCTTGTATTTTATGGCAGGAAGAGTGTATGTTTTGATATCTCAAAATACAGCGTCAGGAAGGAGAATCAAGCATGTTGAATGAGGGCAAAAGCTATGATGCAGGTGCTTTTACAACTTACAAACATCCGGTGGCATTGCTTCAAAATCTCATACGTTTTGACACAACCAATCCACCCGGCAACGAAGCTGAATGCATAAACTATATTGATGCCCTGCTAAAAAGAGCTGGTTTTGAAACTCATATCTTAGCCAAAAACCCGAACCGGCCCAACCTGATTACCTGCTTAAAAGGACAGGGCAGCGCTCCTCCGCTTATGCTTTACGGACACGTTGATGTGGTTACAACAGAAAGCCAGGACTGGACCCACCCGCCTTTTGAGGCAAAAGAAGTCGATGGCTTTATATGGGGACGTGGCGCCCTTGACATGAAATGCGGAATAGCCATTATGGTGGCTGCCCTTATTCGCGCCAAGGCAGAGGCTGTAATTCCTCACGGTGATATTTTGCTTGCAATTCTGTCGGATGAGGAAGCCGGCAGCGATTTCGGTGCCAGATATCTGGTTGATAACCATCCGGAGCAATTTAAAGATATCCGTTATGCGATTGGTGAATTTGGCGGCTATTCAATGTACATCGGGGGAAAAAAATTCTACCCCATTCAAATTGCTGAAAAGAAAGCCTGCTGGATTAAAGCTACTGTCCGCGGTCCGGGCGGTCATGGAGCCCGTCCAATGAGAGGCGGAGCAATGGCAAAACTGGGTAAGATTTTGACTCAACTGGATAAAAACCGCCTTCCTGTACATATTACGCCTGTGACACGCCGGATGATTGAAGCCATCTCATCAAATCTGCCTTTCCCCAAAGGCATGATTCTGCACAAACTGCTTGTCCCCGCCCTGACAGGTATCATTCTTAAAATGCTTGGCGAAAACGCGCAATACTTTGAACCTCTGCTTCACAATACGGTCAACGCCACAATAGTCCGTGGCGGGAATAAAGTTAATGTAATTCCAGGTGAGATTACACTCGAGCTGGATGGTCGCATACTGCCGGGTTTCGGCCCCGAAGATATGATAGCTGAACTGCGTCAAATCATAGGAGATGAAGTTGAGTTTGAAATACTAAGACATGATCCTTCTCCTGCTGAATCTGATATGGGCCTGTTCGATACACTATCGGATATTCTGCATGATGCAGACCCTGAAGGAATATCCGTGCCATTGATACTTCCCGGAGTTACGGATGCCCGCATATTTTCGCGGCTTGGCATTCAAACATATGGATTTATGCCAATGGCGCTTCCTGCCGGATTCAATTTTTTCCGGACGATTCATGCTGCTGATGAGCGGATCCCGGTTGAAGCAGTGGCCTTTGGGACAAATGCAATTTTTGAATTGCTGAAGCGTTATAAGGGATAAAACTACAACCCTACAGAATTATCATTTATATTTCTTTTACAGATAGAAAAAAATCTATGTTAAAGGAATATTGCACCATCGCCGCTAATTTTCTTTGTCATTGACTGCTGCGTTGCGTCTAGCCTGCTCGATAAGCTCAAGAAGGGTCAACATCTTGGGTTTGGGCCGTGATTGAGATAGACTCGCAAATTCTTCGTCTGAAAGCCGCTCCTTAAAATAAACTACAACATCAAAAGTTTCCCACCAGCAGTCAAAGACTTTAAAGCATGGGCTTTGACCATCACCATCTTTGCGACAATAGCCAAAGCCCACATTGCTTCCAAGGCGCGGGCAGCGAATGTTAAGATCATCCGGGTTCATTTTCAGGTGCTCCTGAGCTTCACCGGGACCGGATTGCCCTTTATTGCAGATATAAGCTTTTCAATTTCATCATCACTCAATGTGACATCCTGAAGACTGCCGGCCAGATAGCGCTCATAAGCACCAAGATCAAGAAGACCGTGACCGCTGAAGTTGACGACAATTACCTTCTCCTTTCCCTCTTCTTTTGCGAGGCGGGCCTCGGCAATCGCCAGAGCAAGTGCATGGGTGGTTTCAGGCGCAGGAATAAAACCTTCTGTTTTGGCAAAAAGGGATCCGGCCTCGTAGCAGGCCAACTGGTTGACGGTCCTGGGTGTAACCAGGCCTTCTTCCACAAGCTGGCTGACTGCAGGTGACATGCCGTGGTAGCGCAGCCCGCCGGCATGTATCGGCGGCGGCACAAAGGTATGTCCTAGGCTGTGCATGGCAAGCAATGGTGTATACCGGGCCGTATCACCGTGATCATATGTAAAGAGTCCTTTGGTCATTGAGGGGCAGGCCTGAGGTTCTACCGGATAAATATCGATTTTTTTGCCGTTTATCTTGTCGAGGATAAAGGGAAAGGCAAGTCCGGCAAAATTACTGCCGCCTCCTGCACAAGCTATCAATATATCAGGATACTCTCCAACCATTGCAAGCTGTTTTTTGACTTCAAGCCCGATTATTGTCTGATGAAGCATAACATGGTTAAGAACACTGCCCAACGAGTAGCGGGTCTTCCCCGATGTGTCGCTGACCGCAGCCTCAACAGCTTCGCTGATGGCGATCCCGAGGCTCCCCGGAGTGTTGGGATCTCTGGATAGGGCATCGCGTCCGGCCTTGGTTTCATTGCTGGGACTGGGAATGCATTTGCCGCCCCATACCTCCATCATTGTTTTGCGGTAGGGCTTTTGCTCAAAACTGACACGTACCATGTAAACCTTGCACTCCAGTCCGAACTGGGCACATGCAAAGGAAAGCGCGCTGCCCCATTGCCCGGCGCCGGTTTCCGTTGTAATACGTTCAATGCCGAACTGTTTGTTGTAATAGGCCTGGGCTACGGCTGTATTGGGTTTGTGGCTGCCGGGAGGGCTGCATCCTTCGTTTTTGTAATAAATACGGGCCGGCGTCCCGAGGGCCTTTTCCAGGTTAGTGGCCCGTACCAACGGACTTGGACGCCAGATACTGTATATATTGAGAACCGGTTCAGGAATATCGATCCAGCGCTGGGTACTTACCTCCTGTTCTATTAGATTCATTGGAAAAACCGGCGCCAGCATCTCAGGGCCTATAGGTTTTCCATCAGGGCCAAGGGGTGGGTTCAGTTTGATATCCGCAAGAATATTGTACCATTGGCGCGGCATTTCATTGGCCGGCAGATAAATCGCTTTCGATTGCATTGCAGATCCTCCTTATCATTTTTGTTAGCCTCGCCTGAAAAATAAAAAAGCCCTCTGCATTTGCATTGGGCT
>JAHJJB010000082.1 GCA_018823005.1 Pseudomonadota bacterium | reverse complement strand
CCCGAGGTACAGGAGGTTCCATGCATGGTAATAAAAACGTCCGTTTAAGTAAACAAGCCCCGCCTCAATTTTTGCAGGTATTCCGGCAGCCCTTGCCAGCGCAGCCATCAGCACGGCATGTTCATTGCAGTCTCCTTCCCCGTTTTCAAGGGTCGAAACAGCATCCGGCAAAGAAACCACCGGCCTTTTTTGTATGTTTGAATTTATCCAGTTCATGATTTTTCTTGTTTTGATTAAAGGCGGATCAGAAGGATTCACCGTATTTAAGACGACATTTAATATTTTCCTGTTATCAGACTGTATGAAAGGAGTAGGTTTAAGGAAATAGAGCCATTTTATATCATTTTTATTCAGGTTTTCATTCACGGTGAGGCCAATCAGAGATTCTTTTTTTATTTCAAGCACCATGTTTTCAAAAGTTTGCCTTTCACTGTTCATTTTTAGCGGTTCCAATTCAACCCCTTCTATTTTAACCTTCAATAAAGAGAGAGTTTCAGGATTATCGATGATGACATTTGAAGCAAGGGAAGCAATTTTTGTCAGATCCTCGCTTGCCTCCAGAGATAGACCGCTTAACGCCTCTTCGCGGGTAGTCTTTTCAAGGCTTATTCCAAGAATTCCTTCTTCCTTAAGAACTTCCCCGCTCTCTCCGATCCATAAATTCTGGGTTGTCCCTTTAAATGAAAGGAGCATTTTTACCGCTGTCTGACTGATCCCTCCTATACTGATTTCCTGCTTTCCAACAGCTTTTACAATTACCGGTTCCTGGCTCATTGTAGCCGGATCAAAAATATTAAAAGAAATATGTTCTCCCTCCTTTAATCCTGCGGCAAGAGCAGCGTCAACAAGACCGGCAACAATATACGGTCTTTTCCTCACGGGAATGTCAATTTTACGGGGAGTTCCGGAGTCCTGAGTATGTATGGAAAGTATTTCCCCGCTTACTTTCCCTGTTGCTTTAAATTCAAACCTTCCTGAGCTTATCCCAAAATCAAATGTCCGGAGTGTAAAATCGGGATTAAGATTTGCCTGTGTGTTAAGATTTATGTCCTGGATCATCCCCATTGTATTGATTTTCATGAAGACGTTTTCACGCAGGTTATACCCGGCCTCATTTTTTGAAAGAACCGAATGGGAAAAACCGATCTTTCTGCCCCCCTGAATAATATTCATCCAGGAATCTCTTTCGGAAATGCCTTGTACCGGATTAAAGGCATAATCAGGAAGGCCTTTTCTGAAAAAACCGAGCCGGACAGCCAGAAGCGCCGCAAATAAAAGAAAAAGCGCCGTGCCGGCCACCAGGAATGATCTGTTTTTATATAAGGGCATAGCGTGTTTCCACTTTTTGCGAATCCATCAAAGCTTATTGCATGTATAGTAAATCAATGATAGTTGTTTCCATCTCAAAACAAATTATGGACACCATTTCATTTCCAATTCACAATATAAAAGAAAACATGGAAAAAGTCATGTAAAATCCTGTTGTTGAAAGGAGAACAAGGGATGAGTTTTACTGAAAAGGTTTTTCTGACAGGCGACCATGTATGCCCCTGGTGGCTTGCATATACTTTCGACAATCCTCTAAGACGTTTTGTTCATAATCCTAAGAAGATGCTTAATAAATTTATTAATGAAGGGGATACGGTCGTTGATATAGGATGCGGGATGGGGTATTTTTCAATCGGAATGGCAGAGATGGTCGGAGCAGAGGGGCGCGTTATCTCGGTTGATCTGCAGGGAAAAATGCTTGAAAGGGTCCGCCATCGGGCAGGACAAAAAGGCCTCTTATCCCGGATCACACTTCATAAATGCAGTTCTGATAAATTAGGGGTAAATGAACAGGCCGATTTCGCGCTGGGGTTCTGGATGGTTCATGAAGTCCGGAATAAAGATATTTTTTTTAATGAAATTGTCACCTTTTTAAAACCGGGAGCGCATTTTCTTCTTGTTGAACCCAGGATTCATGTGAAAGAGGATTATTTCAGAAAAATTATAGATATTGCGACAAAAGCCGGACTGAAGGAGTGTTCTGAAGAAAAAATCGGTCTAAGCAGGGCAATGCTTTTAGTTAAGGCGTGAGGCATAAGGCAAAAGCCGGAAGGAAGTGCGCGGCAAGCATCAAACTGCCTTCTATTTGCCTGAAATTATCTTTTCAAGATTGTAATTTCCCTGAAGGAAATTATCAGCCAATACTTCGACACTGGCTTCATTGGTCATCAGCATATCCATCTGGCGGGTAAACTGAAGCAGGCGCCCGAGCAAGTCGAGTTTTTCTTCGATGAGATGGATCTCGTGTTTTTGATACCTTGCATTAACCCTGTCTCCTTTGACCTCTGCGGCAAAATCGAGTGATTGAAGTATTCTGGCGATAGCCCTTACACGCCTGTTTTTCCGAACGTCATCCGCGGCACCCCCTTTGAAAGAGAAAGATATATAATTCATATTAACAGTCCTGCTGCAGTAGGAATCGATGATACTGTAATGATATCCGACGCGGGAGCTGAAATTCAAATATTTATCGGAAATAATGGCATAGCTGCGGTCACCGAATCTTTCAGAAGAGGATGGAGGTGCGAGCATCTGCTCTCTCATGACTGATAAAAAACCTTTGAACTCCACAGGGCGCAACTGGTTTTGCTGAAAATCCTTATTCATTAACCCTTTCAGAATTGCTTTGAATGGAACAGAAGCGATGTCATCTGGGGATATACTGTTGAGATTCGCTTTGTTTTCCGTCAGGCCGGAACCTAAATCGATAATATACAGGTCAAGCGGAATATTGACTTTTAATTTAAAAGCCAATCCTTTTTTATAGGAGACAAAATCACTGAGCTTAAACATCTCGGTATAGGAGAACT
>JAHJJB010000081.1 GCA_018823005.1 Pseudomonadota bacterium | reverse complement strand
CCGGCAAAATCCGAATTCTCGACAGAATGCCTTGATGATAAAAACAGACCGAAAAAAGGGATATCTTATCTCAACCTGGTTGTTTTTTATTGTTCAGCAGCAGCCCTCGGGCTTACATACAAAGGGATTATGACTTTTCTTCCGGCTTACATGGGAGAAAAAATACATTTTGGATTTATTACCTTAAGCAAAGTGACCCTCGGCGGAACTGTGGCAACCATAGCACTTGTTTCAGGCGCACTGGGCCAATATATTGGCGGACGCCTCACAGACCGTTTCAGGCCTGAGATTATATATTTCTGCGCCATTTTTATCGGCACTTTTTTTGTGTTTATTATGGCAAAGAGTTCGGGTTTTATTCTGATTGCTTCAGCTGTTTTTTATGCATTTTTTTATTTTTCAACTCAGCCGATGCAAAATTTTCTGCTCTCTGATTATCTTCCCAAGCACCGCCATGGAATAGGTTACGGAATACAGTTTTTTGTGACTTTCGGAATAGGATCAACGGCAGCCGCGGTTTCGGGATATCTTGCGGACAAATACGGCCTTGAATCAGTATTTTATGCAATGGGAGCCTGCTTTATCCTCTCTTCGATTCTTTCTTTGATTCTTTTAGTAAGAACTATGAGGCGTGAGGCATAAGGGGACAGAACGTAAATCGAATATCGGACATCGAAAGAATCATACAAGGGCTCGAAGATTTAAAGAATAATCTCTGCGGCTTCGTGCTTCTTTCCGCCTCAGGCGGATTCGAAGTACGAAGTACGATATACTAAAGACGAATTAATAGATCATGAACATAAAAGAATGTAAAAGATGCGGGACATGCTGCAGTAAGGGAGGGCCGTCGTTTCATTTTGAAGACAAGGGTATTATTGATGATGGTCATATACCGGCAAAACACCTGTACACAATCAGAAAAGGAGAGCCGGTCCGGGACAATATAAGCGGAAGAGTTATTTATGCGCCCTCCGATATAATAAAAATCAGGGGACAGGGAAACAGCTGGACATGCTTTTATTACAATGAAGATGAAAAAAAGTGCGGGATTTATGAATACCGGCCCCTTGAGTGCAGGATTCTTAAGTGCTGGGATACAAGAGAGATCGAAGGTATATATGGAAAAAGCCTGCTTTCAAGAAAAGATCTTTTCAGCAAGGTAGAAGGGCTCTGGGAATTGCTAATAGATTATGATGAAAGATGTTCCTATAGTGAGATAACAGATCTTATCAGGGAAACAGGCAGCAGGAAAAGGAGGCGTTTGCCTGGAAAGGCCGCTGAACTTATTGAGTACGACAATACTATCAGAGAACTTGTTGTAAAAAAAGGCAATCTGGATTCCGATCTTCTTGATTTCCTCTTCGGCAGGCCGCTGTCTGTTACCTTGAAAACGCTTATTCAAATTTAATTCTTTGGGTTTGATTCTCACGCCTATAGTAAATGTCATAAATATGTTCCGTTTGGGTATGGGTGCGTATGCGGAACAATTTGAACGAGCTCCAATCGAAACATTATTCTGACAATCACTATAATTTCAATTTGCTTACTCAAACTTGAACCGGTTTTCCCTGAATAACCTCAGGCAGGCATCAACAACTTCATCATCATACAAGATGCCCCTGTTTCTTGATATCTGCTCAAGCGATTTTTCTATTCCAAGAGAAGGTCTGTAAGGCCTGTATGATGCCATTGCCTCAACAACATCCGCGACATTAATAATTCTTGCCTCAACAAGAATGTCCGGTTTTTTAAGTTTTCTGGGATATCCTGAACCGTTCATTCTTTCGTGGTGCTGAAGTACAATATCCGCAACAGGCCAGGGGAAATCAATATTTTTTAATATATCATATCCGACTTCGGAATGGGTTTTTACCAATTGAAATTCAAGGTCATTTATTTTTGAAGGCTTGGTCAGGATTTCTGCAGGCACCGCCAACTTTCCTATATCATGGATAAGGCCAGCCATTCGTATTCCGGCAACAACATTTTCCGCCAAACCCATTTCCTGTGCAATTGAGATTGCAAGGTCGGTCACCCGCCTCTGATGGCCGGCAGTATAAGGGTCTCTTACCTCGGAGGCGATAGTAAGAGTTTGAATAACCCCTTCAAGTGCCATCCGTAACGTTGCTATAGTTTTTTCAAGTCCGGATATTTTATCTTCCAATTCCATGGGATCCTTTATTGATGATAAGTACGACGGATTTGCAAAAAAGCCGAATTTGGATTGATCATTGAAGCTGCATATAGAATAACACAATCATAAATTATTGCAAGAGAACCGGTTATTCTGATATAATCTATATATATTAAAGAGGATTTGAAATGAACCGCATAAAACTTCTTGCAGGCCACATCCCCGGAGCCATAGGCCGGGTTACCGGACTTCACGGAACCTATTACAGCCGATACTGGAACTTCGGCCTTTTTTTTGAGGCCAAGGTGGCTACCGAGCTTTCCGAGTTTTTAAGCCGCTTTGATAAGACCCGCGACGGATTCTGGATTGCCGAAGATGACGGAAAGATTGCAGGGTCGGTGTCAATTGACGGAATCGAGGGGAAAACAAAAGGCGCCCGGCTTCGCTGGTTTATTGTTGATCCGGAGTTTCACGGGCTCGGGATAGGAAGGATGCTGATGAATGAAGCTGTTGAATTTTGCAAAACCGCAAAACACAGCAGGATATATCTTACAACTTTTGCCGGGCTTGATCCTGCAAAACATCTCTATGAATCTTTCGGCTTCGTTTTGTGCGAAGAGTGGGAAGATGCCCACTGGGGAAAGCCGGTCATGGCGCAAAAATTTGAGCTTAATTTGACGGATTCCCCTCTTTCGGAATCAGATGTATAAGCCACAGCGTAATAAACGGTATGAACGCAATAATGCTTAAGACAGGCTTTATTGTAAAAATATCGCATAGTTTCCCTGTGACCGGGGTAAGCATGCCGCCTGTTCCCCATGCAAGTCCCATCATGAGACTCGAAGCCATAGATTTTCCTCCGGGGGCGAGTTTCTGTGCCATTGTGACTCCAAGAGGGAGAGTTGCAAGGATAAAAAAACCGGCCAGCATCGCCCCGAGATAGGCCCAGTTCCCCTTAAGATAGAGAAGAAGGAGCATGCACGGCGGCGTTAAGATATGGGTGATGTAAAAAACAGGTTTAAATCCCATTCTATCGGCCATGTGTCCTGCTATGAGTCCGCTTACCGAGCCGGCAACGGTAAAGATAGCCACAATCGAACCGACCGATATAAGTGAATGCCCTTCCCAGCTGTATAGGACCGGGAAGAAAGTCAAGAATGACTGGCCAACAAAGGCCCGGAGAACCATGATAAACCAAAGGAGAAGTATCGATTTCCATACCGGTCCGAAAATCTCTTTTATTGAACCTATAAGGCCAAGATTGCTGAGTCCCTCTCCGACAGGCATTGGAACGGTTTTAAAGAGGAAATACATGATCACCAGACCTAAAAAGACAGTATAAGGTGTTGCTTCAAGACCGTATCCCGCCACAAGCCATGTAATGAAAAGCGGCCCCACTCCGAATGCAAAAGTTCCACCCATGTTGAATATCGACATTGAAAAGGCGAGATTGCGTCCCGAGTATGATGAAATCATGCCGGCAGTGGTGGGGTGGAAAATTGATGAGCCTATTGAACTGGCCGATACTAGGAGAAGGAGAATCGCATATGAAGGCGCAATTCCGATAAGTGATGTTGAAATGATGACGATCAAAGGCCCCCCAAGAACAAAAGCCCGTGTTTTATAACGGTCGGCAAGATATCCTATCGGAGGCTGCACAACAAAGGCAAGGAAACGGCTTAATCCTGCTATGAAGCCAGCCTGTGCGAGAGTAAGGGAGTATTTCTGAATCAGAACCGGAAGGAGGGGGCTTATGAACGAATGGTAAAAATCGCCTGTGAAATGGACGAGCGTCAAAGCCAGAATAATTTTCAAGTTCGTATTTTTCTTAAATAAAGTCATTGTTTAATCAGCGGATCCTTTCTCCAGGCCTCGTCATTCCCGGATATCTCCGGTTCGTTATTCCCGCGAAAGCAGCCTGCGGTCAGCCTTTGGAAGGGAATACATCCCTTTGTTGACTCAACATTACCTTTTATATATAGACAATTGAAGACTTAACAGCACAATTTTTATTGAGCCGTATTTGTTTACGGCATGCTTATCGTATGTGTGTAAAATAAACAACATGATCGAATACAAAAATATAAATTATAAATATCCGGGGGCACAAAATCCGGTTTTAAACAATCTGAGCTGTAGTGTCGGGGAGCCGGGGTTTCATGCCTTGTTCGGCCAGTCGGGAGTCGGAAAGTCAACCTTTGCCCGTATGATTGCGGGCCAGTTAAACGGATTTGCCGGCGAAATAGAAGGCAGGGAGCCGATAAAAGTTTATTATTCCTATAACCTTGAGAGGCTTCCGGGATGGTCGGGCGTCGGTGAACATATCGATAAGGTTACACCCGAAGCGAATAAAAGCAGAATCAATGAAATTGTTGAATCTTTCGGGCTTTCAGCCTGCATTGGTTCAGGCTTTTCGAAGCTTTCTCTCGGGCAGCGGAACAGGGTAAACCTTGCAAGATACCTCTTGCAGGATTTTGATCTCTTGATTATGGACGAAAGCCTCGCCAATGTTGATGAAGCCACGAGGGAGCAGATCATCTTTAAAATAAAGGAGATGTTTCCGGAAAAGAGCTTTCTTTATATCTCCCACAGTGTTGCGGAAGTTTCCAGGTTCTGCAGTAATATTCTTGTGTTAAGAAGTTTTATCAAAAGGCCACAGGCTCTCACGATAAATGGACAGGATGATGTAAGGGGAAAACAGGTCGTGAAAAAGGATCTTGAAGAGACTATGCTGGAGATTGTAAATGCTTCATAAGCGGCTATACCAGTTTGTTCTTGTCTATTTTATCGGGCTTGCCTTTTTATTTACGATAAAAGGAGTTTTTAATCTTTCCGACTATGTTATTCCAAGCCCTCCTGATATTTACAACACCGCGCGCAGGGTTTTTATGAGATACCTTTTCGATGTGTTAAATACACTTTCGGTAGCGATTGTAGGCCATATCCTTTCCATTGCGATGGCAACCGTTGTCGGAATAATCGGACGCCTGTCGAACTGGATGGGCTCGCTTATAAGGACCGCGGCTTTTAACATACAGGCATATCCTATTGTTGCCGTGGCTCCCATGATTTTTATTCTCCTTGGAGACGGGCTTTCCTCGAGGCTTCTTATAGCGGCAATGATATGTTATTTCCCGCTGCTTCTGTCGTTTATAGGAATCCTTTCCGAGCCGATAACCGATATAGAGCATTTTTACATCCATTCGGGAAGGATGAGGTGGCAGCTCGAGGTAAAGATAAGGGCCTTTGAAAACATGAACAAACTTATAACCGTTGTTGCCGGAAGCGCAACCCTCGCGATGGTTGGAACAATCGTCTCGGAGTTTATAGGCGCCAGCGCCGGGATAGGCTACAGCATAAGAATCGCGCTCTATCAGAGCGACCTTTCAAAGATTCTGGTTGCGCTTTTCCTTATAGGAATTTTCACATCGCTTTACCTAGCTGTTCTCGAATGGCTCGGCAATATTGTGAGCAGGAGATGGGGAGAGCTGGAAGTGAAAGGCATGAGTTGAAAGAACGTACATCGTACATCGAATATCGGACATCGAAAAACGAAGTACGAAATTCGAGGTTCGAAGTTCGAATAAGGAGTTGAAGGTGAACGTAAAAAATAAAGCGATAGCCGTTTTATTCATGCTGATTATGCTTTTAACGGCTTTTACGGGATGCAGCAAAAAGCACGGGGAGATGACGAAGGTTTCATACCGTCTCAAGTGGCTCTTCAACGCCAGTGTCGCCGGAGATATATATGCCGGTGCTAACGGATTTTTTAAGAAAGAAGGGCTTGAAGTGGAAGTAAAAGAGGGCGGGCCGGAAAGAGATGCCATAAAAGAGCTTGAGATGGGGCATGCCCAGTTCGGTGTTGCTTCTGCAGACCAGATTATAAGGGCCGTTTCAAAAGGGTCTCCGGTTGTGGTGCTGGCGCAGCTTTTTCAGGCCAACCCCCTTCAGTGGATATACAGGCCGGAAGAAAATAAAATCGACAGGCCGGAAGATATCAGGGGAAAGGTTATCGGAATAACCTTTGGAGGAAATGATGAAACGATCATGAGGGCGCTTCTTGCCAAATACGGTATAAAGGAGAATGAAGTAAATCTGTTCAGCGTAAGATACGATTACACGCCCTTTTACGAGCGAAGGGTTGCTCTCTGGCCGGTATACAGGAATGCCCAGGGGATTATAATCGGAGATCAGCTTAAAAAGGCCGGGGAGTCCGCGGCATTTTTTGATCCTGACACTTCCGGCATACGTTTCGTGGCAAATTCGGTTATAACAACCGAAAACATGATTAAAGAACATCCTGAAACCGTTAAAAAATTTGTTTCGGCCCTGATGAAAGCATGGAATGAAGCTTTGAATCCTGTTAATTCGGATAAGACGGTTGGGACTATTCAAAAATTCGACAGGGACACCTCTTCGGATGTTATCCTCAGGCAGCTTGATATAACGAGGCAGCTCATGATGCCGTCGGAAAAGACGGTTTTCGGTGCCATAGATATTGCCGCCTGGAAACAGACCGAGAACATAATGCTTGAGCAGAAGCTTATTCCCGCGCCGGTTGATATCGAAAAAAGGCTGAAGACGGAGTATGTCAGGAAGTAGGTAAAAGGGTTAAAGGGG
>JAHJJB010000080.1 GCA_018823005.1 Pseudomonadota bacterium | reverse complement strand
TTGAATCCTTCAGAGTATAAAAAACGTCCTGCTGATAAACGGCGTCACCTGTCACAGCAAAATAAGCCCTGTTCGTATCCGTATGAACCACTACTACATGCCCCGTTGCACTTTGAATTAAACCGGCAGGGCTTCTTTTCGATTCCACAAAATAATCGTCAACTTTTATTGATTTAAGTTCATCCGGAAGAAGACTCGCGGCTGCCGATTTCCCACGCGGAATTCCGGTATCGGAAACAGACAGAGTTACCCATCCAAGCAAAAATAAAACCGCAATCAGTGAAATAAAAAAATATTTTTTCATGTGGTCCTCCATGATAGAAAACAGATTAAAAACGGCAGCCTAAACTTAAAGTATAAGTTGTGCGTTTATAATCAAAAATATCGGCATTTGAATCATTATCAGTATAATTAAAAGCAAACGAGGTATAGAAGTGCTTTAAGAATCCCTGACTCACCACCGCGGTTATGCCATTACGCTTATCTTCACGATACAGGTTATAAAGAGTCGGCTTGTCCTCAAAGTCTTTTTTAGCCCACTGGTATTGCAGAAAGAGCTCTGTTTTGGTCGGAAACCGTGTAAAATATGACAAACTTAAATATGGCCCGTCATAGGTGTTTCTGTTATCATCAGCGTCCATACTGTCATAGCCCGCTGAAATGGCAAATACGTGCCTGCGGTTATCAAAATAGAAAGTCGGGGTAAGTTCAAAACGGTTCCTGTCGTTATCAAGTCCGGATCTGCCGGTAAAGTAAAAATTTTCGGTGCTGAAAGAATAGAGTCCTTTCAAACTGAAATACTGGCAGAAATGATGCTCATACTCAGGGTCGGCATGTAAAGTATATGAAAGGCGGTCGCTTCCGTATTCCCTTTCGGTATAACCCACAGGAATTTTGAAAATATCCCTGCGTCCAACCCACCAGGGTCCGGTGTTGACATCAACTGACAGGAAATTAAACTGGCTGTAATCAAAATGTGCCTTGTTATAAAATGAGAGGGCGGTATTCCACATAAGCCCCTTTGAATCTCCTATATCGAAAAGAAGATTTCCTGCAACACTTGATATTGAGGCTTCATCTTTAAGCTCGGCAGTCATCCTGCCGGGAGTCAGGGTTCCTCCCAGAACCTGGTATGAATCCAGCTCAGGACCAGAATTTATATTATCGTCCCACATTATTCCCTGTGACGCCCTCAAATTCCAGGATACCCTGGTGGTTCTTTCATCAATTGCCGCCAATAACTTTGATATGTTCTCCGAAACGGCTTTTGGCGGAGACGCAGCCTTTACAATCCCAAGCTCTCTGCGTGCATCCTCATAGCGTCCCATCGAAAAGTAGGTTGCGGCAAGCTCAAGCCTTACCCTGTACAATTTCGGGTCAATTGAAAGCATTTTTCTGAATTTTTCAACCGCAAGCTCCTTCTCTCCTGTTTTCATCGCGCTTGTGCCGATCCAGAACATTATATCCATTGTCTCAGCCTTGCTGGCAACTTCCTGAAAAATCGGGAGAGCCCTTGCAAATTCCCTGTCGTAATAAAGGGTAAGGGCATCAGCAAGCTTTTTATCAAGAGCTTTAACCTCATCAGGAGTCATTTTGCTCAGCTTCTCTGCAGCTTCTTTATCTACAGCACCCGAACCGACAGCTCCAGTCTCCTGGGCTACTGAGAATCCAACAATAATAAAAAATGATAAAGCAACTAGGATAAAAAGAGATGAAAGCTTAATCTTATAAGGCATAATTTCCCCCTATATTTAAACAACTCGAAATGAATGGAAACCTTCTTCATAATACATTTACGAAATAATGTATTTTTATAACGGGCTTTTATAAAAAGGAACATGCTCAAAATTATCGAATAAATTTTCCCTTGATATTTATCCTCGTTAATCATTATTTGTCAATATTATATTTCTGGTTATATCCTATATTTACACATTCGTTAAAAGTCAAAAACCGCCCTTTTGCCCGGCGGGAAATCCGCCTAGGCGGACTCTCCCACCGCTTGAAGTAAATTCAAGCGGTTCCATCCTCACAAAAGCCGGGGCTTAATCGCTCTCGCCTGATAATAGATTTCTTAAGAACCCATCATTATTTAGAACTTGATTTCACTGCAAACGGTGATATAAAAGCGGCATGATTCGTAAAGCAAAAATCCAGGACATAAAGGCAATTCACAGCCTTCTTCAGATATACAGCAGCAAGGGAGAGCTTCTGCCGCGACCTTTCAGCAAACTCTATGATCATCTCAGGGATTTTATTGTTTACGCTGATGAAAAAAGCGGTGAAATCATAGGTTGCTGCGCCCTGCAATTCTGCTGGGAAGACCTTGCTGAAATAAGATCTCTTGCGGTTCATCCTGATTATTTAAGAAAAAATATAGGGACATTGCTTGCCGAGACGGTTCTAACCGAAGCTAAAACTTATGACATAAAAAGAGTTTTTTCACTTACTTACAAACCCGCTTTTTTTGAAAAACTGGGATTTGTACAGGTTGATAAGGCCGAACTTCCGCTTATTAAAATCTGGTCTGACTGTATGCTTTGCGTAAAATTTCCCAATTGCGATGAAATCGCCATGATCAAAGAAATTGTATAAAGAAAGAAGTCGGGAGTCAGAAGATGAACTGTGTCAGAATTCTTCAAGAAAATCATTTCATCCTGGATTCTGAATTCTGGATTCTGTCTCCTTTACAGACACAAAGCCGTCATGTGTAGATTATATTATGCGGCAGAGGGGGATATTTCCAGTTTCCGGGTTTTGGAAGAATATACTGGGAATCCACCGTCTGCCAGTAGAGATCCGGCTTTAATTCCCTTAATTTTCCGTCATCAGGCGGCCTTGCCGGATTAGTAAAATGATATGTTACCTTAAAGATACATATATTATCCTTCCTGTCCCTTGCCACAACATAATGTTTCTTGAAAGTCAGCGGTGACATATTATTTAATGCTGCCGTCTGCACTATTTCACCCTCGGTAAACTTCATCAATATCGCCTTTGAGACACCCCGTTCCGAAATTCTCATCAGCGACCTTGATCCGCTGCTTCCGGCATAAACAGTCGTAATGCAGGGAATCCTTTTCAGATACTGTGCGGCAACTATTGCGGCAGTTCTCCTGCCGCCCGCCATAACGGGCAGCCCGTAATATTCAAAATATTTCTTCTGGATATCTTCGGCGTATTTGTCTCCCTTTTCATAAATATCCTTCGAAATATAACGGAGACTGCGCGCGAGATCTTCGGCAGCTTCAGCTACAGGCCAGTCTATGTGGACATGAAAATGGGTGAGAGCATACCTGTCATTTATTCTGCTTGACGGGTCCCTTTGGATTAGAAGGGAATAATCAACAGGCAGCAATATTCGCATAAAATCAAAAAACCGGGCTGAATCAAGGAATTTCTGGGTTCTGTCAAATTTGTTGGAAAGGGAAAGTGTCTTTGAACTTATAATATTGGCTTTCGTGGTTTTATTAATATCAAAAAATCTGATGTATTTTTTGTGATTGGCAGAGATAATATCTTCAACGAAAATAACAAGAAATGTGTTATGAGAATCATATTCAATATCG
>JAHJJB010000079.1 GCA_018823005.1 Pseudomonadota bacterium | reverse complement strand
TTATGCTCTTTTCCGCGTGATTGAGATCAGGATCGGAAACGAGCGGGTTTTCACCCACTATATAAAGAGCCTTCAGTGTTTTATCATGGGCTTTGGGTATCATTTCAGTAACCTTCAATCCGGGTTTGTCCGGAAGCCCTGTGACTCCCCAAGCTTTTTCCATGCGGCTTCTGGCAGCCTCATCGGTCACACTCTGATATCCGGAATAGACATTCGGAAGACCTCCCATGTCGCATGCACCCTGGACATTATTCTGCCCCCGAAGCGGGTTGACTCCTCCGCCTCTTATACCGAGGTTACCGCAAAGCATGGCAAGATTTGCCAGTGACTTAACATTATCCGTGCCCGTTATGTGCTGGGTGATACCCATGCAGTAGAGAATGGCGCCTGCTTTTGCTCCCGCATAAAGCCTTGCGGCCTCAATCAGGTCATTTGCGGGGATTCCTGTTATCGATTCGACATATTCAGGTGTGTATTTTTCGGCAACCATTTTTAATTCTTCGAAGCCGGTAGTCCGGTTTTCAACAAAAGTTTTGTCGTAAAGATCTTCTTTTATGATCACGTGCATCATTCCGTTGATCCATGCTACATCAGTGCCGAGATTCTGTCGCAGCCATATATCCGCAAATTCCTCCATTTTTATGCGTCGCGGATCGACAAGAATGAGTTTCGCGCCTTTATATTTTACCGCTCTTTTGACAAAAGATGATAAAACCGGATGATTCTCCGTGGTGTTTGAACCTGTGATCAGAATCACATCGGCTTCCTCTACATCACCGATGGTATTTGTCATTGCCCCGCTCCCGAAAGCTGCGGCCAGACCGGCCACTGTTGAGGAATGTCAGAGACGGGCGCAATGGTCTATGTTGTTTGTTTTAAGAACCGCCCTTGTAAATTTCTGGACAATGTAGTTTTCTTCATTTGTAATTCTTGCAGAAGTCAGTACGCCTATGCTGTCCGGGCCGTGCTTTTCCTTTATTTCACCGAGTTTTCCGGCAACAAGGGAGAACGCTTCATCCCATGTTGCTTTCCGGAAGCTGCCGTTTTCCCTTATAAGCGGGTCTGTCAGGCGCTCGGAGGAGTTGATGAAATCATATCCGAATCTTCCCTTTACGCAAAGACTCCCGTAATTGGGCGGAACGTCATCAACTCCGGTGACCTTTACAATCCTATTGTCCTTGATATGCAGGTAGAGCTGGCATCCTACACCGCAATAGCTGCATGTTGTCTGAACTTTACTGGTTTCCCAGTGCCTGACTTTATAGCGGGAGTCCTTTTCAACGAGCGCTCCCACAGGGCATGCCTGGACGCATTCTCCGCAAAAGACGCAGTCGGAATCCTTAAGGGGCCTGTCCCCGGCAGCAATGATTTTGGTGGATGCCCCCCTGTATCCGATGCTTATGGCATTGTTTACCTGAACTTCATTGCATGCCTGCACGCAGCGCCCGCATAAAATGCACCTTGAGAAATCGCGGATGATTAAAGGATTTACCGTCTCCATGGGGTATCGTACCAAGGTTTCCGGGAATTTGTCGCCATTTACTTGGTACCTGTAAGCTAGATCCTGGAGCCTGCAATCTCCCCATACCGGGCATAGTTCACCGCTGCCGTCATCTTTCTGGACATTAAGCTGAAACTGGGTCCAATCTTTGCCGTCGGAACCCCGGATGGCACAGTTGTGGTTTCCTGAAGAGAGAAGAAGCTGTAAGATAAGACGGCGCGCCTCAATTACAGGAGCGGATTCCGTATCAACAACCATATCGTTTGACGCGGGGGTGGAGCAGGCAGGTAAAAGGCTTCGCGCCCCTTTAACTTCCACAACACATATCCTGCAAGCTCCGGTGGGAATGGTTCTCTTTAAGTAGCACAAGGTGGGGATATCAATGCTGTTTCGCTGTGCTACCGAGAGAATTGTTTCATCCGGCTCAAAAATAAAGTCATGCCCGTTTATCGTTATTTTATTCTGCTGTTCCGCCATGATGCCTTGATTCTCCTTTTCACGATCCACTATTCATGCCCTGCGTCCGCTTCTTTTTTATAATCAGTTCAAACTATTGTCAATTGTTAAAGATTTCAGGATCGAGCTTTCGTTCCCTTATGTGGGAAAGAGTAATTTTCAGAAACTCATCGACTGAAACCCCGTATTTTACTTTACCGCTCAATGATCTTACAGAGACTGTCCCGGCTTCTTTTTCCTTCGCTCCGCAAATTATTATGAGGGGAACATAGCTTATCTGGGCGTCTCTTATCTTCTTGTTAAGGCTTTCTGTTCTGCCGTCAAGTTCAGTGCGTATTCCCTCTTTTTCGAGAGTAATCCTGATTTCCGCCGCATATTGAACAAGATCGTCGTTGATCGGAAGCACAGCTGCCTGGACAGGCGCCATCCAGATGGGAAACTTCCCCGCAAAATGTTCAATAAGAATCCCGAAAAATCTCTCTATGGAGCCGTAAATAACCCTGTGTATCATTATGGGACGGCGCTTTTCATCATCCTTATCTATATAATTCAGGTCAAATCTTTCAGGCAATGCCATGTCAAGCTGAACTGTCCCGCACTGCCATGTTCTTCCAAGTGCGTCCTTTATATGTATGTCGATTTTCGGTCCGTAAAATGCGCCATCTCCCTCATTTGTTTTATAGTCCATACCATAAGAGGAAAGAGCCGATCTCAGTCCTTCCGTGGCAACATTCCACTGCTCATCGTTTCCTATCGATTTTTTCGGGCGTGTTGAGAGCTCAAGATGAAAACCGAGTCCGAATGTGCTGTAGATCCGTTCAACTAATTTCAGCACTCCCAGTATTTCACCTTCTATCTGATCGGGTGTCATAAATATGTGGGCATCATCCTGGTGGAAGGCTCTTACTCTGAAAAGACCTGATAAAACCCCGCTCAATTCGTGCCTGTGGACAAGCCCTATTTCAGCGGCTCTTAACGGCAGATCCTTATAAGAATGCGGTTTCATTCCATAAAGAAGCATTCCGCCGGGGCAGTTCATAGGCTTTATGGCGTATTCAGTTTCATCGACTATGGATGTGTACATGTTTTCGCGGTAATTATCCCAGTGTCCGCTTTTTTCCCAGAGGGAGCGGTTAAGCATTATAGGTGTCTTTGTTTCAACATAACCGGCCGCCCTGTGTTCCATCTTCCAGTAGTCAATAAGAGCCCCCCATATGTTCATCCCTTTCGGGTGAAAAAAAGGCATGCCGGGGGCTTCATCATGGAAACTGAAAAGATCAAGAGCAACTCCTATTTTGCGGTGATTTCTCTTTATCGCTTCTTCGATAAAATGGAGATGATCATCGAGTTCTTTTTTTGAGAAAAATGCCGTGCCATAGATCCTTTGCAACTGGGCTTTTGTCTGATCAGCTCTCCAGTATGCTCCTGACACCTTCATAAGCTTTATTGCTTTTATGAAACCCGTATGGGGCAGATGAGGTCCGCGGCATAAATCAGTGAAGTCTCCCTGTTCATATAAAGAGATGGTCCCGTCTTTTAAATCCGAGATCATTTCAAGCTTGTAAGGCTCGTTTTTGTAGAAATCGAGAGCTTCGTTTTTGGAGACTTCCTTTCGTTTAAAAGGAATTTTTGCGCCTATAATACGTTTGATCTCTGCTTCAATCTTGTCGAAATTTTCTTTTGAAACAGGCTCCATGTCAATATCATAATAGAAACCGTCTTCGACCACAGGCCCGATGGTCAGTTTTGCATCCTTATATATACGGAGGATCGCCTGAGCCATGACATGCGCCGCGCTGTGGCGGAGTATTTCAAGGGCTTCCCGATCTCCCGTCGTAATAAGTCTTACCCTCGAATCATTTAAAATAACCGTATCCAAATCAACAAGCTTTCCATCAAGCTCCATTGCAACGCAGTTTCTTGCAAGACCCTCTGAAATGCTTTTTGCTACATCGAGACCTGTAGGGGAGTTTTCAAGATTTTTTATGTTACCATCCGGAAGTGTTATATTGATCATCATTAACTCACTGTTGTTTAAATAAAGGGAACTTTTCTCCAAACTGTCGAATATTTAGGTGAAATGGCAGTTATGGTCAAGATAAATTTGCTGTAATTGTGATGACTTTGTAAAAAGTCTCCACTATTCACACTGATATCAGCGGTCGTTTAAAGGCAGGTTATCCAATATTATATAATTAACCTGAGCAACCGCAACATGCTTGCCGGACGCGTCAAAAAGGTCAACTGAAACAGGGCATAAAGTGCGACCAAGCTTTATCACTTTTGCTTTAGCAGTAACGTCGCTCAGGCAGGGGGATAGAAACCGGATGTTCATATCGGTGGTGGTCAATTTGACAAAGGGTCCTGTTTTTGTGAAGATGGCGAAACAGGCCGTGCTGTCGGCAATGGTCATCAATAATCCGCCATGGAATGATTCGAAGACCCCATCATAACATAATTTTCTCGGGACGACAGTTTCGCAATACCCGTCGGAAAGGGAAACGATTTTTATTTGCAGCATATCAACTATCGGAATCTTGTTTGTTCTTTCAATTATCTGTGCCTGGAGTTCCGATGATAATTCCATATTATTTAATAGCCTTCCATTCTTTTGCAAGCTGCTCAGCTTTTTGGACTTCATCGGGTGAAATCCTAACCAGGCTTTGTTCAAGCATTGGTTTTGCTAATTGATGTCCTTTAGATGCTGACAGGAGCCACCACATATAAGCCTTAACATTATCTTTTTCAGCACCTGCATCTTCAGAGAAGTAGTATGTTCCTATCATGAACTGTCCCTCCGGATGTCCCAGGTCCGCGGCTTTTTTGTACCAGAGAACCGCCTTTGGCACATCCCTTTCCTTTTTATAAAAAAGGTTGAGCTTCGCTATATCCACCATGGCATCCGTATGACCTTGTTCAGCAGCAGCCTGAAGCCATCTTTCCGCCTGACAATAGTCTTGCTCCGGCGGACTTGCGTTTGCATATGATGCTCCTAACAGATATTGTGCTTCCGCATTGCCTTGTTCCGCAAAAGGAGTAAGTTCTCTTATTGCTGATTGATAGTCACCACTCACATACGCCGCACGGCCTGCCCGGGTTTCAAGAGAGGCGCATGAAGCGATCATAACAAAAGCAAATATCAGCGTGAAAGACAATAATCTTGTTCGCATAATTTAACCTCCCGGTATAATGTCTGACGATTGAACCTATCGGCTGAGCAGTAAAGACCGAGATTACCGAAGTCTTGCAGCAGGGTCCTTCAATCCATTTCCATTGCAACTTCTATTTTCTTGATTTCACTTAATATATACTGCTTTTCTTTTTCGGAAATATCATTGCTTGAAAGGCGCATCTTGAGCGCGAGGAGCGTCATTTCCTGCCGGTAATCCCGGCATGTATAAATATGTTTTTTCCCTTCAGCCATAATCATTCCTGTTCTTTCAAACGATCTGCCTGCTGTTTCTTTATTTTGTCGATATCTTTTTTCATCTGGTCAAAGCGTTCGATGTTTTTCTGCCCGCTCAGCTCCCTGACCGTGTCGTCTGCCTTTCCACGGCTGTCGGTACCTTCACAGCCGGCAAGGAGCAGGCAGGCGAAAAGAACAAGGAACAGGGTCCAAACCCTGAAAGTTTTTGTTATCCATCCCATGTTATTTCTCTTTCGGAACATGCAAATCAGAAAATAAAGGGCTCCCCCATACATACCTAACCATTCTATGCAAAGAATTACAGACTATATGTAATACACTTTTGCTGGTAATAAACACCTTCTACGCAGGCCATCAATAGAACATAATTGATTTTACATGAATTTTGGAATAAATAACAGGAAATTCGAAGAACAGATGTTTTCAAAACCGGATATTAAATATTCAGTACGTTTGTTGGGAACTTCAATGACCATGGAACACAACATTATTCAAAGTGATTTTTCCTTTTGTATTTTACCTGTGATTGAGAAGAAGGTATTCAGAATGGGTATTGCCGGCAATTACGGAATGGATTCTTCCGATGTCGAATGGGCCGCAGAGCATGGAGCCAATTACTGGGTCTGGGGGGCCAGTTTTAAAAAAGTTACAGCAGGGATTAGGGATGTAATCGGAAAAAACAGGGAGAAAAATGTGGTGGCTCTGCTCGGCTGGGGTTTCTTCGGCTGGCAGATACGCCGGAGTGTTGAAAAAGCTCTGCGCGAATTAAATACCGATTATCTGGATGTTTTCAAACTTGGGTGGCTCGGACGGACATCAATTTACAGCCAGGGTATTGTCGATTCATTACTGAAACTTAAACAGGAAGGCAAGATCAAGACTATCGGAACCAGCATCCATGACAGGAAACGGGCCGGACAATTGGCACTCAATTCAGAACTAGATCTGTTAATGATTCGCTATAATGCCAAACACACAGGAGCGGAAGAGGATATCTTCCCGCATCTAAAAAAGCGGAATCCTGTTGTTGTCAGTTATACGGCGCTGGCGTGGCAGCAGTTAATAAACCCTGTGAAAGGGATCGAAACGGCGCCCTGGCCGGGCGGCAAAGAAGATGCCAAGATACCTCCCCTGACACCTGGACTCTGCTACAGATTCGTTTTGTCAAATCCTCATGTCCACCTGGTTCTGACTGGTCCGAAAAACAGGGAGCAGCTTATGACGAATTTCAGAGCAATGCTGCAGGGACCGTTGAATCAGGAAGAATTGAACTGGATCATACAATATGGAAAACTGATCAGATCCAAGAAAAGACTTGATTACATCAAATAGTTTGTTCGACA
>JAHJJB010000003.1 GCA_018823005.1 Pseudomonadota bacterium | reverse complement strand
TGAGGCTTTGAGAAAATTTCAGAGTTTTGAATCGGAAATATTTGTTGCCGAGAAGATTTATTTATATAAAAGCGACCTTTCGCCGGAAGGGCCGGTGTACACCGAGCTTTTGAGCGCTCTTTTCAACAGGGATAAAACAATCCAACTTTAGTTTATTGTTAAAGAGTTGCCGGCAGAATCTGTTCAACCGTGTTTATATTAAGAAAGAGGGAGGGAACTATGAGCAATTCAGTCGATAAGGAAAAAGCGGTTGAGACTGCAATGGGTCAGATAGAACGTCAGTTTGGGAAGGGTTCGATAATGAAACTTGGGAGCAGGCCAGTTATCGATGTTCCGGTAATACCCACCGGATCACTTGCTCTGGACAGGGCTCTTGGTGTGGGCGGAATTCCGAGGGGAAGGGTTATAGAAGTTTTTGGGCCTGAATCGTCAGGAAAGACGACTCTTACTTTAAATGCCATTGCTGAAGCACAGAATCTTGGGGGGATAGCAGCTTTTATTGATGCAGAGCACGCTCTTGACACGGTCTATGCAAGGAAAATCGGCGTAAACTGCGACGAGCTTCTTGTGGCTCAACCCGATACAGGAGAACAGGCCCTTGAAATAGCAGATATGCTGGTCAGAAGTGGTGCTATAGATATTATGGTGATTGATTCTGTTGCTGCGCTTGTTCCAAGGGCTGAAATTGAAGGTGAAATGGGGGATTCCCATATGGGACTTCAGGCAAGGCTAATGTCTCAGGCGCTGAGGAAGCTGACAGGAACAATCGGAAAGACAATGACTTCCGTGATTTTTATAAATCAGATAAGAATGAAAATAGGGGTGTTTTTCGGAAATCCTGAGACAACTACAGGAGGAAACGCGCTTAAGTTCTATTCATCTGTAAGGCTTGATATACGCAGAAACGCAGCTATCAAAGATGGTCAGGATGTGGTCGGAAACAGGACCAAAGTGCGGGTTGTGAAAAACAAGATGGCTCCTCCGTTCAAGGAAGCCGAATTTGATATAATGTATGGTGAAGGAATATCGAAAATAGGTGATGCAATCGATATGGGTGCGGAAACAGGCATAATTGAGAAAAGCGGGGCATGGTATTCTTATAACGGAGAGAGAATAGGCCAGGGCCGTGAAAATGTGAAAAAGTTTTTAAAGGAAAACCCCGACATTTTTAACAGCCTGTACCCGAAAGTCAGAGAGGCGATGGGCCTTATTCCGGCGAAGGAAGAAAACAGGGTGGAAAAAAGTTAACGACAACATATACGGAGTTACGAATGACAGGCAGTGAAATTCGCAGGCGGTTTCTTGAATACTTTCAAAAGCATGATCATCAGATAGTTAGAAGTTCATCCCTTGTTCCATCCGATGATCCGACTCTGTTATTTACAAATGCTGGAATGGTGCAGTTTAAGCGCACTTTCCTTGGCGAAGAGTCAAGGAACTATGTGAGGGCGGTCACTTCCCAGAAATGTGTGCGTGCGGGGGGTAAACATAACGACCTTGAGAATGTTGGTTATACAGCTCGACACCACACTTTTTTTGAAATGCTGGGAAATTTTTCATTCGGGGATTACTTTAAGGAAAAAGCTGTTGAATTCGCATGGGACCTCTTAATAAACGGTTATGGTCTTCCGGCAGAAAAACTGTGGGCTTCAGTTTATCTTGACGATGATGAAGCGCACGGTATCTGGCATAACAATATAGGGATTCCGGAAGAGAGGATAGTAAGGTTCGGTGAGAAAGACAATTTCTGGTCGATGGGAGATACCGGACCATGCGGCCCATGTTCCGAAATACTTATTGACAGGGGAGAGCAGTATGGCTGCGGTAAGCCGGATTGCAGGGTCGGATGCGAATGTGACAGATATCTTGAAATCTGGAATCTCGTTTTCATGCAGTTTAACCGTGATGTTTCCGGGAAAATGACCCCCCTTCCAAAGCCCAGCATTGATACAGGGATGGGACTCGAGCGTATTGTCACAGTAGTACAGAATGTACATACCAATTACGATACCGACCTGATTCTTCCTATTATTGGAAAGACTGCGGAGCTTTCCGGAAAGCGTCTTGGTGAATCAGGAGCCTCTGATATTGCTATGAAAGTTATTGCCGATCACAGCAGGGCCGCCGCATTTCTTATCTGTGACGGTATTCTTCCGGCAAATGAGGGCAGGGGGTATGTCCTTCGCCGGATAATGCGAAGAGCCATACGTTACGGGCGCAATATCGGCCTTGTAAAGCCTTTTCTTCATGAAACATCCGGTGTTGTCATTCAAACCATGAAGGAGGCCTATCCCGAATTTGACGGGGCTGAGGCATTCATAACAAATGTCATAAAGAACGAGGAACTCCGGTTTTCTGAGACTCTTGATAACGGATTGAAAATTTTAAATGATACCCTTTCGGAAATTAAGGCGAAAGGTCAAAACACTGTTCCCGGTGATGTCATATTCAAACTGTATGACACCTTTGGTTTCCCTGTTGATATTGTGAGGGATGTTGTAAGAGATGAAAAGCTCTTTCTCGATATGGACGGCTTTAATGGAGCGATGGAGGTACAGAGGGAAAAATCAAGATCTGTCGTTTCTTTTACCGGAATAAGCGAAGCATATAAAAATCTCTCCGCAAAAAGGCTGATACCGGAATTTGT
>JAHJJB010000078.1 GCA_018823005.1 Pseudomonadota bacterium | reverse complement strand
TTTTCCCCTTGAAAGCGAGAGAAATATCCCGCCGGTGCACAGAACAGCGAAAATCAGCAATGCCAGCCTGAAGCTTGCTATGAAAGCAGGATAATATTCAGATGTAATCTGGACTCTTCCGATCATAATAGCAAAGATAAGAGTTACAATTCCCATACTTAACATCTGGCCAAGAAGGCGCATTGTTCCAACCGAACCGGAAGCTATCCCGTAGAGCCTTTTTTCAACGCTTCCCATAATGGCGTTCATGTTAGGGGAAGAAAAAAGAGCAAAACCGAATCCGAGAAGCATTAGGCATCCGGCGATAATTTTCAGATCCGTGTTTTCATCAATAAAGGACATAAAAAACAGACCAATGCCTGTTATAGCCATTCCGATGGATGAAATAATGCGCGGCTCGATCCTGTCTGAAATCCTTCCTGCGACCGGCGAGAAAATGGCCATTATGACAGGCTGGGATATCAGTATGATTCCGGCATCCCTTGGAGAGAGTGCCTTTATGTACTGCAGAAAAAGACTTGTCAGAAATGTTACTGAAAAAGTTGCGCTGTAGTTTATAAGGGCCGCAAAGCATGAAAAAGCGAAAACCCTGTTTGTCCTGAAAAGAGCCACTTCAAAAACCGGGTGTTCAACTCTGTTTTCCCATTTGAAAAACAGGAAAAGCCCGAAGAAGCCGGTTATAATTAAACCGTAGCCGGACATTCCGGGAAGGAGTGTAACCCCGCACATCAGGGCAATAAGCGAAAGGCCGTATATTACCGAGCCTTGGACATCAAATTCTTCGCCCTTTGCGTCGGCCCATTCACCTTCCAGTTTAAAGACGATAAGCAGTATGATTATTATTCCGAGTGGAACATTGACAACAAATATGCTTCTCCAGGTAAAATGCTGTGTGAGAAAGCCTCCGAAAAAAGGGCCACATGAGAGGCCCGAATAGACTGCGGCAACGGTTATGCCGAGAGCCTTGCCCCTTTCTTCGGCTGGGAAAACGGAACTTATTATGGCAATTCCTGTAGCAAACACCATGGCGCTGCCAAGACCCTGAATGATTCTGGAGAATATGAGCATGCCGGCTGAGTTTGAAAATGCGGCAAGAAACGATGAAAGAGTGAAAATTATTATACCAAATAGGAATATTTTCTTCCTGCCATAAATATCGCCCAGCTTTCCGAAAGGGACAAGAAATATTGCCGCAGATAAAAGGTATGACGTTGCAATCCAGCTTAAAATAATAGCATTGATTTGAAAGTCCTTTTCTATAGAGGGGAGCGCTATGTTCACCGAAGATATGGTAAAAGGGGTGAGAAAAGAACTGGAAGCGGCAACAATCAGCGCGGAAAATTTTGTAGCGCTGTCAACAGCGGTATCTTTCATTGCAACTATTTTAATTACCTTCTTTTCCGCATTCCCTGCAGCGTCCATCTGGACCTATTATGCCGATGCAGTTACCATCCGGGCATAAAATGCGGTTTTCCCATAACGAGTCGGATTCCGCATCCGGTTCATTATTGCTTGAAGGAATATCGGCAATTTCTGTGGTTGTTTGCTGCCCTGGTTCCGGAGAGCTAAATTGTATTCCGCATTCCCCGCAGCGTCCATCCGGGCCTATTATGCCAATGCAGTTCCCGTCCGGGCACAACGTTCGGTCTTCCCACTCGGGAGCAGATTCCGGATTTTTTTCTTCTGTTTCCATTGATATCGTTGCCTTAAATTTTTTGATTATGATTATATGGATTATCGACAGGGGGAATATATATTAAAAGATTGTCAGTGTCAAAATCATCGTAATTAATTTATCTTGAAAAATGAGACCATTTCAATAAATTTTGAGAGCATCCTCAATATCTTTTTCGTTAAAAACACGGATTCCATGCCTTTCAAGAAGTGCTGTCGTTACCCCTCTGCCGGATTTCAGGATTTTTGTAAAAGTCCCGTCATATATGAAAGCGCTTCCGCATGAAGGGCTCTTATCCTTCAGTATTGCTGCTCTGATATTATTTTTCGTGGCCGTTTCAAGCGCCTTTTCCGCGCCGGTTATAAAATACGAAGTAACGTCATTTCCTTTTATATCATTTACAACCGCCTTTCCGTCTATGACCAAGTTTCCACCTCCGCCTGATATTTCAGATTGAAACCGGGGGACAGGCAGCCCCCCTGTTACTTCAGGGCAAAAGGGTATAACGTTTGCAATTTGTTTTAAAGCATCAATAAGCCTGTCTGAAACCGGAAGAACCAATCCGTCGTAGCGTACCCTCTCTCCAAGCAGACATGCGCTGACTAAAATATTTTGCACTCCAACCTCTCCGATATTCCTTTTAAGTTCTGATAGGCTTTCAAATCACTGGAGACCCTGAACTCTTGACCCCTTTAATCTCAGTACAATAACCAACTCTTTTGGAGATGATCCTTAATAGTTTAATACATGTTTGCATGTAAAAAACTTTGATGGCAAGACTTAACTTTACATGATATTTTGATTGTGTGATAATTGATCTGTTCGTAAAAAGTCATTATCACAAAGAGCACTGCGAACACAAAGAAAAAACTGAATGTTTTCAATATGTTTTTCTCAGTGCCTTTGTGGCTTCGTGTGAAAATTGATTTTTTACGAAGCCGCTATAATTAAACAAACCGATAAAATTTACAACAGGCTGATAAAATGGCTTCCGAAGGCGATATAGTACTGATTTATTTTGAAGATAAACCTCTTGCTTTTGCGAGAATTGAAGAAATCCTGCCTGACCCGAAGCGTTCCTGGTATCATGTCAAGCTTCTGATGCTGCAGGTGCCTGTCCACGCTATTACCTGGGTATTGAGGGATTCATACATAGATGGTGCTGAATTTACGATGAACGGTAAAAAGATTAGAATGGAGATTGTCGTTTGCCCGGAAGATCCCGAAGACCCCTTTAAAAGCGGGAAAAGTCCGGAGAAGCCTGGGGATTCAGGAGGCGCCAGGATTATTTCCTTTACGGATATTAAAAAGAAGTAAGCCCTGCCGGTTTTTATCCGGATTCAGGGCAGGCGAACTCAAACAAGGTGCAAATGAGAATAGGTTCACTAATTATCGAAAACAATACAGTGCTGGCTCCTCTTGCCGGCATTACCAACCTTCCGTTCAGGCTCATTGCCAAAAGAGGGGGGTGCGGTCTGGTCTGTTCCGAAATGATCAGCTCAAATGGTCTCGTTTTTGGCGCTAATAAAACACTCAGGATGCTCGAATCCTTTCCTGAAGAAAAACCCGTCTCTTTCCAGATATTCGGTTCAGACCCGTCTATTATGGCAGAAGCCGCAAGAATTGTGGAATCATCGGGAGCCGATATTCTTGATATAAATTTCGGATGTTCGGTTAAGAAGATCGTTAAATCAGGCGCAGGCGTTGCTCTTATGAAGGATCCCGGGAGGGCCGAAGCAATTCTGAAAGTAGTCCGGAACTCCATAAAAATTCCTCTTACAATTAAAATGAGAACAGGGTGGGAAAAAACCGGAGAGGATGCCCTGGTGATAGCCAAAATAGCAGAGGCCTGCGGAGTTGATGCTGTTACAGTGCATCCGAGGACAGCTAATCAGGGATTCAGGGGCAAGGCCGACTGGTCGGTGATATCAACGGTCAGGAAAAGTGTCTCTATGCCTGTAATTGGTAACGGAGACATAATTGTTGCTGAAGATGCTGTCGATATGATAAATCAAACAGAATGCAACGCAGTAATGATTGGCAGATCAGCTATAGGTAATCCCTGGATATTTTCGCAGGTAAAAGCTATTCTGGAAGGAAAACCTGTTCAACCTGTGAGTATTGTCCGCAGGTTTGAAGCCATGAAAGAATATCTTAAAGTTACCGTGGAGTATCTTGGGGAAAAGCAGGCATGCTTTATGATGCGCAGTCGGCTTGGCTGGTTCGTAAAAGGGCTTGCATCAAGCGGCAGATTCCGCGAGTCAATCAAGCAAATATCGTCCGAACGTGAAGCACAAGAGCTCATCAGCTCATATCTGGACTTTATCTGTAACAAAAGAGAACCCGCTGTCCCTGATACTGAGACCTATAAGGAGGCAATATGAACGGACTGCTTTTTATAGATGACGAAGAAGGTGTTCGCCGTTCCGTGGTCAGAGCTTTGAAAAAAGAGCCTTATGAATTATATACTTCCGAAAATGGCGAAGAGGGAATAAAGTTTGTAAAAAATAATCCTGCTCTTGTATCAACAGTAGTATCAGATTACAGGATGCAGGGATTAAATGGCCTTGATACCCTTTCTGCCATTGGTTTGATTAATCCTGAAATAACCCGGATTCTTCTTACCGGATACGCCACTATGGAGGCTGCTATTCTTGCAACTAATGAGGGCATAGACGGTTTTCTAACCAAACCATTTGACAATATTGAACTGAGAGCAAAGATACGGGAGATAAACGTTCGCAAGCGTTTGCGGCAGTTTGTTCCCCAGCAGATTTACAAGGAGATTGAGAATTCAACCGGATTTCTTAAACCCACTTTCCATGAGGTTTCAATCCTGTTTTCCGATATACGGGGATTCACAAAAATGTCCCAGAATATTCCGCCTGATGAACTGGCCGATTTTCTCAATAATTATTATTTTACTCCAATGGGGGAAGTGGCTTTTGGTTTTAGCGGGATGGTTGACAAGCATATCGGAGATGCCATCATGGTCGTTTTCGGATCCCCCGTTCCTTTCCCTGATGACTCGATCAGGGCGGTGAAAGCAGCAATGGAAATGCAGAAGAAGGCTGCACAAATTGATGAAATGCTTGGCGGAAAGAATGGATTTAAGCTAAAAATAGGCATCGGGATTGCGACAGGAAAGGTTTTTTCGGGTATACTCGGTTCCCTGAGAAAGAAAGAATTTACTTCAGTCGGAATGGCTGTAAATGTCGCCTCAAGGCTGCAGAGGTTTGCTAAAGAAGGGGAAATACTTATAAGTGAATTAACTTATTCCAGGATTTCAAATAATATGGAAGCAGACGCCCTGCCGCCGGTTTCCATAAAAGGAATCAGCCAGCCTATCAATGTATACAGGGTCAAATTATAACGATCAGAAAAGGTTAAGGATTCGAGGGTTCAGGAATCGGATAACGGACACCTATTATTTATATGAGAATATAGAACTCAGAAGACAGAAGAATAACAATACCATGTATATTCTGGCTCCTGACTCCTGTATCCTCCTGCTTCGTTTTGCCCGTTCAGGGTACGGCTGTTAGTGGATCTTTAAAACGCTTCCGGCTTTAATATTCTCTCCGGTCAAAATGACCGCTTCTGCCTTGTCCCGGAAAACACCTGTTATTTTAACTGTTCCGGCTTTTTGCCCCGGCATAAAAAATTTCTGCCCGTCAGCTCCTGAAATAATTTCCCCGGCATCGTAAGCATCAAAAACCATTCCGGCTTTAAGTCCTGCATTTTCCCCTGATGATATTGTTATCCCGCTTCCCTGACCTGAAATGACAAATCCCTGCCAGGGTTGTTTTTTAATCTCCCTGCAGACCGATATGCCTATCATAAAAAGCGCGTCCGTTATCTTCTCTTTAAATTCCATTACGCATTTCGGAGTTTTACCCATGAGAGCATCATATTCATGTTCTGCTATTTCAATTTGTTGTTTTATACTTTCTTCATAGATTTTGGTTCCGGTTGCAGAATCATAAACATTGATTACCATATCAACCCGGGCAAAAGTTTTAGACCTTTCCAACCATAAAAAGCCCCGTCTTTCTTCTACTCCGGCAATATCGATCAGAGCGCCGGTTATTATTGCATTTATGCCAGTCTCTCTTCCCGCTTCGGCGATTCTAAAGCTGTCTATCCGGCCTGAACCGGTTTTAGGGAGTTTCCCTGACAGGATGTTATTTTTATTTTCTTCCGGTTTTATAAGTGAAATACCTTTGCAAGCTTTTTCAAATTTCAGGGAAAGACTCTTTTGAAATATCTCATCAAACTCATCCTGCCCGATAAAAGATTTGTTTTCAAACTTTGTAAGGACTATTATTTTTATAAGGTCATTCCCGGAAGGTTTTAATATGTCGTTTCTGCCAGATTTTGTTCCCGCCGAAAAAAGCGAGCAGCCTGCAGCAAAGCAGGAAAGAAAAAAAATTATAAAAAAAGACGCTGCTTTTACGGTATAAGTTCGTTTCGCTGAGATCATTCGCCTGCCTTATAAGCTGCAACAGCCCGTGTTGTTATCCCACCCCTTGCGGTAAATTCACCGGTGATTTCCATCCTTTTGGGTTTCAATATCTTAATAAGATCATCCAGTATGCGGTTGACGACATGCTCATAAAAAATGCCAACATTCCTGTACTGAAGAAGGTAATATTTCAATGACTTAAGTTCTATTATTTTTTTGTCCGGAACGTATCGAATGATTATGCATCCGAAATCCGGAAGTCCGGTCATGGGACATACGGAAGTAAATTCAGGCTGTTCAATTTCAATTTCAATATCCCTTTTCTGCCTGTATTTATAATCCATAGGCTCCAAAAGATCGCTCTTAACTGTATCAGGGCTTTCAGGAGTATAATTTGTTTTCGTTTTGCTTGATTTGGTCATCTATTTCCTCCATATGCAAGTTGATATGTTCGCAGGAAGTTGCAATTTGTACC
Source organism: Pseudomonadota bacterium (assembly GCA_018823005.1). Classification (GTDB taxonomy): domain Bacteria; phylum Desulfobacterota; class Desulfobacteria; order Desulfobacterales; family RPRI01; genus RPRI01. The sequence goes on along the minus strand of JAHJJB010000078.1, from coordinate 1,365 downwards.
TTAATATTATTGATGTTTGTTCGGATTTCGGGTGCTGTTCTGATTCATATCAGATTTAATCTTAAAAAACATGCAATTTTTCATAAGAATACGGGACAGTGTCGGTAATGTTGCGGACACAAAACAAACAAAACCAAAAATATCATATAATGCACAAAGTAATTTTACAGATTAACAATGAGATTAAACAAAAGGACAACTTAAATATGGAGAACATTAGATGCTTCGGTTTTAGCAAGAAGGCAGGCAAGGTCAGGAGAGAAGCGCCGGGGCCAGTAAGAAAAGAGATGCTGGTGTATCGTAATCAGATATCAGGCTCCATCTGCCGGCTCTTTGCGATTATTCCCGGTGGCCAGAATAGATTCAGGAGTTATGGATGCGAGTCTTTTCGACAATTGTTCGCGAAAGGCACCAAATTCCGCCAATGCAACTTCAGGCAGAGGCTCACCGCTGGGGCTATTGATCCTCAGGGGATTTACCAGTTTATTGTTTACACTCATCTCGTAATGCAGGTGCGGGCCTGTTGCAAGCCCGGTGGAACCGACATATCCTATCACTTCACCCTGATCAATTTTAACACCAGCGGTAATACCTTTTACGATCCTTGAGAGATGACCGTAGCAAGTCCTGTACCCGTTACGGTGCCTGATCATCACAAGTTTTCCGTAACCCCCCTGATAGCCTGAAAAGGTTACCGTTCCGTCTCCTACGGCCGATACGGGCGTGCCCTGAGGCGCGGCATAGTCAATCCCATGATGTGGTCTGTATCTCTTGAGGATAGGGTGTAACCGGTTCTTTGAAAATCCGGAGCTGATTCTTCTGAAGCTGAGGGGAGCCTTTAAGAATGCCCTCTTTAATGCGTTCCCCTCATCATCGTAATAACCGGCCTTCCCATTATGCTCAAATCTGTATGCCCGGTATTCTTTGCCGTTGTTGACAAATTCGACAGCCATTATGTTACCGTATTTCTTGAACTCGTTGTCCTTGTAGAGTTCCTCGACAACTACCTTGAATGTATCTCCGTTTCTCAAATCTGTAGTAAAGTCGATGTCCCATGCGAATATATCAGATATGTTGAGTGCCAGTGAAATCCTTTCCCGGCCTTCACCTATTGATGCGATAAGGCTGTCCTTTAAAACACCGCCTATCTGCCCCATTCGTTTTTCATATTCAACTTCAATTTTTTCAGCTTTGAATCCATTTTCATTCCGCATGATATTCAGGAAAATATCGTCATTGATGCTGTAATTGAAAGAATGGATATTGTTGTCCTCATCTATCATGAGTTTGTACTCGCGGTTCGCAGACATATCCCTTAACCTGTGGATGCTGGCGGACGCATTCCTCATGAGAAACAGGTCTCTT
>JAHJJB010000077.1 GCA_018823005.1 Pseudomonadota bacterium | reverse complement strand
TTTTATAACATATTGAAATAATTTAAATAATATAAAGATTTCTCTTGACTTTTCTGTATTCGGTTGATATTAATAGCTAACAGAATCAAATGGTTAAGAGAAAAATCATGACAAATATGCAAAATCCCAATCAACGTTACATTTTCGATCCCGGGAGTAATATTTCCGTATTTTTTATAAAAACTGTTAACTGACTTTTTACTGGACCGTCAAAAACAGATGTTCACCAACTTTATATATTTCATAATTGTAATACTCATTTACTCAACCTATCAATATTCGGGTTCCGCAGATGATGCTTCTTTTTCGGAAGTGCTGTATATTTTTTTCAGCCTTTCCGCCATCTTTATTTATTTTATTTTCAGCAGGTTCAGAAGGCTTGAAAAAAGCATTTCATATCAAAATCAATTTTTATATTATCACAAGTTCGATTCCTTTCTGAACACCAGTTCTATCCTTGCCATACTTCTTTTTGCCATAAATATTTATGGCCTCAACCTCCCCTCCTATACCGGCAACATGCCGCTATTCAAATCGGTTCCAACCGTTGAGGCGCTCCTTTTTCTATGCCTCTTTTTGCTTTATCTATCCATAATATGGGGTTCTGCGTTCGGGGCATATAAAAAACTTTATTACGCGGATGATTTATCAAGACGCTCCTACATAGCTTCCAACATTTCCTTTTCTATACCGGTTGTGATGCCTTGGCTTCTCCTCTCTTTTGCTGCAGACATCATTAATCTCCTGCCGTTTGACGGTCCGAAACGGTTTCTTTCAACAACCGGAGGCGAGCTAATCTTTTTTATCTCTTTCCTTATTATTATCGCAATTTTCGGTCCTGTTTTGATTCAAACGTTCTGGAGATGTACGCCTGTTGAAGAGGGAAAGAACAGGGCAATGATAGAGGCAGTTTGTAAAAGGGCCGGTGTAAAGATCTCCAATATCCTCTACTGGCCCATATTCGGAACAAGAATGATCACGGCGGGTGTAATGGGACTCGTAAGCAGATTCCGCTATCTTCTCGTAACAAAAGCTCTTTTAAGCCTTCTTGAGCCTGAAGAGGTTGAAGCAGTCATAGCCCATGAGATAGGACACATTAAACGGAAACATCTCTTATTCTACCTGGTATTTTTTTTGGGATATATGCTCCTTTCCCTTGCCACCTTCGATATGATTATTTATCTGGTGATTTATGCAAAACCATTCTACCGCTTTCTAACCGATTACGGGGTTAAGCAGGCCACGGTCATATCAATCTCGTTTGGTATCACAATAACGGCTTTATTTCTGGTATATTTTCGATTCATTTTCGGATATTTCATGCGCAACTTCGAACGCCAGGCCGATATATACGTATACTCATTTTTCGACAGCGCAAAGGCCCTCATATCAACCCTGGAAAAAATTGCGTATGCGAGTGGACAGACTGCCGACAAACCGAACTGGCACCATTTCAGCATTAAAGAGAGGATTGAATACCTTAACAGGTGCGATGCCGACAAGACATGGATTAAGCGCCACAATATCAAAATTAAAAAAAGCATGGCGGTATATCTTGCAGGATTATTAATAATCGGGTCGGTCGGCTACAATTTGAATTTCGGTGAAAAGGGGAAAAGAATAAACGAGTATTTCATCGAAAAGATCGTACTCGGGGAAATACAGAATAATCCAAACAATCCGGATCTCCATGCAATGCTCGGAGACTTTTATTACAGCATAAAAGAATTTCATAAAGCGAAAAAAGCATATGAAAATGCCCTCTCCATCGATCGTGATAACCCAAAAGTTTTAAATAATCTGGCATGGTTATATGCAACATGCGAAGACGAAAGCATCCGGAACGCGGCAATGGCTGTTACTCTTGCCAAACGGACTGTCAGGATTGAAGAAAAACCACATTTTTATGATACGCTTGCAGAAAGCTATTATGCGACAGGGGAATATAATGAGGCAATAGAAGCGGCAAGAAAGGCTCTTGCACTTGCAGCTTCAGACAAATCCTATTACGAAAAACAGCTGAACAGATTTCTTAAACATCAAAATTGACTGTCACTTACCAACACTTGAACCCCTGAATCCTCGACCCCTTGAACCCTTCTTTTATCTCACTTTATGCAGACTTTCCTGACCTGTATGAAATCAGTATAACCTCCGAATACTTTTTCAATACCGTCCTGTTTAAGTGTGGTCATTCCGTCTTTTATAGCCTGTTCGCGAAGTTGTTCCATCTTTGCCATGCTCTGGATCAGCCTCTTCATCTCATCGGTACCCATCAGAAGCTCATGAATACCCATACGCCCCTTGTAGCCGGTTTTGTTGCAGGCTTCGCAGCTGCCCGGTTTATAAAATAGAAGGTCGTCCGTATAAGGAATATTCATATTTTTTTCAAAGGGCTCTTCTCCATACTCTCTTACAATCTCGTCGTATTCCTGCCTTGAAGGAGTATAGGGCTGCTTGCAATCCTTGCAGAGCGTGCGAACAAGTCGCTGGGCAAGAATACACAAAATGGCATCGGCAAAATTGAACGGATCCATACCCATGTCAAGTAGACGCGTTATACTTTCAGGGGCGCTGTTTGTATGAAGAGTTGAAAGTACAAGATGGCCGGTAAGTGAAGCTTCAATGCCGATATGCGTAGTCTCTTTGTCGCGCATTTCTCCAACCATGATAACATCGGGGTCGGCACGTAAAAATGACCTCATGGCTGCGGCAAAATCAAAGCCTATTTTTGGTTTTACCTGAACCTGCCTTAATCCCTTCTGGGTAATTTCAACGGGATCCTCTGCAGTCCATATTTTTGTTTCAGGCTTGTTTATGTATCCCAGCGCGGAATGAAGCGTTGTGGTTTTTCCCGAGCCGGTAGGACCGCATACAAACATGATACCGTAAGGCTTGCTTATGGCACTCACAAAATTCTCAAAATTTTTCTCTGAAAACCCCATCTTGTCAAGCGGAAGCGGCTCGCCGGCTGCAAGGATACGCATTACAATATCTTCAAGCCCGCCCTGGGTCGGAACAGTTGCAACACGGAGCTCAATATCCTTGCCGCCGAACTTCTTGAACTTGATTTTTCCGTCCTGAGGCTTGCGCCTTTCAGCTATATCAAGATCGGACATGATCTTGATGCGTGATACTATGGCGTTCTTATAGCTGAAAGGGATTGTCTGATACAGTGCACACTGGCCGTCTATTCTTATTCTGACATGGGTATTATTCTTGCCGGGATAAGGTTCAATATGTATGTCCGAAGCCCTTCTGGCATATGCATCAAGAATAATCTTATTAACAAGCTGGACTACCGCGCTGTCCTCCTCTCCCACTGATGATTCAGCCTCCACAATCTCCTCGGATTCTTCCTGAAGTTTTGAAAGGATATCATCAATTCCCGCAAGTTCTTTTTCATCCTGTGTAAACAGCTTGATGAAATCGAGAATATCCTGCTTTAACGCTACTGAAAACACCAGGCTTTTACCTATAAAGAGAGTTTTGATGTCATCGATCTTCTGAATGTCATGAGGATTGTCGATAGCTATCATGATATTCTCCCCCTCTCTTCGGATAGGCACCCAAAGATTATTGCGCATGAAAGGGATTCTCAGGCCGGCCAGAAGATCGCCCGGTATCGGGAAAGTGGGATTATATTCCGCATAGGGAACCTTATAAAATTCGCTGAGGGATTTTCCGACTTCCTTCTTGGGAATTTTCAAGTCGGAAATGAGAATATTCTCGACAAGCTCTTTTCTTTGTCTTGCATCACCGATTGCTTTTTCAAGCTCTTTCTGGGTAAGTATATGATTTTCAAGTAGATAATCGAACTTGGTGGTTCTCGATTTCGCCATGCGTTTCTGGTTATAAAGGGCTATACCGAGTATCTTGGAAAGCTCATCTACGGCCTGTTCATCTATCCTCATAAATGAAGAACCGTCCTTGCGGTTAATAAGCTGAATTACGCCAAGCAGATATTTTTTATATATTATCGGAAAAGCCAGGACCTGCTTTGTAACAAACCCGGTTTTTTTATCCCAGCGTTTGTCAAACTTTAATTCCCTGTCTATCGAAGCAAGTTCGTTGTCATCATATACGTTTTTTACATTCAGCAGTTTTTGTTTAAACGCCGCATAGCCGGCAAGACTGCTTATTGACACGGGAATACGGATCTCGGAAATCTCTGTTCCGGATTTGAATCTTGAGACCAGTTCCCTGGTTTTCCCGTCAACAACGTAAACCGTTATTCTTTCCGCATCGAAAAGTGAAGTAATCTCATTTTTCAGGTTTACCAATATCTCATCGAGGTTTGAAGCAGCATATATTTTGTTGCAAATATCCTGCAGTTTTGTCCTGTACTCGACTTCGGATTTAAGATCATTAACGCTGGAGTCATTTATACCGCAATTATCATTGCTTGTTAGCATACTTATTACCACCGTTTTTAAATTTTCCCCTGTGCCGGGGCAAAAATTAACTATCCGGCTTTTTGCCTTCTAATTTGCCGTAGTTATGATAGATTTTCTTAAGACCACCACCTATAAGCAAAATGCCAAAAGATA
>JAHJJB010000076.1 GCA_018823005.1 Pseudomonadota bacterium | reverse complement strand
GGAATATATTAACGAATCGCGCAATTGTTGGACTTATAATATCAACCAGACAGATGTTACCGGGAGTTAGAATATGAGACCTTATTTTGAAAAAATGCCTGATTTCGGCAGAGGGCTTTCAGAAGGCCAGAAAAAAAGCAGCAAGGAGAACGTTACACAAATAAAAGAGGTTGAAAATCAGGTTAAAGCCGAGGTTGAAAAAGTAAAAAACGTCGGTTTCTCAACTGAAAAGATTAATGAAAGAGGCGAGATGACCGTTTGGCAGAGGCTCGCATACCTCGTTGATCCGGGAACCTGGTGCCCTTTACATACCATATTCAACCCCACCAATAATCCCGAGGGAACAACCAATGTTATTGACGGTCTTGGAAAAATATCCGGCAAATGGGCGGTAATAATCGGTTTTGACAACAAAGTCATGGCCGGAGCCTGGCTTCCCGGGCAGGCTGAAAACGTTCTGCGAGTCACGGATTTGGCCAAAAGGCTTCATATCCCCCTTGTCTGGCTCGTAAACTGCAGCGGAGTTAAATTGCCTGAACAGGAAAAATTTTATGGAGGCCGCCGGGGATCGGGAACAACGTTTTTCAGGCATGCGGAACTTGAAATCATGGGAATTCCTATATTAGCAGGTATTTACGGGACCAATCCTGCCGGCGGAGGATATCAGGCAATAAGCCCAACAATTTTATTTGCCCATAAAAATTGCAACATAGCGGTAGGCGGTGGCGGAATTTTAAGCGGAATGTCTCCCAAAGGAGGCTTTGACTTGGAGGGGGCGGAAATGCTTATTTCCGCTGCAAAGCAGTTCAAGGCCAAACCGCCGGGATCAGTCGAGGTTCATTACGATGCAACAGGCTTCTTCAGATATGTCTTTGATGAAGAGACAGCCCTCCTTGATGGCCTGAAAGATTATATGAAAGACATGCCTGCATACAATCCGAAGTTTTTCAGGGTTGCTGAACCCAAATCCCCCAAATTTTCCGCCGATGATCTTTATTATCTGCTTCCTTTCAATCAGAAGAGAACATATGATTTTAAAGATATTCTGTCCCGTCTTGTTGATGGCAGCGAACATATGGAGTACCGTCCTGATTACGGGCCCGAGATTTATACAGGTCTGTGTAAAATGGATGGTTTTGTCGTCGGATGTATCGGGAATAACCAGGGTCTTCTTAAAGAAAACTATCCTGAATATGCGACTTACCCGGGAATTGGCGGGAAACTTTACAGGCAGGGCCTTATAAAGATGAATGAGTTTGTCACATTATGCGGACGTGACAGGATTCCCATTATATGGTTCCAGGATACGTCAGGGATCGATGTAGGCGATATAGCAGAAAAAGCCGAACTTCTCGGACTAGGCCAGTCTCTCATCTATTCCATACAGCAGACAGAAGTTCCGCAGCTTCTGGTTGTCTTAAGAAAAGGATCTGCAGCAGCCCACTACATTATGGGCGGACCGACCGATAACAGGCACAATGCGTTTACGGTAGGCGTAGCCACAACAGAAATTTACGTTATGCACGGTGAAACAGCCGCAGCAGCATCTTATTCGCGCAGGCTTGTAAAAGACAAAGCTGCCGGAAAGCCTCTTGAGCCCATAATAGAAAGTATGAACAAGCTGGCACAGGAATATTTTGACTATTCAAGGCCTGCATACTGCGCAAAACACGGTCTTGTTGATGAAGTGGTCAATTTATCGGATTTAAGAAAATATCTCGCAGCTTTTACCGGCGCGTCTTACCAGAATCCAAGATCAATATGTCCGCAGCATCAGATGCTTACTCCAAGATCTATAAAAGGATAAAGGGGATTTCCGTGTGCGGCCTTTTGATAAAGGCCGCACATCCAATGAAACAAAACCAGAGGACAGATACTTTATGAAACAATGGAAATGCACTGTCTGCGGATACGTTCACACAGGCCCCGAACCCCCGGAAAAATGCCCGGTATGCGGCGCCGACAAGTCAATGTTTGTAGAAGTAACAGATTCAGAAGCTGCTCCGGAAACATCCTCTGACCCGGTGGGAAAAGAGGTTCAGGCAAAATCGCCTGAAATATCTTTTATCGCCGGACTTATTCATAAACTACATGCCCATCCCATAACAGTGCATATACCAAACGGGGTTCTTCCCGTAACCGTTCTTTTTCTTGCGATTGCCATTCTTTTCAAATCCGGCAGTTTTGATGTCGCCGCCTTTTATAATCTTACTGTTGTCCTTTTAGCCATGCCCGTTGTGCTTTTTACGGGCTATGTTGAATGGAGCACAAGATATAAGGGTTTAAGGAGCTTTTTGTTTATAACCAAAATTTCCTGCGGTATTGTAGTTTTTATATCAGCCATTGTTTTATTTGCATGGCGCGCAATCGATCCAAATGTTTCAATTGGTCCTGACAGGTATCTGTTTTTCCTTCTCCATATCATAATGCTTGCTGCGGCAGGAATCGCAGGCCATCTTGGCGGCAAGCTTGTTTTTAAGGACTGATTGAAAACCTGACCTTCAAACGAGCATCCATACCCTGGCATGGCAAATGCGAGTCATTCAAAACTCTCACTGCCATGCTGATGCAAGAGAGCTTTGAATATCTCTAATTCGGGTCCGGCATGGGTAGTGGGCTTTGGCATTCCACAAGAAAACTTTAAGGAAACATATCAACGCCCCCTGATTGTTAATAGAGAGACACAGGCAGAGACGAAATCACGGTTTCGTGGGCGTATATCTATTGGGGCTGCCCGGATTTCATGGGAGCGAATTTGCTGCCGTTGGCGAAGTCCGAGTTGCATTCTTGCGGAATGCCAAAGCCCACTACCCATGCCGGACCATTTAAGCAGGGTTATGAAAAAGTCTCAACTTGATTGGCCGTTACCGTAGTCTTTGCTGCCTAACCATTTATATTTTATCAGAATTACTCCAACAACTTGATTTGAACTTAAAACGGGAGGTAATTAAATTATGGAAAGGGAACAATTCTGGAGAAAATCATATGATGCCGGTCTTAAAGATGTTGATCCAGGTAAATGGGAAACCTCATATGTTGATGTTATAAAACCTGCGTTTGAAAAATTTCCCGACAAAGCCGCATTTTCTTATTTTGGTATTGAAGTAACCTTTGCCCAGCTCGATGTGTATGCAAACAAGTTCGCCGATATGCTCATTAAAAACGGGCTGAAAAAAGGCGATGTGGTCGGTATCAATCTTCCGAATATTCCTGAATATATAATAGCATGGCTGGGAACATTGAAAGCCGGGTGTGTTGTTTCTGGTGTTTCACCCCTCCTCTCCACTGAAGAAATGCAATATCAGCTTAATGACTCAAAGGCAAAAGCTCTTGTTACTCTCGATGCCATATTTGCGGGAAGGCTTGTAAAAATTGAGTCGAATCTCCCTGATCTTAAAGTTGTAGTGGCGGCAAGTGTCGGAGGTTTTCTTCCTGCCATAAAAAGAATACTGGGACAGATGCTGAAAAAAATACCTAAAGGCAAGGTAACTCCGTTGAAAGGGAAAAGCGTTTATAATTTTCATGATGTAATAAAAACAGGCGAATTTTCTGAAAAGGGACCTGATGTTAAAATTACTCCGGATGATATAGCATACCTGCAATATACAGGCGGGACAACAGGCGCACCCAAAGGGGCTATGCTGAGCCACCGTAATGCAGTTTCTGATATGATAATAGCAACAACCTGGATGGGATGGGAACCGGGCAAGGGGCTTGCCCTGTCAGGTTTTCCTTTTTTTCATATGGCCGGTCTTTTCTTCAATACAACCTGCATATATGTGGGATGGACGCAGGTTCTTGTCCCCAACCCGAGAGATACTGATTACATCTGCGCCCAGATGGAAAAATATAAGCCTACCACGATAGTCAACGTCCCGTCTTTGTTCCAGCTTCTTATGGCCAACCCGAAATTCAAGACCCTGGATTATTCCGGTGTTGATGTATGCATGTGTGGTGCCGCCCCTTTTCCGGAGGAATCACAGAAAGAGTTTGAAGCAATCGTTGGTAAAGGCAAACTGCTTGAGGTCTATGGAATGACTGAAACTTCTCCATTGACTACAATGAATCCATTTAAAGGGAGAAAGAAATTGGGATCGATCGGACTTCCTTTATTAAATACGGATATCAAGCTGTTGGATACGGAGACCGGCAAAGAAGTTGCACTGGGTCAGCCCGGGGAAATTTGCGTAAAAGGTCCGCAGATCATGGTCGGTTATTTTAACAGGCCGGAAGAAACGAAAAAGACAATCGATGCTGATGGATATTTACATACCGGGGATGTTGCTGTCCAGGATGGGGAGGGTTATCTGAAAATAGTGGACAGAACCAAGGATATGTTAATTGTAGGCGGATTTAATGTCTTTTCAAAGAAGGTGGAAGAAGTTCTTACGGGGCATCCGGCAATAGAAATGATTGCGATAGTTGGCGTGCCTAATCCTGAACGGCCCGGTTCAGAGCTTGTAAAAGCTTTTGTTATGCTTACAAAGGAATATCAGGACAAGGACAAAAATGAGACAGAGAAAGATATTTTAAGATTTGCCCGGGAGAAGATTGCTCCCTACGAGGTTCCGAAAATAATCGAGATAAGAAAGGAGCTTCCGCTTACAGCGGTTGGAAAGCTTGATAAAAAAGTTCTTCGGGCGGAAGGAAAAAAATAAGGTTCTTCTCTCAATCCTTTGATTAAAAAGGACCGGGAATTAAAGGAGTCATAGGATCAATGGAAAACGAAAGCTTTAATGATCAATGTGCTGATTTAACGCAGGAATTTAAAATTAAAATTCCTTGCCTGCTTGCTGAAAGAGTCGAGTCTTATGCATCGGCAAACAAGACAACAATCACCGTAGTTGTAATCGAAGCGCTGGATCTATTTTTAAGAGAACATTAATATTGAGCGCATCTTGATATTGCGTATTACATCCTTATTATATATTGCATAAAAAAGAGTAGCCCGGGCTTCCGGGCCGGCTATTGATTTTTCAACTTAAAAAGGGACTTATGAAAATTATTCAGTATACAGACATCATGCCTGTTCTTTTTGACAGCGGCTTGGCCAAAGGAATAGCGGGAAGGGTTGTTATCGGCAAAAATGACGGGGCTAATAATTTTTGCATGCGGATTTTTGAAGTTTCTCCCGCAGGAAATTCACCAAGGCATTCGCATGACTGGGAACATGAAATCTTCATTCATTCAGGAGCCGGTGAAGTTTATAATAATGGCAATTGGACCCCTGTTACAGCCGGAAGCGTTGTGTTTATACCCGGCGGGGAAGAGCACCAGATAAGAAATGCGGGAAAGGAATTGCTGGTTTTTGCATGTCTTGTTCCGTCGAAAGCTCCTGAATTATAAGGAACTGCCCCGACTCGGGGAAATCTGAAGGGCGCCGGCAAACGATCACCCCGATGGAATATTCATGTCAGAATTTCCAGGGCTT
>JAHJJB010000075.1 GCA_018823005.1 Pseudomonadota bacterium | reverse complement strand
GGAATATCCCCATATACAGTACGATAGTTGAGCTTGAGATTGAAACACGGGGTCCGGCTCATGTGAAAGAGATAACGGGTAATCTGAAGAACGCGGGATATGACATCGATATTTAAACAGCTCGGATGTTATTAATAAATTGCATGTTTTTTTTGCAGCTTTATAATAACACCCCTTAATGCCGGATGTTTTATCATTTTTGTGGACTATTCGATCTGTTTTTGATATACATTCAGTATCGCACGATTTAAATTACAGAAATCGAAATTTTGTGCAAAATTACTGTTTTTTGATGGAAGCGGTTTAACTTCTAAAAAAGGAGGCGGCACCATGAAAATCAAAAAAGTGAGGAAAGTTGCGACAGGTCTGTGCAAGTGCAAACGCTCTTGCTGATTCCAATTTCTGCATCATATATTTAAGTATGGTCTGAGACTGCAATAATGCGCTCAGGCCATCACTCTTTTGATGTAACACCCCCGATAATAATGTCTAAAAACAATTTCAAAGAATATATATGCCTTCCGTATTGTATCTTTTATAAGGAGGGGAAGTTGGAAGAAATCTCCTGCCGGGGCGCCAGGATTATCGAGTTTCTTGTAGAAAGCAAACTGATTGATCTGACTAAAATCCCCACCTTGACAAAAGCGCCCAATTTGTGGAAAAAGCATAAAGAAGATTTGGGAAACCGTGTTTGCAGCCAGTGCTCCTTCCGGGCAAATGACTGTGATTTCCAGTCAGAGGAACCTTCCGGGGATTTGGAACCCTGCGGAGGTTTTATCCTGCTATCCCATTTGAAAGAAAACAATCTGATTGACGAAACGGACATGGAGCATTTTTGTGAATGAAATGAACTGGGCTTCTTCATATTTGCGCATTCATTCAAAAGCTGCATTGAAAATTCTGGAAAAACCTTTTATTTATCACATTGGGAGAGACGAACTCTACGAAATTGACGACCTGGCAAAAGATTTTTTTTCCCTTTGCAACGGTACTTTGAGAGGAGAAGAGCTAACTTCCGACTCAGATTTTGTTGAATATTGCCTGGATGAAGAATTGCTGGAACTTCTTTCCTCTCCTGATTATGTCAGCGTTTCTGTTAACCATGCTATTAATCCATCCCTGAGGTATCTTGAACTGCAACTCCTTCACAGATGCAATCTCAAATGCCTTCACTGCTACCTGGGCCCGCCACGGTATAATGACATTGCATTGACCGATGCATTAAAAATTACGCGCGAATTCTCCGAAATGGGTGGCCTCAGAGTGATGATTTCCGGAGGTGAGCCGCTCCTGTATAAAGATTTACAGCTGTTTATTTCTCAAACTGCCGGTCTCGGGTTGCGCCGGGTTCTCTTTTCCAACGGGACACTCATTAATTCGGACAATATCAGCTGGTTAAACGTAGATGAAATACAGTTCAGCCTCGATGGCTGGATCAAAGGACACGATATGCTCCGTGGCAAAGGAGCCTTTGACCGTACCATGAAAGGAATTCAAACAGCTAAAGATGCTGGGATTCCGGTCTCATTCGCAACGATGATCCATCGCGGAAACCTTGATGAATTTGAGCTGATGCGCAATTTTGTTAAGCAGGTTGATGCGGTTGAATGGGGTATTGACCTGCCGGTCTTGGCAGGTTCACTTGCGGATCATCATAACCTGATGGTTCCACATGATAAGGCCGTTCATTTAATGGCATATTCATATGGAGGAGGTTATCACGGGTCGTCGGATGGCTATGCCTGCGGCAGACATTTGATAACCGTCATGCCGTCCGGCCATGCTGTCAAGTGCGGCTTTTACATGGAAAAGATAGTTGGGGATGCACGCACGGGATTAAAAGATGCCTGGCTCAAGCTCGAACATATTCCCGTAAGCCTGCTTGAATGTAAATACTGCTCTGTTGTTGAAGAGTGTGCGGGTGGCTGCCGTTTTCGGGCTTCGCATTTTTTTGCCCCAGATCCTGTTATGTGTGCCCTTTATGGTATATCAAGCTGAGAACCCGGCAATTATAGCGGTTCTCAAAATAACATTCCGATTGGAGATCATTAAATAGTTTGGGCATGGGTGCGTATGCGAACCGCAGAAATAATTCCATGCCCTTCGTCAACGGCGGCATATCCGCATCCATGAAATCCGGGCAGCCCCAAATGGGCCGTGCTCACGGAGCCGTTTATGGTATCCGCCTGTACAACATTTATCG
>JAHJJB010000074.1 GCA_018823005.1 Pseudomonadota bacterium | reverse complement strand
GAGCAAAAGAAATTCTCTCAGCCAGTCAAGGCCCCACCAGCTTGAAGGGTCGTACATCTCAAACAGGTCGATTTCCCTGCGTGGATCTTTGATTCCATTTCTTTCATAAAGTTTCTGTGCTGCATATTTATGGGTCGTCAGATAAGGGATGCCCCCGAAAATGCAAAACAATTCTTCCCTGTGGACTGTTACGTGATCTTTGATCCAGGCCGGCTGCCTGCAGAGCTTTTTTGCTTTTTCTTCCGACGCAAAAATCATTGCGCAGGCCCCGTCGCTCTGGGAACACATGTGTATCATCCTTAATTCACCGACAAGGGCCGGTGAGTTTACTGCAAGATCGTCGGCCTGGTCGAATTCGAGTCCGAGTCTTCTGTGTGCTTTATCGTTTTTCATGGCGTGTTTGTCCATGATGATCCGGTATTTCATGGAAGCTTTTTTGGCTCTTTCCTCGCCGAATTCTTCTATCAGATCTGCGGCTGTCATGCCGGTTAAGGCGCCGGTCTGAAGCTGGCGGCCCCAGAGGGGATCTGCCATGTTGGTTATTCCGCCTGTTGTGTGACCTTCCTGCAGTTTTTCAAAACCCACAGCCAGCACTATGTCATGAAGACCTGATGCCACGAGGTGGTCGGCAGCGCATACTAAAGTTGTGCCGGTTGTTCCTCCCGTTGTGACCCTCAATGTCTCTTTTCCGTAGGAGCCTGTCCCGAGAGTGTGCCATAAGTCAGGCTGATGAACCATTTCGAACAATTCCATGTTTCCATGAACAATGCAGTCCACATCATCTATTGTGATTCCTGCCTGCTTCAATGCAGCGGAAACTGCTTCATGTATCATTTCAGGCTGATTTACGTCTTCCCGGTGACTGGAATATACTGTTTGACCGACTCCTATTATTCCGACGTTTCTATTTTTTTTCATTGACTTTCTCCCTAGTCGCGTTCAAGTATTATAACGGAATGAAACTGCCCTGCCGGGCCCATGACACCGTGTGCAAGGGCGGTTTTTGCGTCTTTAACCTGTCTTTCTCCGGCCTGGCCTGTCAGCTGCAACGCTGCCTCTGCTGAACGTACGAGGCCGCCTAAGATAAGAGGATTTCCGGCAAGCATCCCGCCTGAAGGATTTACCTTGAATTTATCCGGTCCGCCGGATTCAAGCCATTTCGCTCCTTTGCCTTCATCACAGATACCGAGCCCTTCAATCCACATCGGGTGCTGGTAAGCATACTGGTCAGATATTTCTATTACGTCGAATGCGGAACGCGGGTCTTTTATGCCGGCCCTGTCATACGCGCGCTGAGCCGCTTTTTTCAGGGCAAAATTTGATGCAAGATCCCTGTCTCCCAAAAAGAATCTGTCCATACAATTTCCAACGCCTTTAATCCAGACAGGATTTTTCGTGATTTCCCTCGCCCTCTCTTCAGAGGCAAGTATCATCCCGACTGCGCCGTCTGAAACCGGGTAGGCATGGAGCTGGCGGATCGGGTCAGAAAGCATGGGTGAATTCATCACCTCTTCTTTTGACACCGGCTTTATTTCAGGAGTGAAAGGATTGTTTGCCGCATTGCAGCGTGCCCGGACGACAACATCCGCAAGATGTTCGTCCGATATTCCTGATTTTTCGGCATAGGCCTGAGCCTGGAGTCCGGCGGCAACGCAAAAGTCCATTCCAACGGGCCGGGTATAAAAGGGATCAAAAGCGAGGTGGGTTACCATGTTCCGGCTTTTCCCCTGGGATTCCTTGCAGTGCCCTATTATTAAAACGAGATCCGTATGCCCTGACATAATTGCCGCAAGGCCATAGTAAACTGCCTGGGCTCCTTCCTGGGCCACTTTCTCCTCACATCTTAAATGGGCTCCGAGAACATCCGTCATTGCATTGTCAGAAATTGTGCGGGCGTCGAAAATATCGTCTGAAACGCTTATGGCCATGCTGATACCGTTTTTTTCTGAAAAATCGACGCCTGTCTGTTTAAGCAGAGATTCAAGGACCTCCAGCGCCATTCCCTGAAACCGCTGTTGCCATTTGTCCCTCTCGTATGTAGTTTGCGCTACGGCGCATATTGCCACTCTTCTTCCCATAACTTCTCCTTTTAATCGTAAAGGGTTCGGGGATTCAAGGATTCAGGGGTTCAAGGGGAAATCAAATCGTGCCTGCATGATTTTCACCAGAACCCTCGGACCCTTGAATCCTTGACCCCTTTTGTTACAAATTAACCTACATAACAATTCCAGAACCGTCCTTTCTTGATTGCCCTTATTATGCTGTCCTTGTTCCTCCTGCAATCCATCTCTACCCATGCCCTGCCGCATCCGGATCTGGAATGAGAATCGTCTGAAGCAACTTTTGAATATGGAATCCTGGGTGTATCAAATTCAGGAGTCTTAAAGCCCTTTGAAGTTATTTCAATCGCATCGATTGGAAAACGCTTTGCTACTGAAGCGATACGCTCAATAACCTTTGAAACAGGCAGGTCGAGATCCGCAGGATGGTTGAATATATGGAGAACCTCCCTGTCACCGTCTATCCGGTTTATGTGAACGTATCCTTTTTCAAAAACAGTCATTTCAACTCCTGTAAAGATGAGGAGTTTTGTTGTTAAACAGTTTATATCGTCATAGCATCCCTGTCTCAGAAGATGATCATGATCGGTTAAAGCTATAAAGTCGAACCCAAGGCTTTCATAGACATATGCCGCTTCAGAAACCGACAGGCTTCCGTCGGAACAGGTTGTATGAACATGCAATGCGCCTTTTAAAAGCATATTTTCAATTACTGCCTGGAAAGGTTGTTTATTCCGCCAAGTATGAATGCGACAGTGTCCTTGCTGATTGTTTTCATCTCTTTTGAAGAGTCCTGCCATATGAGAAAATGGTAAGCGATTCTCTCGTACATTCCCAGTATGCTCACAGCCATTATTTCCGCGGAAAGAGCGCTCTGGTAATTTAATTTCCGGTTGTCACTCAATCTTATAAGTGCCTCTTGAACGTCTGCTATGAGCTTGTCAAAAATTTGCTTGCGGTGTTCTTCAACCAGATTGCTTCTTCCCATCGATTCTTTAAAAAGGATGGCGAGCTTCTCCGGACATTTAAGACAGAACTCTTCGAAAAAAACATGTCCGGCGCTCTTTATTCCATCAAGCGAAAAATCTGCTTTAATGAATTCCGAGCCAAGTAGCTCTCTTAATTCGAAGCTTATTTTATCCAGAAGGTGCACAAGAAGGTCTTCCTTGTTTTTGAAATAGAAATAAAGTGTTCCGACAGAGACTTCAGCGGAATCTGCTATTCTTTCCATGCTGGCCTGGAGGTATCCTTCGCGGGCAAAGAGTAATTCGGCAGCTGATAAAATACTCTCGTACCTGTGTTCCCGCTCCCGCTGCCTTCTTAGAGCTGTTTTGGATAAAGATTTCTTTTCGGCAGATTTTGATGTTTTGCTTTTTTTCATTTTTTTCTCCACAATCAAATCAGGCATTAAGCTCCGATTGCCGCATCTCCGATTTTTACCCTGGAAATTTCAGTGGAAGTTCCGGCTATCTGATTGTATTTTGCGCATCTGTAAGACCTTTCCGCAGGATTTCCTGAAATATATCCTTCGCCTGAAAGTATCTGAAGGGCCCACCCTGAAACTTTTTCAGCAGCTTCGGTGCAAAACACTTTGGCACAGTAAGTCAAAACTTCGAAATCCCTGTTTTTCCCTTCAGGCGCACAAACAGCCCTGTATGCAAATAGCTGAGAGGTCTGGAAAAGGGTAAGCATTTCGGCGAGCTTGAAACCAACTTCCTGATAAGCAATAATAGGTTTTCCACCGGTTTTATGGGTCTTTGCATATGTCCTTGCTGATTCAAATGATGATTTCATCATTCCAAGACATGATCCGAGGATTATCTGGTTTTCCCAAATCCTCAGGGTGGTTAATATGGATTTGTCTTCAAATTGGCCGATAATCTGGTCTTCATTTATTTGGCAATTCTCAAGGGTCAATCCTGAAATGACTACGCCATCTAACCCGATTGTTTCAAGACGTTTTCCCTGTATCAATCCTTTAATTCCCTTTTCGACGATAAAAAGAGCGGGCTTGTTTTCCATGGTTCCGGCAACAGCTATAAAATCGGCAACCGGCCCGTTTATTACATAATTCTTGACCCCGGATATTTTGATAAGAGCGTTTTCTCTGATACCGATTGTTGCCATCGGGTCATTATCTATATTCATAGTTTTTTCTAAAAGGGCAACCGCTCCGAGTTTTTTGCCGTAAAGAACGGGCGAAAGCCATTTTGCTTTCTGCTTTTCGTTTCCATAAGTGCTTATGATTCTTCCGAAAAGCCTTGTACTCATTTCAATTGAAAGATAAAGGGAGGGGGAACAGGAAGATACAATTTCCATCGCGCCCATCATGGCGCACAAACCAGGAATATCCTTACTCTGAGCTATTCCTAGTTTTAAATATGAAGTTTTTGCAAGACGGTCCAAAGCTTCACGGAGCAGGGATTCAGCAGAAATGGGATCTTTTTCTTCCAGAGTTCTTTCCCTGGCGAGCCCAAACATTATATCGTTTATTTCTTTAAAAAGCATCAGCTCTTGTTGTGTGAAGTCGAAATTCATATGTTCTCCTGTTTATATCAATTTAGATATAATCATTTTCTGGATATCTGAAGTTCCGCCGCCTATGGGAGCAAGCCTGCTGTCACGGAAAATTCTTTCCACATCATATTCATGGCAATAGCCGTAACCGCCGTGTATGAGGACTGCGTCGAATGTCGGGGCCATGCTCCAGTCACCGACATAAAGCTTTGCAATCGCCGCTTCAAGATGATTCAGGGGGCGTCCCTGGTCCTTGCACCACGCAATTCTATAAACGAGGGAACGGGCTGCTTCTCCGAAGATCCTGATATCGGCGAGCTTGTGCTTTATGGCCTGGAACTGGGCGATCGGCCGTCCGAACTGTACCCGGCCTTTGGCGTACTGGGTGCATTTTTTAAGAAGGTAAGTGGCAGATCCTACAAATGGTGCAAGGAGAGCGCTGCGGTCCCACTCCACTGTCTGCATTGCCATTAAAAATCCATCCCCTTCTTTCCCGAGCAGGTTTTCTGCCGGAATTTCGCAGTCCTGAAATATAAGTTCAGATGTATGCGACGTCCTGACCCCCATTTTTATGAGCGGAGGGCCTGCTGAAAAGCCTTTTGTCCCTTTATTGACTATAAATGACGATATCCCGGCGTGCTGAAGTTCGGGCTGGGTTTTGGCATATACAACAGCAACATCGGCTATGGGGCCGTTTGTAATAAACATCTTGTTTCCGTTTAATACATATTTATCCCCTTTTTTTTCTGCCGAGGTTGTCATGGATGCGACGTCTGATCCGGCATTTGGCTCTGTTAATCCCATGCAGCCGATCCATTCGCCGGATGCGAGCTTCGGGATATATTTCTGTTTCTGAGCTTCTGTGCCGTGGCGGAATATTGTGTCTGCGCAAAGGAATGTATGGGCGCCGTAAGCAAGAGTGAGTCCGCCGTCAACTCCGGCTTCTCCCAGTGCCTCCCCGGCAAGAACCGTTGTTATAACATCCGCTCCGCCTCCTCCCAGTTCCTCCGGAAAATGAAGGCCGAGAATTCCAAATTCTCCGAGCTTCCGGAATGATTCAAAATCAAATTCGCCTTTGAGGTCGTGTTCCTGGACTCTTGGAACAATCTCTTTCTTTGCGAACCGGACGACCTCCTGTTTGAACATAAGCTGTTCTTTTGTAAAATCAAAATCCATTATTCCTCCATACATATAATAGATACAGTATCAGGGTGCTGTCTTGACTGATGCTGATGAGATCGTAAAATGTCCAAAATCCAGACTTCTTACGGGACCATCATAATTGCTGAGGGGAATATAAAGAAATGGGCGTATTGAAGTCAAGTATAATTTTGAAGCCAATTAT
The DNA here is from genome assembly GCA_018823005.1 of Pseudomonadota bacterium. GTDB lineage: Bacteria > Desulfobacterota > Desulfobacteria > Desulfobacterales > RPRI01 > RPRI01. The sequence goes on along the minus strand of JAHJJB010000074.1, from coordinate 1,182 downwards.
AAATTCGAACAAGATTCAATGTTCGAAGATATTTAAAACCCGGCCGGAATTCATGATGTTGTTCGCATTTTTTATATATTGAGCAATCGGTTCAACAGGATATCTTCAACATTCTGCCGGGAGTCAATTACAGATAACACATATATTTCCCGTTCAGCTATTCTGTATATCAATCGCCATGGTTGGACAATTAATTCCCTGTATTGGAATACGCCCTCGCCTTGAAGCTCTGGTACAATGCGGCCCCTTTCAGGAAGGGCGTATAGCTTTGAAGCTTTTTGTTTAATTTTTTTTAATATTTTTAAGGCATTTTGAGGGTTATCTGCTGAAATATATTCAATGATATTTTTTAAATCATTTTCTGCAACGTTGGTCCAAACTATTTTATACTCTGAATTCATTACAATTTTTCTTTCAGCGAATTCTCAATATCATTAAACACTTCTTCTTGTAACTTTACCCTTCCATCCCGTACATCACTTTCACCTTGAGAAATAAGTTTCAACAAGCCAATTGCATTACGCATATTTTCATAACTTTCCGGATCTTGAAGAACTGCTCTGGGTTCCCCGTTTTGTGTTATAATTACAGGGCGATGAGTTTCGTTAATCTGGTTTAATAAATCTGCGGCTCTCGATTTCAAATAAGTGACTGGCTTGATATCGTTTGTGATATTCATTTATATTACCTCCGGTCTGTATATGGTACTGAATATGGACCGAATGTCAAGATAGATTTTTTTGTGCGAACATCTGAGCTGAGCAGAACCGATGCAAAGGCAAACACCATGAAGTGCGTTGAAGTCAAATACCGGAATGGGGTCGGGCCAAACTATGTATTTGCTTTCTTTAAAAAAACGCTAAAAAACAGGCGTTTTTAAGCCCAATATCGCGCTTTTTGACCCCCAAATGGACTTTAAAAGAAATGGCCCGCACCGTCGATTAATTGAATCATTCTCTTTTTTACCCCCCCCCAAAAAAAGGGCGATATAGGTCTAAAATAAGGGGGTTTTTTCAAGTGTATTACTCTTAATTTAAATCAGTTAACTTGGCCCGACCCCTCTTGGGGCTATAAAAAAGGGGCAAAGTGAGTTTATTTTACCTTGCCCCTTGTAAAGTTAGTGACCGGATTTTCTACTTTTCGTATTCATACTTAAATGAAACCTGAACCCTTGCCCGAAAT
>JAHJJB010000073.1 GCA_018823005.1 Pseudomonadota bacterium | reverse complement strand
GGGATAGAGATGGTAATGCCGGGGGACAATGTAACGATAAAGGCGGATTTGATAACACCAATAGCGATGGAGACAGAACTTCGGTTTGCGATACGGGAAGGCGGCCGGACTGTTGGTGCGGGAGTAGTAAGCGAAATAATCGGATAAAAAGAAAGATAACCTATGATAATGAACACCAAAATAAGAATCAAGCTTAAGGCTTATGATCATAAACTGCTGGATCAGTCGGCATCAGATATAGTTGATACCGCAAATAAGACGGGTGCAAAAGTTATTGGGCCTATTCCGCTGCCAACAATCAAAAATAAATATTGTGTTCTGCGATCTCCCCATATTGACAAAAAGTCAAGGGAGCAGTTTGAGATGAGAACACACAAAAGACTTCTCGATATAATTGAGCCCACGCAGCAGACTGTTGATGCCCTGATGAAACTGGATCTTTCTCCAGGAGTAGACGTCGAGATAAAACTGTAGCATAGGGAATGGTAAGAGCCATGAGTAGAGGATTGATAGGTAAAAAACTGGGGATGACGGTTGTCTTCACCTCGGACGGAAAATATGTGCCTGTAACAGTTCTAAAGGTTGGGCCTTGCGTTGTAACCCAGATAAAAACGGATGAAACGGACGGATACAATGCGCTTCAGCTGGGATTCGGCGAAAAAAGGAAATCACGCATGAAGAAGCCGGTTGAGGGCCATCTGAAGAAATCAGGACTTGAATCGTGCGAATGTTTGCGGGAGTTCGCATCTGAAAATCCGGGGGATTACACGCGCGGTCAGGTAATAAATGTTGAAATATTCAATGTCGGAGACCGCGTTAATGTTATCGGTACCACAAAGGGCAGGGGTTTTGCAGGTGTAATAAAGCGCCACGGATTCAGCGGCGGAAGAAAAACCCATGGGAGTCACAGCCACAGAATTCCGGGTTCAATAGGTGCAAGTGCATGGCCTTCAAGGGTAATGAAAGGGAAAAAAATGCCCGGTCATTACGGTTTTGAAAGACAGACCATGAAAAATCTTGAGATAATTGATATAAGGCATCAGGATAATCTGATTCTAGTAAAGGGAGCAGTTCCCGGCCCAAAGTCAAGCCTGATTTACTTGTGCAAGCCCAAAGTAACGAATTAAATAGATATATTATAAGGGCCCTGCTTAAAAACGAGCCAACCAAAGTTAATATTTAGGACGAGATTATGTCAATAATAGATGTTTTCAATACAAATGGAGATAAGGTTTCGCAGCTGGAGCTTGCAGACAGTATCTTCAATGTTCCTGTAAAACAAAGCGTGTTGCATGAAGTTGTTATCATGCAGCTGGCCTGCAGGCGAGCAGGAACCGCTTCCGTTAAACATCGCAGCGATGTGAAGGGTAGTACCAGGAAACTGTACAAACAGAAGGGAACAGGCAGGGCGCGCAGGGGAGATATCAAATCGCCATTGTTAAGAGGTGGCGGTTCCATTTTCGGACCCAACCCGAGATCATATTCTTATAAAGTTCCAAAAAAAGTAAGAAAACAGGCTCTTAAAATGGCTTTGACCTGTAAGATTCAGGAAAACAATCTTCTTGTACTTGACAAGTTTGAGCTTGAAGAAGCAAAAACAAAGGGTTTTGTGTCTGTTCTCGGCAACCTGCAAGTCAAAAAAGCATTGATTGTTACTGAAGCTACGAATGAAAACCTTGAGCTTTCTTCGAGAAATATTCCCGATATCAAGGTAATGAGATGCGAAGGCCTGAATGTTTATGATATCTTAAAATATGAGAAGCTGATTCTGCTTGAGCCTTCAATAAAGAGTATTGAAGGGAGGTTGCTGGTATGATCTGGTATGAAGTTATTAAAAGGCCTTTGATTACTGAGAAGAGCACGATACAAAAAGAATCTGCCAATCAGATAACTTTCGAAGTCGATCGCAAGGCCAACAGGGTTGAAATTAAAAAGGCGGTTGAGGGTATTTTCAAGGTAAAAGTTGCCAGCGTCAGAACACTACAGGTTATGGGAAAATTCAAACGCAGGGGCCGGATTCTTGGTAAGCGAAATGATTATAAGAAAGCTGTCGTCAGACTTATGCCCGGTGAGCGAATTGAATTTTTTGAAGGAGTATAGATTTAGGAGTTTAAAATGGCTGTAAAGAAAGTAAAACCTACATCTCCCGGAAGGCGTTTTCAGGTTTATTCATCATTTGAAGAAGTTACCAGTTCACAACCGGAAAAGAGCCTGATTAAGGCTTCCAATAAAAGCGGAGGCCGTAATGTGCATGGACACATTACAAGCAGACATATCGGTGGCGGAAGCAAAAGGCACTATAGGATAATTGACTTTAAGCGGAATAAAAGAGGGATACCCGCAAGGGTTGCATCAATTGAGTATGATCCCAACAGAAGCGCAAGAATCGCACTCCTTCATTATGTCGACGGAGAAAAAAGGTATATTCTTGCTCCTCTTAATCTTTCTGTGGATGATACTGTAATGTCAGGTCCAGAAGCCGATATAAAGCCCGGAAACTCCCTGCCTTTGAGCAATATTCCCCTCGGTACGCATATACATAATATAGAGCTTAAAGTTGGTAAAGGAGGGCAGATTGTAAGAAGCGCAGGAACGTTTGCCCAACTGATGGCGAAAGAAAAAAAATATGCCCTAATTAAGCTCCCGTCAGGTGAAGTGCGGATGGTCCTTCTGAATTGCTGTGCGACAATTGGTCAGCTCGGTAATGTTGTTCATGAAAATATTGCTCTCGGGAAAGCCGGGCGGAAGCGATGGCTTGGAAAGAGGCCGAAGGTCAGAGGTGTTGCAATGAACCCGGTTGATCATCCGATGGGCGGCGGAGAAGGCCGGTCATCCGGCGGACGACATCCATGCAGTCCATGGGGTGTCCCGTCAAAGGGTTATAAAACAAGGAAGAACAAAAGAACCAGTTCGTATATAGTTAAAAAGCGTACACAGAAATAAATTCAGACTTTATGGTTTTATAAAGTCGGTTTTTGTATTCAGGAGAATTTATGCCAAGGTCGTTAAAAAAAGGTCCATACATTGAACCGAAGTTAATGAAGAAAATGTCGGCTATTCAAGAAAGCCGGGGAGCCAAAGTCGTAAAAACGTGGTCAAGGCGTTCGACAATTATTCCTGAAATGGTAGGGATTACATTTGCAGTCCACAACGGGAAAAAATTCATTCCGGTTTTTATTTCAGAGAACATGGTCGGACATAAACTTGGAGAATTTTCCCCAACGAGGACTTTTTACGGACACGCAGGCGACAAGAAAACCAAACTGAAAAAGTAAGGATATAGAAAAGGGAATATTTGCTATGGAGGTTAAGGCTTTAGCAAGATATATACGCATTTCTCCTCAGAAAGTCCAAAAACTTATAGGGGCAGTTAAGGGGAAAAAGGTTGAATCAGCTTTGAACGAGCTGAAATTCATGCCGTTAAAAGCGGCTGGAATAGTTGAGAAGGTGATAAGGTCGGCCGTTGCGAATGCGAACCAGAATCCTGACATAGATGTCGATTCTCTGGTAATCCGAAATATCGTTGCAAATCAAGGGCCGGTATTGAAGCGCTTTGCGGCAAGGGCACGCGGCAGGGGTACCCGTATATTAAAAAAGACTACACATATAACAGTCATTTTGGCTGACGGATCGGTGAAATAGGGAGGTAAAAGCTTGGGCCAGAAAGTAAATCCGATAGGATTGAGATTGGGTATAATTAAATCATGGGATTCAAAATGGTATGCCGGCAAGAATTATGCGGAATATATACTCGAGGATTTCAATATTCGTAAGTACTTGAATAAGAAGCTCGGTCATGCCGGAATTTCCAAGATTGAAATTGAAAGGTCGTCCAAGCGGGTAAGGCTCCGTATATTTGCATCAAGACCAGGAATTATTATTGGCAAGAAAGGGTCTGAAATACTCATTCTGAAGCAGGAACTTGAGAAGCAGATATCTCATGAAGTCATGATTGATATTCAGGAAGTAAGGAAGCCCGAGATAGATGCCAAGCTTATTGCCGAAAGTGTTGCCCAGCAGATTATCAAGAGAGTCGCCTTCCGGAGAGCCATGAAGCGCGGTGTTGCCTCTGCGATGAGATTCGGCGCAATGGGCGTGAAGATAATATGCTCCGGCCGTCTGGGGGGAGCGGAAATAGCAAGAAGAGAATGGTATCGTGAAGGCCGCGTACCGCTGCATACTTTGAGGGCGGATATAGATTATGGTTTTACCGAAGCGCTTACTACGTATGGAATTATAGGTATCAAGGTTTTTGTTTTTAAGGGAGAGATTCTTAAAAAGGATCAATTAGAAGCGGCTGTCAGATAGCCGGCGGGAGAGAAAAGTAAATGCTTAGTCCCAAAAAAGTTAAATATAGAAAACAGCAAAAAGGAAGAATGAAGGGTTTGGCCAGCCGGGGATCAAGTCTTAACTTTGGTGAATATGGGTTGCAGGCTCTTGAATGTGGCGCGGTCAGCGCCAAGGAAATTGAGGCTGCCCGTATTGCCATGACCCGCCATGTAAAAAGAGGCGGTAAGCTTTGGATAAGAATATTTCCGGATAAGCCGTTTACAAAAAAACCTGCTGAAGTCAGAATGGGAAAAGGTAAAGGCGCACCTGAAGGTTGGGTTGCGATAGTCCGTCCGGGTAAAATTCTCTATGAGATGGAAGGTGTCTCGAAGGAGCTTGCCATGGAAGCCCTCAGGCTTGCGTCCCACAAACTTTCAATTAAGACCAAATTCGTTTACAGGAGCAATATATAATATGAAAGCGAGTGAGATTAGAGAGTTAAGCCAGGATGAGAGGCTTAGAAAGTTAAATGAGTTAACCGAGGGTCTTTTTAATCTGCGTTTTCAGCACGGGGCCGGTCAGTTGGAAAGTCCAAAAAAAATAGAGCAGGCCAAACATGAGATTGCAAGGTTAAAGACCATTATTCAAGAATTTAAACTCAATAAAAATAAAGAATAATTGCTGCCATGAATAATATTGGAATGAAAAGACAGGTAGTTGGAACGGTTGTAAGCGACAAGATGGATAAAACTGTTGTTGTTCGGGTCGAAAGACTGGTCAAGCACAAGTTTTATCATAAATATATAAGAAGACAGACGAAGTTTTCCGCTCATGACAATGAGAATTCTTGCAAGATCGGGGATAAGGTTTTGATTACAGAATCGAGGCCTCTCAGCAAGACAAAAAAATGGCGTGTCAGCAAGATAGTTGAGAAAGCTGTTTGATATTTAAAGGGAATTAAGAAAATGATTCAGGCAGAGACGAGATTGACGGTAGCAGATAATTCCGGCGCAAAGATTGTTTATTGTATCAAAGTACTCGGTGGTTCGAGAAGGCGTTATGCAAGTGTCGGTGATATTATTGTCGTTTCCGTAAAAGAAGCGATTCCTAACGCAAAGGTAAAAAAAGGTGAGGTACTGAAAGCGGTTGTTGTCCGTACCAAAAAAGAAATAAGAAGGACTGACGGGTCTTTTATAAGGTTTGATGATAATTCGGCCGTTTTGATTACACCAAATAAAGAACCAATCGGAACGCGAATTTTCGGGCCTGTTGCAAGAGAACTTAGGGCAAAAAGATTTATGAAAATTATTTCGCTGGCCCCGGAAGTATTATAGCTTAATCCCGATTGTGGAGAACTGGTTTATGAACAAAAATAAATGTCATATCAAGAAAGACGACAAGGTAAAAGTTATTACCGGCAAGGATAAGGGGAAGGTCGGTAAGGTTGTCAGGGTTGTGAAAAAAGACAATAAAATCCTTGTTGAAAACGTTAATATAGTGAAACGCCACACAAAACCATCTGCCAAGAACAGGCAGGGTGGAATTGTTGCCGGTGAAGCTTCAATCCAAGTGTCCAATGTCATGTTGATCTGTAATAAGTGCATTAAGCCTGTTCGCATTAAGATGCAAACACTGGAGAATGGGAAAAAAGCACGCATCTGCCGCAAGTGCAGCGAAGTAATAGATAAATAGCATTAGACAGAGGTTCGGAGTTTTTGAAAGGAATATAATGGTACGGCTTAAATATTATTATGACAAAGAGGTTGTCCCAAGGCTGATAGAAACCTTTAAGTATAAAAATGCAATGCAAGTCCCGAAGATTGATAAAATCGTTATGAATATAGGGCTTGGAGAGGCAATTCATAATATTAAATTGCTTGATTCTGCTGTAGAGGAACTGAAGATGGTGGCAGGGCAGAAGCCTGTTGTTACCAGGGCAAAAAAATCCATCGCTGCTTTTAAGCTCAGGGGCGGCATGCCTATCGGGTGCATGGTTACGCTCCGGCACAAGCGAATGTATGATTTTTTTGATAAGCTTGTTAACATAGCGCTTCCGCGGGTAAGGGATTTCAGAGGCATTTCAGGAAAGGCTTTTGATGGGTATGGTAACTATACCCTTGGAATAAAAGAACATATTATATTTCCCGAGATTGATTACGATAAGATTGAAAAGATCAAAGGGTTGAATATATGCGTTGTAACTACAGCTAAAAATGATGAAGAGGGAAAAGAGCTTTTAAAGCTTCTTGGGATGCCGTTTAAGAATTAATCCGCCTGGGCGGATTAACTAAAAAATTTATTCAAGACCCTATGTGAAGAGTTCATAAGGAGGATGATTTGGCGAAGCAATCGCTTAGAAATAAGGCTTTAAGAAAACCCAAATTCAATGTCAGGGCTTACAACAGATGCCCTATGTGTGGCAGACCTCGAGCATATATAAGAAAATTTGGAATTTGTCGTATTTGTTTTAGAAATCTAGCCTCATCGGGCAAACTCCCTGGGGTTATTAAATCCAGCTGGTAACATATTGTATTTTATGCGGGCTTTATTTATTTAGTTTATAACTAATTGACAAAGTTATAACAGATCGGAGAAAAGAATGGCAATGAGTGATCCAATAGCGGATATGTTGACTCGGATAAGAAATGCCGGAAAGGCAAAATTCAACAGTGTTGATATTCCAGGGTCCAAATTAAAGATAGAACTGGCCAAGGTGTTGAAGAATGAAGGATATATAAAGAATTATAAATTCCTCAAAGACAATAAACAGGGTATTTTAAGAGTCTATCTTAAGTACGGCCAGGGACATGCAAGCGCTATTTACGGTATCGATAGAGCAAGCAGACCGGGGCGAAGACAATATGTTAAGAGTAAAGACCTGAAACCGGTATACAGCGGTATGGGCGTTGCTGTTTTATCTACTTCAAAAGGCTTAATGACGGATAAGAGAGCTGTTAAAGAAAAATTAGGAGGAGAAATCCTCTGTAAGATTTGGTAGTAATATAGGAGAGATAGATGTCTCGAGTAGGAAAAAAACCGATTCTAATTCCAGATAAAACCAAGATATCATACGTCGACAGGCTGATAACAGTTCAGGGAGAAAAGGGTTCGCTTTCCGATATGGTTCACGCGGCCGTAGAATTGAATATTAAAGACGGTATTATAACGGTTTCAACATTATCTGATGATATTACCTCGAAAGCCCTGCAGGGACTCACGAGGAGCCTTGTCAACAATATGATAATAGGAGTCAACAAGGGCTTTGAGCGGATTCTTGAAATAAACGGTATAGGATACAGGGCTGAACTTAAAGGTAACAGCTTAGTGTTAAATCTCGGTTTTTCTCACCCGGTAACTTATGATCTTCCGGCCGGCATTAATGCAACAGTCGAAAAAAACACTGTTATAAAACTTTCCGGAATTGATAAGGAGAAGCTCGGTCTGGCGGCAGCAACAATAAGAAGGTTAAAACCACCCGAGCCTTACAAGGGAAAAGGAATTAAATATGCAGAGGAACGCATCCAGAAGAAGGCCGGAAAGACGGGCACAAAATAATTAGCGATTCACCTGTTACGATTTTGATGATTAAAGAAATTGTGGTTTCAATCTCATAATCGTTGATTAAATAAGGAAAAATTATATGGGGTCAGTAAATATTAAAAGTCAGGCGCGTTTGAAGAGAAAAGTGAGAATAAGAAAAAAGCTTGTTGGCACAAAGGAGCGTCCCAGGTTATGTGTTTTTAGAAGTGCAAAACATATTTATGCCCAGATAATTGATGATGCAAGTGGACATACGCTGGCCACAGCATCAAGCACTGAAAAGGCAGTAAAAGATCAGCTTGGTGAAGCTGTAAAGAAAAAAGCCGTTGCAAACCTGGTGGGAAAAGTTCTGGCAGAGCGTTTAATTGAGAAAGGGTATAAAAAGGTTGTTTTTGACCGTAACGGGTTTTTGTATCACGGGCGTGTCAAGGCTGTGTCAGATGGTGCACGTGAAGCAGGTTTGGATTTTTAGTCTTTTATTATCAGTTAAGGAGGCAGGCCCTTGTTCAAACAAGATGCAGGCGAAAATCAGTTAATAGATAAAGTGGTTCACATCAACCGGGTAGCGAAAGTAGTCAAGGGTGGGCGAAGGTTCAGTTTCAGCGCTATCGTTGTTGTCGGTGACGGCCTTGGAAGTGTCGGATGCGGACTCGGGAAAGCCGGTGAAGTTCCGGAAGCAATCCGGAAAGGCGTGGATCAGGCTAAGAAGAATATGGTCAGCGTTTCTCTTGTAGATGGAACGATACCTTACGAGATTATAGGAAAGTTTGGGGCGGGTCGTGTTCTTTTAAAGCCCGCATCAAAAGGAACAGGTCTCATTGCCGGCGGTGCAGTCCGGGCTGTTCTTGAAGCTGTCGGAGTTCAGAATATTCTTACGAAGTGCATGGGATCTCATAATCCCCATAATGTTGTCAAGGCGACAATTACCGGATTAAAGCAATTACAGAGCCGTGAACAGGTGGCCGAAAGACGGGGAAAAACCCCGGAAGAACTGTAACAGGGAAAATAATCAATGTCTGGAATACTGAAAGTCACACTTGTAAAAAGTGAAATCGGACGGCCGGAAAAACACAGGAAGGTTCTGCGTGGCATTGGCCTGAAAAAGCTGAATAAAACAGTTGAGCTCGAAGATACCCCTTCAATTCGAGGTATGATAAGCAAGGTATCTCATCTGGTTAAGGCTGAGGAGAAGATAGATGAAATTACATGAATTATCGCCCCCTAAGGGTTCTAAAACATCTCGCAAACGCCTGGGGCGTGGTCCTGGATCCGGTACCGGCAAGACCTCGGGGAAAGGTCATAAGGGGCAAAATGCACGCTCGGGTGGAGGTGTCAGACCCGGATTTGAAGGCGGGCAAATGCCTATTCAAAGGCGCCTGCCCAAAGTCGGCTTTACCAATATATTTAAGAAAAAACTTGCCATTGTCAATATACGCGATCTTTCAAAATTTGAAAGCGGCTCGGTTGTCGATGAAGCTGCTTTGATCCGTTCCGGAATTATCAGGGGAAGAAGGGATGGTATAAAACTACTTTCCCAGGGCGATATAGCATTCCCCCTGATATTAATAGTTAACGGGGCCAGCAGGATTGCAAAGGAAAAAATTGAAAAAGCCGGCGGCAAGGTAGAGGTTATATAATATGGTCGGAAGCGGCTTTCAGAATATATTCAAGATACCAGAGCTTAAAAAAAGAGTATTGATGAGTCTGGCATTCCTTATAGTTTATCGTATTGGAGTGCATGTTCCGGTGCCTGGCATTGACAGTGTTGCGCTTGCTTCATTTTTTGCCAAAGCCAAGGGAACACTGTTAGGCCTTTTTGATATGTTTTCAGGCGGCGCCTTTGAAAAATTATCAGTATTTGCGCTTGGTATAATGCCATACATCAGCGCATCAATTATACTGCAGCTTTTAACTGTGGTTATTCCTCACCTTGAACGCCTGTCAAAAGAAGGCGAACAAGGGCGGAAAAAAATTACTCAGTATACGCGTTACGGTACGGTTTTGCTGAGCATTATACAAGGGTTTGGCATCAGCGTTGGGCTCGAAAGCATGACTTCACCGGGAGGCGCTCCTGTGGTCATATATCCTGGATGGGAATTCAGGCTCATGACTGTTATTACACTTACCGCAGGAACGGCTTTTATTATGTGGATAGGCGAGCAAATTACCGAGCGTGGTATTGGCAACGGAATCTCTCTTATTATTTTTGCGGGCATAGTCTGCAGATTACCGATTGCCATAGCGAACACATTCCGTCTCGTTTCGACCGGTGAAATGTCCATATTCCTTGTAATCATTCTGTTTGTTCTGATGGTTGCGGTTGTCGGCATTATTATATTTGTTGAGCAGGGACAAAGGCGAATACCGGTTCAATACGCCAAGAGGATAATTGGAAGGAAAATGTATGGCGGACAGAGCACGCATTTGCCGCTTAAAATAAATACCTCGGGTGTTATACCGCCGATTTTTGCTTCTTCCATTATGATGTTCCCTGCAACGATAGCAAGCTTCATAGCAATAGAATGGGTTCAGGGCATAGCAACGGCACTGACACCCGGCAACGCGGTTTACGAATTGATTTTTGTGGGGTTGATTTTTTTCTTCTGCTATTTTTACACTGCTGTAACATTCAACCCTGTTGACGTGTCAGAAAACATGAAAAAACATGGAGGTTATATTCCGGGTATAAGACCCGGAAAACGCACATCTGACTACATTGACAAGGTCCTGACCCGAATAACTTTGGGTGGTGCCTTTTATGTCTCTTGCATATGCGTTCTTCCGTCGATATTGATCACAAAGGTTAACGTGCCATTCTATTTTGGAGGAACCGCCCTGCTGATAGTTGTCGGAGTTGCTATAGATACGATTTCACAGATAGAATCACATATGCTTTCCCGCCATTACGAAGGTTTTTTAAAAAAGAGCGGTGGAGCAAAGATCAAGGGACGGTTCTAATATGGTGATTTTAAAATCACCTAAGGAAATTGAAAAAATTAGAGTAAGTAATCAGATAGTTGCGGATATTCTGTACAGCCTTGAAGCAGAAGTTGAACCGGGCATAGATACATTATATTTAAATGATATTGCCGAAAAGATGGCGTCCGAAAGAGATGCAACTCCTGCATTTAAGGGATATAAAGGCTATCCCTTCTCTCTTTGTACCTCTGTGAATAATGTTATTGTTCACGGGATGCCTTCGAAAAAATTATTGGTTGAAGGAGATATTATAAGTATCGATTTCGGGGTACTTTATGACGGATATTACGGTGATGCAGCTGTAACTGTTCCGGTAGGAATAATATCCGAACAGGCCATGAGACTTGCTCAGGTCACGAAAGAATCTCTTTATAAAGGCATAGAAAAGGCCGTTCCGAACGGAAGGCTTTCGAACATATCACATGCCGTTCAGTCACATGTTAAGGCCGCAGGATATTCGGTTGTGCGTATGTTTGTCGGGCATGGAATCGGAACAAGTCTTCATGAAGATCCACAGGTTCCGAACTTTGGAAAACCGGGTATGGGCGTCTTGCTGAAACCGGGTATGACGCTTGCCATCGAGCCGATGGTAAATGAGAAGAGCTATGACGTTGACATACTTGAAGACGGGTGGACAGCAGTGACAAAAGATGGCGGTCTATCCGCACATTTTGAACATACAGTTGCTATAGCCGAAAGTGGTCCGGTTATTTTAAGCGAAAGAAACGGGAGCTGAACTATGGCCAAAGAGGAAGCAATCAAGGTTGAAGGTACGGTTCTTGAGACGCTGCCCAATGCGATGTTCAAGGTCGAACTTGAAAACAAACATCAGGTGCTTGCGCACATTTCAGGGAAGATGCGAATGCATTTTATAAAAATACTTCCCGGCGATAAAGTCACAGTTGAGCTGTCGCCCTATGATCTTACACGCGGCAGAATAACATACAGAACAAAATAAAAGATAATTGCTGTTATAATGTATAAATTGCAGCCCAGGATATACGAGGAGCGGGGTAAATGAAAGTCAGGGCATCAGTTAAAAAAATTTGCAGTAAGTGCAAAATTGTCCGCAGAAAAGGTGTTATCAGGGTAATTTGCGAAAACAAAAGACACAAACAGAGGCAAGGATAGAGGAGGATAAGCTTTGGCAAGAATTGCAGGGGTAGATTTACCTAAACATAAGAGAGTCGAAATTAGCTTAACCTATATTTACGGTATAGGAAGAACCGCTTCAAAAAATATACTCTCAAAGCTTAATATCAATCCGGATACTAAAGTTGATCAGTTATCAGAGGCTGAAGTCAACAATATACGCAAGACTATTGAGACCGATCACAAGGTTGAAGGCGAACTTCGTGCGGATATTTCAATGAATATCAAGAGACTTATGGATCTTGGATGTTACCGAGGCCTTCGCCATAGAAAATCGCTTCCTGTGCGGGGTCAGAGAACAAAAACAAATGCGCGAACTCGAAAAGGCCCGAAACGGTCTACAGTCAGGAAAAAGGCAGTAACCAAAAAGTAGTGAATATTAATTAACAGGGGCTTTATAAATGGCGAAAAAAACCCGGACAAAAAAGAAAGAAAAAAAGAATATTACAAACGGAGTAGTGCACATTTTCTCTACTTTCAATAATACAATAGTTTCGATTACAGACCCTGCAGGAAATGTGTTAGGCTGGTCCAGTGCCGGCGTTCAAGGTTTCAAGGGATCCAGGAAAAGCACTCCGTTTGCCGCTCAGCTTGCGGCTGAAGATGCATCGAAAAAAGCGATGGAGCACGGAATGAAAAATGTCGAAGTTTATGTTAAGGGTCCCGGACCGGGAAGAGAATCTGCACTTCGCTCACTTCAGGCAACGGGATTTAACATCCTTGTCATAAAGGATGTAACACCTATTCCGCATAATGGTTGCCGATCGCCAAAAAGACGAAGGGTATAATAAAAGACGGGCTATAGGCTATATTGGCTACAGGCTGTTGGTTAAAGCTAAAAAAGCATATCCTAATAGCTTACAGCCTAACAGCCTGAACGACTAATAAGGAGGAATATTTGGCACGATACACAGGCGCGGTATGCAGACTATGCCGGCGAGAGAATTTGAAGTTATTTCTTAAGGGAGACCGCTGTTATTCAGATAAGTGTGCTTTTGACAGGCGGAGTTATGCGCCGGGACAGCATGGTCAACGGCGTGGAAGAAAAATATCCGATTATGGAGTCCAGCTCAGGGAAAAGCAGAAGGCAAAACGTCTGTATGGGCTTTCCGAAAAGCAGTTCCACTTATTTTTTGAGAAAGCCGAGCGGCAAAAAAACGTTACCGGAACGAATTTGCTTGTTCTGCTGGAGAGAAGGCTTGACAATGTTGTGTTCAGGCTTGGTTTTACCAATTCACGTTCCCAGGGGCGCCATTTTGTCAAACATAGTCACTTCCTGATTAACGGTAAGAAGGTTAATATTCCATCATACCTTGTTAATACCGGGGATGTTATCGAAGTTAAAGAAAATAGCCGTAATATAAAAGCAATAAGCGATTCTTTGGAAGCTGTTGTACGAAGGAGCGTTCCACAGTGGCTTGAATTGGAAAAAGATAATCTAAAGGGGATTGTTAAGAGTTTTCCTGTGCGCGAAGATATTACGATGCCTATTCAAGAACAGCTTATAGTGGAACTTTATTCAAAATAATAATTAACGGAGCAGGCAACATTCCTCTAAATCAAGTGTTTCGTTGAAATACCCATATTTCTCGCTGTGCAAATTTAGGATATTTTCTTTATTTGAACCGAAACAGCGAGCGTATTCCCCGTTGCTTGCGGCGGGGCTGGCGAGCGAATTAAAAAAATGACGCTATTCCCTACGGTCGAAGATTCCCCGTAGCTTTTTGCGGGGAGTCTTCAATAGTTTCACTTTATGATTTACACAAATGTGTCCTCTGAAAAAATCTGGAGATAATAAAAATGGCATCAAATGAACTTATTTTCATGAACTGGCAAGAGATGATAACCCCTGAAAGGGTTCAGGTAACCAGTAAGCCTGGCTATGGCAAGTTCGTTTGTGAACCTCTTGAAAGAGGATTCGGAATAACTATCGGAAATGCATTAAGGCGAATTATTTTGTCATCACTCCATGGCGCAGCTGTAGTATCCGTTAAATTTGATGAGGTTTTCCATGAATTCAGCGTGATTCCGAGCGTGCGCGAAGATGTTTCTGAAATTATTCTTAACCTAAAGGAAGTGCGGTTCAAGGTAAAAGAAAATAAGCCATTGACAATGCGTATTGAAGCTAAGGGTGAGGGCCAAGTAACAGCAGGAGATCTTATAAGTGATGACGGCAAATGTGAAGTGTTAAACAAGGATCTCCATATCGCAACTTTGTCTGCCGGTGCTGTATTAAAAGCAACAATGACCGTCAAGGTCGGAAAAGGATATTCTTTGTCCGAGGCAAACAAGGATGAAAATGCTCCTGTCGGAACCATTCCGGTGGATTCAGTCTTTTCGCCTATCAAACGGGTCAGCTATGTGGTCGGGAATGCCCGCGTGGGGCAGAGGACCGATTATGACAAGCTTACTATGGAAGTCTGGACAGACGGGAGCGTCACTCCTGAGGATGCAGTTGCTTATGCCGCAAAGATATTAAAAGAGCAGATGACAATGTTCATAAATTTTGATGAGAAACAGGAACCCGAAGCTGAAAAGAAAACGGATAAACGGCAAAAGCCTCAGTTTAATGATAATCTGTACCGGAGCGTCGAAGAGCTTGAACTTTCTGTCAGAAGCGCTAACTGCCTAAAAAACGCTGATATTCTAAAGATTTATCAGCTTGTAAGCAAGACCGAGGCAGAGATGCTGAAGACCAAAAACTTCGGTAGAAAATCTTTAAACGAGATCAAGGAAGTACTGAGCGAAATGGGTCTTTCTCTTGGAATGAGACTGGAAGGATTTGTGCCTCCTGAAGAAGACAAGGCAGAAGGAGAATAAAGGGTTATATGAGACATCGCAACGCAGGTATTAAATTAGGAAGAACAAGCAGTCACAGGGAGGCCATGTTCAGAAATATGGTTACCTCCCTCTTTAAGCATGACCGCATCCGGACTACCGATGTAAAAGCAAAGGAATTGAGACGCTGGGCCGACAAAATAATAACCCTCGCAAAACAGGGAGACCTCCATTCAAGACGTCAGGCGCTGGCCATTGTCAGAGAAAAAGATGTTGTTCACAAGCTGTTTGCTGAAGCTGCCGATCGTTTTGGCTCAATATCGGGCGGCTACACAAGGATTGTCAAAGTGGGAAACCGTCCCGGTGATGCCGCCCCCGTTTCTATAATTGAGCTTGTTGCTCTGGAGAAGAGCAAAAAGAAAGACGATAAAAAGAAAAAACCAAAAATTTTTGCGAAGAAAAAGACTGCTGCTCCGAAGAAGGCCAAAGGGGTGAAGAAAGAAAAAACAGCCTCTGTATCGGCTGAAAGCCCTGCCGCACCGGTCGAAGAAAAGATTTCAGGCAGCGATTCTTAAAAAACAGTAAAACCACATATTTATTAAATGTTTTAAAAAACAATAAAAGCCCCGGTTCAGCATAGCCGGGGCTTTTTGTTTAGAGCCTTATCCCTTGACTCTTGGACGTCATTCCGGTATTTGATAAGCAAGAAAACGGAATGACAAGGAGTTCTCTTGGCCCCTGCATCCAAACTGATTACCCTCTCAGAAGCCCTGAATCGTTATGTGCCTGATGGCGCAGAAATTGTTATGGGCACTTCTCTTGAAACTCTGATTCCTTTTGCCGCAGGCCATGAAATTATGAGGCAGCGGAAGCGTAATCTCACGCTGATTGGCCCCATTTCCGACATTCTTTTTGATCAGATAGTCGGCGCAGGATGCGTTGGGAAGATCAGAGCGGCATGGGTTGGGAATGTGATAACCGGCTCATCATACAATTTTAGGCGCGCTGTAGAAGGTGGAGATCTGAAAATGGAAGACCATTCAAACCTGACAGTCGCAATGGCGCTTAAAGCAGGTGCAATGGGAGTTCCATTTATGCCTGCGCTTACCGGTCTCGGAAGTGATCTTTTTAAGACGAATACTTCTTTGAAAAAAATTACCTGTCCCTTTACCGGCAAAACTCTGACGGCTGTTTCTGCCATAAATCCTGATGTTGCAATTATCCATGCCCAGCGTTCCGACGAGTACGGGAATGCCCATTTTTGGGGCAATCTGGGAGTAACAAGTGATGCATGCCTTGCAAGCCGTTATATCATTATCACTGCGGAAGAGATTGTATCTCCCGATGTCATTGAAAGCGATCCGAACCGTGTAATTACTCCGGGTTTTCGTGTGAGTGCCGTTGTTCACGCGCCATGGGGTGCTCACCCTTCGCCGGTTCCAGGATACTACAACAGGGACCATAACGCATTCATTGAATATAGATCGAATAGCAAGACACCGCAGAAATTTGAAAAATGGATGAGAGATTGGGTTGATAATGTTAAAACCAGCGATGATTATATCCGGTTACTTGGAAATGAACGGGTCGTAAAACTTAAATTAATAAATCATCTTTTATCAGAACCCGTTGATTATGGCTACTGATACCGACTGTTGCACTCTTTCCGAGCTTATGGTTGTCGCGGCTGCACGTGAAATCGCAGACCGGGAGGTTGTTTTTGTCGGCATGAGGCTTCCGCTACTTGGTTTTCTTCTTGCCAAACGTACCCATGCTCCCGATGCAGTCGGGATTTACGAGCTTGGAATTGTGCGCGATTCGCCCGCACCGGAGCCGATTCTTACGATGGGGGATCTTCCGAATCTTTTTAAGGCAAAATGGCTTTCCGACACATCAGATGTAATGGGCCTTCTTCAAAATGGAACCATTGACGTCAGTTTTATAGGAGGAGCCCAGGTCGACCGTTTCGGGAACTTAAATACAAGCTACATAATGAGTTCTGAAAAATTGGCGACAAGACTTCCCGGAAGCGGTGGGGCCTGCGATCTTGCCGGTCTTTCCAAAAGGCATATAATCATAATGGCACATGAAAAACACAGATTTGTTACGAAAGTCGATTATATAACATCTCCGGGATACGGGAATGGGGCCGGGTGGCGTGAAAAGGCAGGACTTCCGCGGGGCGGCCCGTCTGCTGTAATAACCTCTTTAGGTATTATGAGATTCGATCCTGTTTCAAAAGAGATGGTTCTTGTTTCGATTCATCCGGATGTAACTGCACGAAATATTTTGGATAATACGGGCTGGCAGCTTAAGATATCGGATATGCTTGAAAAAACCCCTGTCCCGACGGAATATGAACTTAAAGTACTTCGGGAACTTGACCCGGAAGGCTACTGGACAGGGAGTTAAGCGCCGGTATTTAAAACCGGTCGGCATCTTTTTCAGCTGTATAAAGAGGACTTTTTTCTTGACAAAAAATTCCATAGCTGTAATGTGACTTATGAATAAACTTTGGCTAATGAACGTTGTTTAGATAAAGTTCGTTGTTTGGGCAGATAAATAAATAATAAGGGCATTAATGAAAGGAGGCACAGATGGGTTATAAAAAGATGTTGTTTGTGGCAGCGGTTCTGGTCAGCTTTGTGATGTTGGTCGGTATCGCAGCAGCAGGTGCTCCGTCACTGGACACATGGAAACCGGCGTTTGATCCTTCAACGGCTAAATACAAATGTATAGTTTCCAATGTATCATCTCCCGCAATAAAAGGGGTTTATGCCGGTTTTGCAATCAGGGATGAACTCTGGAAGAGAACAAACGGCCAAATCTATCTTGAATACAAACCATTTTCAATGTTGGGCGGGGAAGTTGAAGTTTTAAACCAGCTTCAGATGGGCGCTATTCAGGGCATGGCAGTCAGTTCAGTTGCATCAACGAACCTTGGGCCGAGATTCGGAATTGTTAACCTCCCTTTCCTTGTTGATTCTTTTGATAAGCTCGATAAGTTCGCAGCCAACAAAAAACTTTTCGACCATTTCATGATGGCAATGGATCATCAGGGAATAATAGGCCTTGATATTACCGGTTACGGTAACTACGGCTGGGCCACAAAAACGCCTGTCAGGACGATTGATGACGCTAAAAAAGTAAAATTCCGTATTGCCGAGGCTGAAGTCAACCAGATTCTTTACAAGGAATGGGGCTTCAATCCTGTTGTCATGCCGTGGCCGGATGTTCCTATGGCACTCAAACAGGGAGTTATCGACGGACTTGATCATACCCCCATGGTCTGCAACATTACCAAGAAGTTTGAGGATGCCAAATTTTTCACACAGCTGAACTATGCGCAGGGTCTTTTCATCTGGATTTTTAACAAGGCTTGGTTCAACAGCCTCCCGGCAGACCTCCAGAAAACCTTCAAAGAGGTTGTTAATGATGTTTGTGCAAGTACACGCAAGGAAACAGTTAAACAGGAGACTGACGAGATCAACAAGGCAACAGCCGCGGGAGTCATGTTCTTCAAGCTCTCTGATGCCGACATGGCAACTTTGAGAAAACAGGGCGATGTTGCACATAAGAAATATACCAATGAAATCAACAAGATTTATCCGGGTGACACGTATAAACCGAAGGATTTCTTAAAGGAAGTCGAAGATTTTCTGGGCTATAAGCCATAAACCTCTTTAACATTCAGTGCAAAGGGGGCCAACAACATTTGATGGCCCCCTTTGTTTATTAAGGCCGTTATTATTGATAACTTCGTAACAAGTTAAGAATCTCGTCACTCCTGTTTTCATCCACTAATGCACTTTAAGGAAAAAGACTCATGATAGGAAAGATTTTAGGTTTTCTGGATAAGATCCTTTCTTTTTTCGAGGATTGGACTCTTTTTATCTCTGTAATGGTGGCTCTTTTGGCCCTGTTTTTCAATGTGTTATTAAGATACGGGTTCAATTACTCACTTGCATGGTCAGAGGAAGTTGTAAGAGAGGTTATAATGTACACAACGTTTATAGGCTGCAGCGTCGCTGTAAAGAACCGCTCCATGATAAAGATAGACGCTCTTTATCAGCTTGTTCCGGGGGTGAGGTTTTCGCTTTCGATATTCAGCAATCTGGCAATTCTCGTTTTTTCAGTCATGATGATTTACTACGGCACGGAAATGGCCATAATGCAGGTTGATACAAATCAAAAGACGGTAATTCTTCAGATTCCAATTGTCTATCTTTATGCATTTTTACCGCTGATGGGCGTTTCGATGTTTCTTCGTACGCTTCATGTAATTTATAATGATATTGCGGTCGAGCGCGCTAAAAAAGCTTAATAAAAGGCGGTATGTTTATTATTCTGATCCTGTTGAATAAGGAGCCCCTGTGTTATGGATACTAGTGTTGTGATTGTTCTTCTGGTGCTGCTTGGCATGATGGCGGCATATGTTCCGGTCTTCATGTGTCTTTTTTTTACTTCTGTGGTTGCTTTTATCGCTTTTACAGATCTTCCCCTTCTTCTTCTAACCCAGACTCTTTTCAGGAGCATGGACAATTTCGCCCTTGTCGTTGTTCTCTTCTTTATTCTCTGCGGGAATATCATGACCGCTGGAACCATAGTTGAGAAGCTCATCAAGGTAACTAATTCGCTCGTAAGCTGGCTGCCCGGAGGGCTCGGCATGGCAGGCTGTCTGGCATGTGGCCTTTTCGGCGCCATTTCAGGATCTACTGTGGCCACAGTTGTAGCCCTTGGCGGTTTTATGATCCCTGCACTTATTGCAAAAGGTTACCCGGAAAATTATTCCATCGGGCTGATGACAACATCTCCCAACCTGGGCATAATAATTCCTCCCAGCATTAGCATGATCCTCTATTGCATGATCACAAACGTCTCTCTTCAGGGTCTTTTTTTAACTGGTTTTATTCCGGGTGTATTGATAATGCTTATTACATGTATTTACACCTATATGCTTTTGCGCAATGACACGAAAATAGAGCGGATTCCTGCTCCTGATTTCAAGGAAGTGCTTGCAGTGCTCAAAGATGGGTTCTGGTCCCTGATGCTTCCTGTTATTATTTTTGCCGGGACATTTTCAGGCGTCTTTACGGCAAATGAGGCCGCTGTGGTGGCCTGTGTATATGCTTTCATTGTTGAAATTTTTATCCATAAATCGATGAAGTTAAACGAGGTGAAACGGGTTACTATTAATTCTGCCGTAACATCGGCGACTCTTTTAATCATTGTCGCGGGAGCCTCCTGTTTCGGGCGCTACCTTACATTCGAGAATATTCCCGGTAGAGTTGCCGAGGCCGTAGTTGCCAATATACATTCGCCTATTGTGTTCCTGATGACGATGAATCTGCTGCTCCTGATTGTGGGAATGTTTATGGATGTTATATCAGCGACGCTCATTCTGGGTCCCGTTATTATTCCCATGCTCGGAACTTTCGGGGTTGATGTAATGCATTTCGGCCTTATTATGACGATCAACCTTGCGATTGGATATTGTACGCCCCCTGTCGGGGTAAGCATGTACATTACAGGCGCGATTGCAAAAAAAGACATTGTCTTTGTGACAAAGGCTGTTATACCGTTTATAATAATTCAGATAACCGTTCTGTTGCTTATGACATATTTTCAGGATATGGTTTTGTGGCTTCCAAAGCTGTTTGGTTTCTGGGAGGCTATGGATGCCGGCGCACCGGCTTTGTAACAAAATATTTTTCCGGGGGTTGAGAATTAAGAAGCCAGAATTCAGGTGTCAGAATTCAGAAATCCTGGTGCCCCTTTTCTTGAAATAGAAATAAACCGACATAGACGCGATCCAGCGGGGAAAATGGAACGGGAAATAAACAACGACGAGAAGCTTCGTAAAGCACTTAGCTATCGCTGGGTGATTTTCTGGATTCTCGCGTTCGGCTATGTGCTTGTCTATTTTCACCGTCTCTGTCCTGCGGTCGTTGCCGTTGACATGATGAAGGATTTAAACGCCGGCGGAGCCCTTATAGGGTTCCTGTCGGCGGCATATTTTTATCCCTATGCCCTGATGCAGCTTCCGGCAGGTCTTCTCTCGGACACCTGGGGTCCCCGTAAGACAATCACGCTGTTCTTCATTATCGCGTTTGCAGGTTCTGTTATCCTTGGATTTGCAACTTCGGTTTCTTTGGCTATACTGGGCCGAACGCTTGTAGGGATAGGAATAGCAATGCTTTTTGTGGCTACCATGAAGGTTCTTGCCGAGTGGTTTAAGAAAACAGAGTTTGCAATGATGACCGGGATTCTCATGGCCATGGGAGGTCTTGGTTCGCTCACAGCCACGGTTCCACTTGCACTCTTAAGCGGATGGATAGGCTGGCGATTTTCATTCATTTTTGTAGGTATTCTGACTCTCCTGTTGGCTGTACTGATATGGTTTTTTGTATATGACAAACCTGAAGACCGCGGATGGCCGTCTCCTGCCGAGCACATCGGAGACGGGACGCAATCGATTAAGCTTTCAGAAGGCGTTAAGAAAGTTATAGCCTCTCCTTCTTTCTGGCCTCTTGCAGTATGGTTCTTTTTTGACTGCGGAATATTTTTTTCATTCGGAGGGCTTTGGGGCGGGCCATATCTGATGCAGGTATACAGGATGACCAAGCCGGAAGCCGGACGTATCCTTTCCATGCTTGCCATCGGTATGGTGATAGGAAGCCCCCTGCTCAGCTACCTGTCCAATAACCTATTCCGCGGGCGAAAACCGGTTATAGTTATTTCGAGCGCGGTTGTTCTTGTGATTACGTATTTTATGGCGTTTCAAACCGAAGGAATCTCCGTTTTCGGGCATTACACGCTCTGTCTCGGTCTTGGGATCTTTTCAAGTGCGATAGTGGTCATAGGGTTCACGGCAACTAAAGAGCTCTTCCCCGTTCAGATGGCCGGGACTGCCATAGGGCTTGTAAATTTATTCCCTTTTGCGGGCGGAGCCGTTTTTCAGCCGGTGCTTGGATATATTCTTGAGCGTCAGGGCCGTATCGAAGGGGTTTTCACGGTTGAGGGTTATAAAAACGCCTTTCTTGTGCTCTTTTTTTGTGGAATCATAGCTTTCTTATCGAGCTTTTTTATCAAGGAAACCTTGTCCAAAAAATAACATGACTTTCCAGCCATAAAGCCTTTGCCTTTTTTAAATAATTTTAATAATGAATACCTCGTGAAAACAGGAAACTCTATCTTTATATACAAACCATTTAATTAATAAAGGAGGTTGTTATGAAAAAAAGAATGTGGCTTCCAGTCTGTATGACAATGGTACTATCTTTTCTGTTGACCGGAACAGCGGCGCAGGCGGGAAATACAATCAAAGTCGGTATCGTTGATACATATACCGGTCCTGCGAGTACATACACGAATGATGTCAGAGACGCCTTCAAGCTTGCAACGGACAAGATCAATGCAAAAGGAGGAATACTCGGGAAAAAGATCGAATTTGTGACAAGGGATGACAAATTCAAGGTTGATATCGGCTTAAGCGCGGCAAAAGAGCTTATCATGAGGGAAAATGTCGATATTCTCATGGGTACTATAAACAGCGGTCTTACTCTTGCGATTTCCGATCTTTGTGAAAAGGAAAAGATACCTTTCCTAGTGACTTTTGCAAAGAGCGAAAAAATCACCGGTGAAAAGGGGAATCGTTATGTTTTTTCAATGAACGAAAACACGGCCATGGCCGGAAAGGCAGGAGCCGCCGGGCTGGCAAAAAAACCTTATAAAAAATACTGGATTTCCGGGGATGATTACGAGTATGGTCACGCAATCGCAGACAGTGTATGGAACCATCTCAAGACTCTCAGGCCCGATGTTGAGCTTCTCGGCCAGTCGTGGTGGAAGGTAGGCGAACCCGATTTCACTCCCTATATAACCGCCATGCTTTCGGCCAAGCCGGATGCGGTTATTATTGCCACAGGCGGAGCGGGTTGTGTTCCTTTCTTAAAGGCTTCAGCAGCAACCGGTTTCAACAAGAGCGTTCCTTTCTACATGCACACCGCAACAGAAATGTCGACTCTTGCCCCTCTGGGTCTTAATGCCCCGGAAGGTGTTTTGGGAACGTCAAACTATTTTTATTACTTTCCTGATACTCCAGAAAACAAGGCATTTGTAAAAGATTTCAAGGATGCCTACGGAAGATATCCCAAAGTTGGCGCCCTGTACGGGTATATTACGGCCAACTTCATTGCAAAGGCGTATGAAAAAGCCGGAGAAATCAATACCGAAAAATTCATTAACGCCCTTGAAGGGATGAGCATCGGAAGCCCCATAGGAGAACTTACGGTGCGTGCCTTCGACCACCAGGTGATGTTTCCCATGTTCATGGGGACTACAAAGAAGGTGGAAGGTTATGATTATCTTATAGCAACTGACATTGTGACCATCCCGGGAAAGGATGTAATGCCAAGCATTGAAGATATCAAGAAGGCAAGAGGAGTAAAATAGGTATTTTATGGATTTTGCTTCGAACATTACCCTTTCTGCCCTGTTCCAGCAGACCCTTGTCGGATTGAGTAGAACAACAATTCTTTTTATCGTGGCGTCAGGACTGAGTCTGATTCTGGGCGTGCTGAGGATTCCGAATGTAGCTCACGGGTCGCTCTACATGATTGGTGCGTTTATAATGTACTCGGTCAATCTTTTCTTTGGAGGAGGGCAGGCAGGATTCTGGATAGCTGTTATCCTGTCCCCCGTGGCTGTGGCCCTGATAAGCCTTGCCGTGGAACGGGGACTTTTTCAGCATCTTTATGAAAGGGAGCATCTTATGCTCCTTCTCTTCACTTTTTCAATCACGCTTGTGTTCGGCGACCTCGTCAAGATGATTTGGGGTTCGGATTACAGATGCGTTGATCTCCCATCCGCATTCCAGGGTTTCTTTACGATTTTCGGCTTTCCGTTTCCGCGGTACAACCTTTTATTGATAATAATAGGCCCTGTTGTCGCTTTTGCTTTATGGTTTCTGACAAATAAGACCAGAATTGGAAAAATTGCGAGAGCCGCTGCAGTTGACAGGGAGATGGTCGGGGCAGTGGGTATAAATGTCAGCCTGATCTTTGCTGCTGTTTTTGTAATAGGCTGTTTCCTTGCCGGTCTTGGAGGAGCCCTCGTCGCTCCGACTCAGAACATAAGACAGGGGATGGATCATGCTATTATAATAGAGGCTTTTCTGATTGTTATCATGGGCGGGCTGGGAAACATCTGGGGCGCGTTGCTTGGTGCTCTTATTTTCGGGCTGACAGATTCAATCGGAATCCTTGTCTGGCCGCAGTTTGCTATCGTTTTCCCGTATGTTGTGGTCGTGATAGTGTTACTTTTCTGCCCGAAAGGGCTGCTTAAATCAACTTGGTGAAGGAATCCGGTTTTGATTAAGAAATTTTCCTGGAAAGCTTTATTCCTGGGGCTTGCGGTTTTTGTTTTGCTTTTGTTTGTGCCCCGGTATCTACCAAGATTTCAGGTTTATCTTTTTGCGCTCATATTTGCTACCGGTCTGCTTGCCGTAAGTCTCAATATGGTGCTGGGGCTCGGAGGCATGTATCAGTTTCATCATGCCGTTTTTTACGGAATCGGAGCTTACACCGTCGCCCTTTTCATTACCAAAACATCTCTTTCACCGTGGCTGGGTTTTATTGCCGCTCCCTTTGTCTCTGCTCTTTTCAGCCTTGTAATAGGCCTTATCTGTGTCCGCCTGTCAAAGCTTTACTTCGGAATGCTTCAAATATCCCTTGGTTCCCTTGTCTGGGCAGTTGTTTTCAGATGGTATTCTTTTACAGGCGGGGATGATGGCATCCATGGGATTTCGGTTCCGGATCTTATTTCTTCAACAGGAGGCGCATATTATTTTTCGCTTGCAGTAACGGCGCTTTGTCTTGTCATCATGTTCAGAATTGTCAATTCTCCTTTTGGCAGGTCGTTTCAGGCTGTCCGTGATAATCCAGAAAGGAGCGAGGCTGTTGGTATTAATGTAAAACGTATTCAGCTCACAGGCATGGTAATTGCCGGGATTTTTGCCGGGGTTTCGGGTTCACTTTTTGTTGTAATTGAGGGGAGTGTCTTTCCTGAACTGATGTTCTGGACACTCTCCCTTGAAATAATAATCATGTGCCTTCTCGGGGGTTGGTTCACTTTTCTGGGGCCAATGCTCGGAGCTGCCATTATCGTTCTTCTCAGAACTTTCGTTGGTATATACACCGAATACTGGACAATGATCCTAGGAATTGTCCTGATGTTACTAATTCTCTTTCTGCCGCAGGGAGTACTTGGATTTTTTCAGGAAAAGTTTGAAACAGACGGTATGAAAACCATTCGGGAGGAGAAGTAATGCTTTTGGTCAAAGATGTTCAAAAATCCTTTGACGGTTTCAGGGCAGTGAATGAC
The DNA here is from genome assembly GCA_018823005.1 of Pseudomonadota bacterium. Classification (GTDB taxonomy): domain Bacteria; phylum Desulfobacterota; class Desulfobacteria; order Desulfobacterales; family RPRI01; genus RPRI01. The sequence continues at coordinate 6,109 of JAHJJB010000073.1, read as the reverse complement.
GCGCAGCTTAAAGTGGAGAAGGGCGAGGTGGTTGCTGTTATCGGGCCGAACGGTGCAGGAAAAACCACTCTATTTAACCTTGTGACAGGACAATTAAATCCGGACAGTGGTGAAATAATATTCAACAATGAGAATATAGCAGGCATGCCTCCATACGAGATCTGCCGGAAAGGGATAAGCAGGTCCTTTCAGATTGTCAATATTTTCCCAAGGCTTACCGTATTTGAAAATGTCAGGGTTTCTGTGATCTCTTACAATAAAAGGACGTTCAATCTCTTTTCAAAAGCCGAAAATGTTGCTGTGGCCGAAACAGAAGAGATAATACAAAGCCTGGGATTGTCGGAAAAGGCGAAAAGGATCAGCGGGTCGTTGTCGCACGGAGATCAGAAAGTGCTGGAAATGGCGATCGCCCTTGGGAACAGGCCTGAACTCTTGATTCTGGACGAACCGACAGCCGGCATGTCGCCTGAAGAGACTCTATCAACTCTTGAACTTATGAAGAGCCTTTCACGTGAAAGAGGCATTACAATCCTTTTTTGCGAGCATGATATGGAGCTTGTTTTTTCGATTGCAAATAAAATCATGGTTATGCAACACGGAAGAACAATTATCGAGGGACCCCCTGATGTTGTCCGCAGCAACCGAGAAGTTCAAGAGGCGTATCTGGGGGGTGAGGCATGATGCTTGAGGTTGAAGGGATTGATACATACTACGGTCTTAGCCATATTCTTTTCGGGGTTTCCATAACTGTAGAAAAAGGTGAAATTGTCTGCCTGCTGGGAAGAAACGGAGCAGGTAAAAGCACGACCATGAAAAGCATAATAGGCCTTACGCCACCTTCAAAAGGGACGGTCCGGTTTAAGGGGGAACTGGTTACCGGGAAGAAGCCTTATATTCTTGCGAGAAAGGGCATGGGCTTTGTTCCTGATGACAGGCGCGTTTTTGCGGACCTGACGGTTGAGGAAAACCTTGAGATAGTTGAAAGGAAATTCCATAAAGAGGCCGGATGGAATAAGGAAAGGGTTTATGATTTTTTCCCTGCCTTAAAGGATATTGCATCAAGAAAGGCCGGTTTCCTGAGTGGCGGGGAACAGCAAATGCTTACAATTGCAAGGGCGCTTATGACAGACCCCGACCTTCTTCTTCTTGATGAACCGACTGAAGGACTTGCCCCGCTTATAGTAAAAATGCTTGAAGAGCAGATATTGCGCCTGAAAGCAAGCGGCCTTACAGTTCTTCTGGCCGAGCAAAACCAGAAAGTTGCGCTTAAGTTAAGTGACCGAGGCTATGTAATAGATAACGGAGCAATCCGTTTCCATGGGACATCCCGGGAATTGCGGGAAAATGAAGAGATAAGGAAGAAATATCTGCTCGTTTAACTTTTCCATCAAGAGAAAACTTCTTCCATGAATTATAACAAGAAAGTCACCCTTTTTATCCAGTGTATTATTGACGGAATCTTTCCGGAAGTCGGGTTTGCCGTGGTGCGTATTTTCAATAAACTCGGAATAGGAGTCGAATGTCCCGCGGAACAGACATGCTGCGGCCAGCCAGCCTTCAACTCGGGATACAGGAAAGAGGCGAAGCGGGCGGCAGAGCATTTTATGGAGGTTTTTGGAGAAGCTGAATGCATAGTCTGTCCGTCAGGCTCGTGCGTTAACATGGTGAGGAATCACTACCCGGAGCTTTTCAGGGATAACGCAAAACTGCTTGAGAGGGCGAAAGGCATCGGAGTGAAGACATTCGAGCTTACCGAGTATCTGGTTGATGTCCTCGGATTGGAAGATCTCGGCTCAAGATATGACGGAAGGATAACCTATCACGACTCATGCCACCTGATGCGCGGAATAGGCGTGAAAGAACAGCCAAGAAAACTTATAAGGAAAATCAGAGGCGCCGAATTTGTCGAGATGAAAGATTCCGACAAGTGCTGCGGATTCGGCGGGGCTTTTTCTGTCAAGTATCCTGAAATTTCAACCGCAATACTGGAAGATAAGGTTAAAAACATAATCGATTCGAATGCAGAGATAGTAACCGGATGTGATATGGGATGCCTGATGAACATTCAGGGTATGCTGAGCCGCAGGGGATTACCGGTTAAAACACTGCATATAGCGCAGCTTCTTGCAGGTCAGAGCATATAAAATGACCAGGATAGCTACTGAAAATTACAGGGAAGAAGCAATAAAGGGAATAAACGATCCTGTTTTACAGAAAGCCCTTGCAAACCTTCAGATGCGCCTTGGCAGAGGCGCGGAAGAAGCATACAGGAATCTTCCGGAAGGCCCCGGACTTCGCCGGAAGGCGCACGAAATAAGGATGAATGCCATAGAAAATCTGGATGTTCTTCTTGAGCTTCTGGCCGATAAAATCCGCTCAAGGGGAGGTCATGTTTTTTTCGCGGAAGACGCAGATGCTGCCGTAACATACTGCCTTGAGACAGCCCAAAAGCATAATGTCAGGCTTGCGGTCAAGGGCAAGTCGATGATTACGGAAGAGATAGGCTTAAATGATGCATTTGCTGCTGCCGATATAGAGGTTGCCGAAACAGACCTCGGGGAATATATTATCCAGCTTGCTGGTGAACACCCCTCCCATATCATTGCGCCTGCAATTCATAAAACAAGAAGCGAAATAGGTCTTCTTTTCTCGGAAAAGCTGAACATACCATATACGACCGATCCTGAAACCCTGACCAGGGCTGCAAGAAAAGCGCTGCGTGAAAAATTTCTTTCCGCCGGAATGGGTATTTCAGGCTGCAATATCGCCTGCGCCGAAACAGGCCATATTACCGTTGTTTCAAACGAGGGCAATATCCGCATGTCAACGACTCTTCCTAAAGTGCATGTCGCCTTCATGGGCATGGAGAGGATAACGGCAAGGCTTTCCGATCACGATATCCTTTTCAGGCTCCTGTCAAGAGGGGCGGCAGCCCAGAAGATGGCAGGCTATGTCAGCTATATTGGCGGGCCGCGTATCTCCGGTCAGGCGGACGGGCCCGACGAATTCCATCTTGTAATAATAGACAACGGCCGGACAAAAATACTTGCAGATAATGAATTTCGGGAGATGCTCTGCTGCATAAGGTGCGGAGCATGCCTCAACATGTGCCCGGTCTACGGTGAGATCGGAGGGCATGCGTATGGATATGCCTATACAGGCCCGGTCGGTGCTGTTGTGACGCCCCTTCTTGTCGGAATAAACAGGGCTAAAGACTTGTGCCTGGGAGAGACACTGTGCGGCGCTTGCAAGGATGCATGTCCTGTCGACATAGACCTTCCGCGGATGCTTCTTCTGCTGCGGGCAAAGCTTGCCGACGGGGATGAAAAATGGAATGTCAAAAGGGAAAATACCGGAGAGAAGATACTGTACGGCATATGGTCGGAGATTGTGCGGCGACGATGGGCTTATGATGCGATGCTTAATCTTTCCCGGGAAGGATTGAGACTTTTTACAGGTAAAGAGGGCATGATTTCAAGCTTTCCGTTTTTCCTGAAAGGATGGACCGACAGCCGTGACATGAAACTTCCGGCTCGGGAAAGTTTTATGCTGCAATGGAAGAAATCTGAAAAACAAAAAAGAGTTAAATGAACGATAATGGGCAGGTAAAATTTATAAACAAGATAAGAAAGGCTCTTTGTTTTGACGGGAAAAAGCCTCGTCCGGATCTGTTTTGCCCGAAATCCGATGAAGAGTCGATTGAAGAATCGGTGCTTATCCTTGACAGAATCAGCAACCGTCCTCATTCTTCAAGGATTCAGCTGCTTGAAAAAATGATTGATGCGGCAAAGCTTATAAATCTTAATGTAATACCCGTCAAAACCTTACCGGAGGCGGCGCAGGAGATAGTAAAACTTGCCTTTGAAAAGCAGCCGGAATGGGGGGATGAAAAGAGTGTTGCATTGTGGAAGCATCCTCTTATCGAGGAGATGAATATCGGGGATATTCTCCGGAAACGCAATATCAAAATGATCTTTTCGAATCAACCGGATGCCGGGAAGACCGAAAGAGACAGGCTTATAAAAGAATCGGCCGGTTCTTTCATCGGCATTACATCAGCCGACTATTGCATTGCCGAAACAGGCACCCTTGTTATGAAGACAAGGCCGGGTCATGCCCGTGTCGTCTCTCTTCTTCCTTCGATTCATGTGGCGGTTATAAAACTTGAGCAGGTTATTGCGGACTTCAAAGAGCTTTACGCTCTTTTTGAAGAAGATTTGAAGGAAAACGGGGAAGGGCTCACAAACTGCATGACATTTATTACCGGCCCGAGTAAAACAGCCGATATAGAAGCCACAATGGTTCACGGAGCCCACGGCCCCCGCGAGCTGTATATTTATGTCGTTACCGGAACCTGACTCCAGGCTCAAGGTTCTTTCTTTTAACTTTGCACCCTGAATCTTTCTCCCTATCTCCGGTCTCTTTCTATCAGTCTTTCAGCAATACAATTGTGTTGCCAACAGCTATTTCCTTTGTGCTTGAAGTTATTTTTCCGTACGAAAATTCATCATGGATTTTATCTATTGTAATTTCACCAACCTTATTTTTTTCTTGTCCTATCTTTTTCTTTGTAACAGGATGAATAAGTTCTTCTCCCACCTGAAAAACCTCAAAGCGCGAGCCCGTATTAATCATGCCCTTTCCGATGTCAATTATAACGATTTGGCCGTCTTTTTTGATTATGTAACCTTCCAGGGGGAAAACAGCTTTAATCTTTTCATTCAACTCGATTACTGCTTTTGAAGCTGCTTCAATCAGGAGGTCATCTTTTTCAGCCTTTGTTGTGCCGGTACCGACCGATTTTGAACTGTCAAAGATATTAGGCAAACCGACAGATGATGGGGCGAAACTGGTGGAACTGCGGTCGGAACTTCCTTTTCCTTCTGCTCCGCCGGTTGCTATGCCGGTTTCAAGATCTATTATCCTGACCACCAATTCAACACTCGCCTTTTTTTTCCCAAAATCCACAATAAAACTGCTTTGAGATTCTTCAGAGGAGCACAGAGTTATATTCCCGGCAATTAAATATTTCGCGCCGGTCAGTCTGCCGAATTTTATGGCGTTGTTTGAATCACTTAAACCTGACATCTGAAATTTTGATTCTTTCAAAACATCTTCCAGTCTCTGGCGCTCCACGATGCGAAAGCTTTTGTTTTTTGCCAGTTCCGTTATCAGCATTTCTGTCACAGCGTATTCAATTTTGCACCCGGAATTTCCCGATACATTTTTAAAAGGCAGAACGGCAATGTCTTTCTGAGGTGATGCAGAAGCAATTGCCGGCGCTATGCATAAACAGAACAATATGACTAAGAGCAACAGTTTTATATTTCTGCAATTTAAGATCATAGAAGATATTCCCCCGAATCTCATATTTAATTCTCCTGTATATTCGTTGTATTATAAATATAACTTCTTATTATAGCTTAACATATATGACAAGATTGTTAAAATGCAACGCATATTTTAATGAATATGACACTGCACTGATATCCATGTGTTATTTTGCTGATTGAAATTCCCTGTGGTCCGCCTTTTTTTCTTATCCTCCGGGTTGACCTGAAACAGCAGAGGTGCTTACTTTTTACTTGACAAATAAACACTGTATCTTTAATTAAAGGCCATGCAGAAAACAGGCGTTAACCTTAATATAAATCAGTATGCTGTGGCTGTTAGTCCAACAACCGATCTTAACTGGTGGTGGTCCCGACAGTGGGCATGAGGTGCGCTGTTTGTGACCTGTTAATAAAAGAAAGCCGCCAACTTAAGCCCACTGCAAATGCAGAGGGCTTTTTTATTTTTCAGGCGAGGCTAACAAAAATGATAAGGAGGATCTGCAATGCAATCGAAAGCGATTTTACTGCCGGCTAATGAGATGCCGCGCCAATGGTACAATATCCTTGCGGATATTAAACTGAATCCACCCCTTGGCCCGGACGGAAAACCGATAGGCCCTGAGATGCTGGCGCCTGTTTTCCCAATGAATCTAATAGAACAGGAAGTAAGCACCCAGCGCTGGATCGATATTCCTGAACCAGTTCTCAATATATACAGCATCTGGCGTCCGAGCCCATTGGTACGGGCCACTAACCTGGAAAAGGCCCTCGGTACG
>JAHJJB010000072.1 GCA_018823005.1 Pseudomonadota bacterium | reverse complement strand
TTCTTGATGTCGACCCTCAGCAGGAAAAACCTTATAAAATTACATTTGAGACATTCTGCAAGGGAATTTTCAGTAATTACCATCATGTATTAAAACCATTCGGTTATAAAAGCGGCGGTTATGTTTATGTAAAAGTGGCCATTACCGGATGAAAACCAATTAAATTGCATGTTTGACACACAATCACTATTGAGCTATACAACATCCCATAAAAAAAGTTTTCATAATTGACGGCCTCGTTAAAATCTGGGTGTATGGATATAAAAACTGAAAATCTTACGATACTTTTTGTCGACATCGCCGGCTTTACGGCCACGACGAGCCGGCAGTCGCGAGCCGAAAATGCTCATCTTTTGCAGACTTTTGACAGCACCCTGCTGCCGCTGATAAAGCGATTTAAAGGCATTGTAGTCAAAAGCATTGGCGACGCGCTGCTAATCACCTTCCGCTCACCCACCGATGCCATGCTCTGTTCCATGGCTCTGCAGGATGCAATGCATGAGTATAATCTGAATGCACCGGAAGATAAGCGCATACATATACGAGTGGCAGCAAACCTGGGTGAAGTGAGAGTTACAAAGAATGATATTTTCGGCGAACCCGTTAATGTTGCGTCGCGAATTGAAGGGATTGCTCCCGCCGACGAGATTTACCTGAGCGAAGCCGTGTACATGGCCATGAACAAAGCCGAGGTTCCGGCACAGGAGGTCGGCTTTAAAGAGCTCAAAGGTGTTCCACAGGCATTACGCATATACAGCATTCCCCGGTTTTCGACACCCCGGCTGATACCTGAGAGCGTTGCTGTATCCGGCGAGCAGGGAAGCGAACTGCTGTTTCCTTACGGCGGTATGCATCACTGTATGCCACAATCGAGTTCTTCCCGGCCGGGCATTTCTTTACCCGGCGGCATCCCGAAATACGCGTTGTATGTACTGGCCGCTATTGTCGTTATTCTTGGCTGATTAATGCTTTACCGCGCGATGAATGATGAAACAAGGGATGAAACGGTGAGCAGCCCACCGGATTCCACTGTCATTGAGACTAAAAAATCAGGAACGGCCGGGATGTCGCAGGGGGGGGCAAAACAGCCGAAAACGGTATCAGAAAAAACAGAAAAACCCCGAGCTGCTTCATCAGACACCACCGGCAAACCCGAGCATGTCAAATGGAATCTTGCCTCAGCAAAATCGGCATATAAGGCTGAAAAAATAAGCAAAGCCGATTACAAGAGAATAGTTCAGGATCTCAAGGAAAATTATGGAAATAAAATCCGTGATCTTAAGCAGGACTACCGCGCAAAAAAGATTTCCAGGGACGTGTATGGGAATGAGGTCCGGAAAGCAAAACGTGAATACGAGGGTGATTGAACTGGCAATGTTTTTAACGGCCCTGTTTTTTTCTTACTGAATCCGCAGAAAGGATTATCTGAAATTAAAGTCAAAGAGAATGCAAACCCTCCGATCCGGCAATCAGAATCTGTTAATGAGGTGGATCCCATTATAGTAGCACACCGTGGTGCATCTAAATATGCACCGGAGAACACTATACCCTCCTTTAAACTTGCCTGGGAGCAGGATGCTGATGCGATTGAGGGTGACTTTTACCTCACGAAAGACGGGGAGATTGCATGCATACATGACAAAGACACAAAAAGAGTGTCAGGCGTTAAGAAGGTTGTTGAAGATACGACACTGGAGGAACTGCATAAGCTGGATGTCGGGGCATGGTTTGGAGAAGAATGGAAGGGAACTTTAATTCCGACAATTTCAGAGGTGTTTGCAACCATTCCTGACGGGAAAAAAATATATGTCGAAATCAAAAGCGGATCAGAAATTCTGCCAAGGCTGTTTGAAGAAGTGGCCAAAGCGGGATTGAAAAAAAATCAGGTCATCGTGATCTCTTTTGATAAAGAGGTCATACGTAATCTCAAGAGAAAAGATCCGGGAATAAAAGCGTTCTGGTTGTCAGATTTTAAGAGGGATAAGTTTTCGGGCAGAATAGAACCTTCTTTTAACAGTGTGGTTGATGTTCTGAGGCAAACAGGCTCTGATGGATTCAGTTCTATCCACAAGCTTATTGACGACTCTTTCATTAAGGAGATATTGAGCGAAGGCTTTGAATACCATGTGTGGACTGTTGACGATCCTGAAACAGCACGAAGGTTTAAAAAGTTAGGCGCCAAATCCATCACAACCAATCTTCCGGGTTATATAAAGAAAAGCCTGACAGGACAAAAAGATACGCCAGGCAAAAATTAGCTGCGCTGTTTATTGCTGATGACTCGGCCTCTAACTGATAACGGAATGTTATGCAAAGATCTATTAATTATAAAGTCTGGTTGACTATATTTATCTCTTTGCTGATTGCAGGTTCAGCATGGGCAGGAAAGATCGACCGGGGGAATCCCTCTATTTCTAAAATCGTGTTTTATGTCGGATGATACGACGTAGGCAAATCAGCCCTGGAAGGGTTGAATGGCGTCAAAGATGTAAAGAATGGTTTCCGGGAATCACGGGAGATTAACACGGTGGTTTATGATGCCGCCATTATTACTCCTGATGAGATGGTAACCGCTCTTAAAGAGGCCGGCACTTATATCGGAACTGCAGATGATTAACCCGGGTGATCGGTCACCATAATGCCTCTTTTTCAGCACATCTAACTTATCTGTAAGCAGATTCATAAAATTCCCAGTCTCTCATGCCGGTAACACGGGTTCGAATCCCGTTGAGACCACCAAAAAATACAGGGGGTTATCTTTTGGAAAAGCTGTTATATCAGCTTGTAGATCACACCGCCCCATGTCAATCCCGCTCCTAAGCCGATGAACATTACGGTGTCCTTTGGTTTCAGCATGTTTTTTTCCATGAGTTCGTCAAGAGCAATAGGAATGGTTGCCGCTGTTGTATTTCCATATCTTTGAATATTGTTATAAATTTTTTCTTCCGGGATATTCATCCGTTCTCTGAAGGCTTCGTTTATTCTCAGATTTGCCTGATGGGGTATAATCATATCCAGGTCTTCAATTTTCATGTGTGCTTTTGCCAGCAGTTCCTCTGTTAACTTCGGCAGGCGGGTCACAGCCATTTTGAATACGGCCTTCCCATCCATATAAGGGAAATGCTCTTTGTTTTTTATTACGGTTGGACTGATTGCCTGTCCGGATTTTCGGGCAGGTAATCCGACACGCAATGCTCCTGAATATTTTCCATCGGCGTGGAGAATCGATGCTATAATTCCAACTTCCTCACTGGTTTCAACAGCTTCAATACAAACAGCACCGGCGCCATCGGCAAAGATCACCGCTGTATCACGGTTTTCGGTTGTTAATTCTATGTACCGGCTTTGGACTTCAGCCCCTACCAGAAGGATCTTCTGTGCTTTTCCGCTTCTGATATAGGCATCACAGATCTCCAGTCCATGCAGAAACCCGGTGCATTGCTGACGGATATCGAGCGCAGGCACGTTTTTCTCACCCAACCGGTTTTGCAGAAATACGCCCGAACCCGGCACGTTCACGTCGGGTGTCATAGTTGCAAATACAATTAAATCAAGGTCCTCCGGATTCCAGGTCGCTCTTTCCAATGCTATGATTGAAGCCTCATATGCAAGATCCGATGTCCCGACATCCTCACCTTCCCTGACCCAGTATCTGGCTTCGATGCCCGTGCGTTGCACAATCCATTCATTTGAAGTCTCTATCAATCCGGATAGTTCTTCGTTTGTGACATGCCTGTCGGGAACATACCTGCCGGTACTTTTTATAATTGATCGTTTCATAGTATAAGAATAATCCGCTCTCTTTTTTTAATTTATATGAGAATACAGGAGTCAGAATACAGAAGAAAAACAGTGCCATGTCTATTCTGGCTCCCGGCTCCTTTATCCCCATTCTTCGTTGTGACTGCCCCGGACATGAAGGTTAGTTCCGAATTCACTATATATTGTCTTGCCGTATTTGAAGAATAAATCCCTGAAGTGTGTTGAGCACCTACATATTCTTTTTTCTATATAAACAGTCCCTTTTATATACATTAATAATTGTAATTACAAACATTTTTTTCTATGTTACCGAACAAGAGTCAGAGAATTCTACGGTGCTAAAGATTATTCAACACTTTGAGAATTCACAGTGCTTCCTTAAACAAAGCATACGGCAATTTTGACAGAGATCCATTCTTGCAATCGGTAATCCTTATTCACGGAACTGTTGATTTTCCAAATAATCGTATCTTCAGAACCTTACATCTTCGATGTGGGCTGAAAACCGAGGCTATTCCCCTCTTGACTTATAAATTATAATATGAATATTTGTTAAAAGTGATTTCATTTTGTTAGTTCAGTAAATCATTCAACACTATCATTAACCTTCCGGGGTTCATTGTGAAAATGATTTATCGGAAGGTACCGATATTTATCATCCATGGAGGTTACTAAACCTTTATGGTGGCTAATTTTTTACGATATCCATCATATCTATTTTCATATAAAACAAATTAATACGTTGCCAAATACTCCTAATATCATTGATGAATACCGTGATGGGAAAAGGAGATCTTATCAAACATGTCAATAAGCATTAATACAATAATAAAGCGGGTATTATCCGGCACAGTTGATGCTTTTCGTATTAGAAAGGAGAAGTTGGAAATACCGTTAGGCGATATGTTGCTGCAAGAAAAAATTATTTCGCTGAGCCAGCTTCAGAAAGCCCTGGAACTTCAGCTGTGGAGCAATCAGAAACTGGGACAGATTATTGTTTCACAGGGATATGCCAAAGAAGAAGAGATACTAAATGCAATAAAGAAGAATTACGGGATATCGGTCGACTCTCTAGAAAATTTTAAGCTGCTGCCCAAGTCATTAAGGGGAAAGATTGCTGACCTCCGTATGCCGATCAAGATGAAACTCTCTATCGCGATAATTTTCATCATCTGGTTCACTATTCTGATCCTGAGCTTTGTAATCCTTGCAAGACAAAAGGAACAATTGTATGCACAGACAGTGAAGCTCGGTAAAGTAAGCCTCGCTTATTTCACAAATAATGCAGGTATTCCGATTCTTGACGACGATATTCTTTCTCTTAACATGCTTATCAAGGAAGCTTCCGCAGTAGAAGGACTTTTTTACGCAGTCATCATTGATAATGATAAGGTCATCAAGGCCCATACAGATATTTCCCAAATAGGGAAGCCTTTGCAGAAATTCAATGATGACTACAAAGTGACAAAAGAAGGTGATATCAGCTACTTTACCTATAAGCTTGCCGACGGGGAAAATGTACTTAACATATCCAGGCCCATAACTTTTCAGCACAAAAATATCGGTACCGTTCATGTAGGAATTTCTATTGACTTTATTCAACACCAAATTCACAAGGAGAGCATCTTCATCCTTACTTTGAGCATTTTAATCGTCATTTTAGGCATAGCAATAGCTATCCTGCTGGGTTTTAGTTTTTCACGTCCTATTTCCGAGCTTGTTCGTGCAACACAAGAGATAGGAAAAGGAAACTTTCTATATAAAATCAATGTTGCACGGAAGGATGAATTCGGTGATCTCGCGCTGGCACTCACCTATATGTCCAAAGAACTCTGGAAAAAATTAATAACGCAGCAATCTTTCGGACGCTATGTAAGTCCCAAGATATTAGACTTGATCCTCTCAAATCCCGAAGTTCACTGGCTCAAGGGAACACGTTTGGAGGCTACGGTGTTGTTTGCTGATATAAGAAATTTCACCTCATATTCGGAGACCCGGGAACCCGAATCAATAGTAGAGAATTTGAATGAATATTTCAGTATAGTTACCAGTCATATTCTTGAAAATGGGGGATATGTTGATAAATTTATAGGCGATGCCGTTATGGGGGTCTTTTGTATTCCTGTTCCGCAGACTGACCATGCTGAACGGGCGGTAAGGGCGGCTATTGCTATACAGAAGGACTTGCGGGAGAGGGCGGGTGGAAAGAATGAACTTCTGTCCAGAATAGGTATCGGAATTAATTCAGGAGTTCTGGTATCCGGCAATCTCGGCTCCGACACTAAAATGGAGTACACTGTTATTGGAGATAATGTCAATATTGCTTCGCGTCTTGCCAGCTTGGCCGGTCAGGGAGAAATCATTATCAGCAGCCAAACGTTTGAGTTGACGAGAGATTTGATCTCACAAAAACCCCTCCCTCCACAGAGGGTAAAAGGGAAGTCTGAACCGATCGAGATCTTCCAGGTGCTTGGGATGCTCGAGTAGTGTCTCAACATCGGATATACAATAGCCGGCTTTCTCCAGAACAGAATAAACGCTGAATGGAGGTAAATGTGAGGAACAGAAGTACAAGTTGTGGGAGGTACAGGCTCACCATTTATTATTTCATGTTTATGATTGCTCTTCTGATGGGCTGTGCCGGGCAGCAGGCTGAACCTCCTCAGGTGTCGTCTATTGAGGTATCCCCCAAAGTATCGGTTACACCGGTTGAGGAATCCACCCATGTGCCTGTATACACATCCTTTGTTACGGTCACAGTTCAGGAGGGCGACACATTGTCATCTCTTGCCGCAAAATACCTTGATGATTCTTCAAAGGAGTGGCTGATATCAGATTTTAACGACATAACAGTTATCGTTCCCGGGCAGAAATTGGTCATACCTCTCAAATATTATGAGCGTGGCGGGCTCACAATGAAAGGGTATCAGATTGTGCCGGTCCTGACATATCACAAATTTTCTGAATCCAGGAGAGACAAAAATACAGTCACTGCTTCTGCATTTGAGGATCAGATGAAGCTCTTAAAAGAGAAAGGTTATCGCGTCATCACGCTCGATCAGTTATTCGACTTTCTCGATTTCAAAATCCAGATTCCCAGAAAGTCTGTGGTAATAACCATTGATGACGGTTGGCGCTCCGCCTATGATATAGCATTCCCTATACTTAAAAAGCACGGGTATCCCGCTACGCTTTTTGTCTATACGGGAATAATTACGGGAAGCAAACGAACCCTCGACTGGAATCTCATTAATGAAATGGCCAACAACGACATTGACATTCAGTGTCACACAAAAACCCATCGAAGATTGACTACCCCTACAGAAAAAGAATCTTTTAAGGAGTATTTTGAGGCAATCCAAAAAGAGTTGATTGATGCGGCGGAGATAATTAAAATAAAAACCAACAAAGAGGTGAATTATCTTGCATATCCATTTGGAGATACTAATCACTTAGTGATCGCGTTACTTAAAAAACAGGGCTATAAGGGAGGTTTCACTGTTAATCGCGGCGGCAATGCGTTTTATGTAAACAACTATAGGGTAAACCGTTCGATGATATATGGAGATTTTGATTTAAACCAGTTCGAAAAGAATCTTACAGTTTTTATTGAAGAGCCGCTCAAATGAAAAAAGATTCCATTCAGAGGATATTTCAGATACTTTTGTTCTTATTCACAATTGTTATTCTTAATAGTTGCGCCTCCTCTCCGTTGTCAACTCAGGAGTTTGTTTCACCTGTTGATGAATCATTAGCCAAGACTCCATTACAAAGACAGGAAGTTGTACCTCCTGCCGATAAATCGTTAGCTGATGTATACAGAAATAAAGCATTAGATTATGAAAAGGCAGAAGAAATCCTGAAAGCGATCGAGATGTGGAAGATAGTCAGCGTTTTTTCACCGGCAGACAGGGAAGCAGTAAAGAAAATAGACGATTTGCAAAAGCTGGCTGATAATGCTGCCGAAAATCATTTCAAAAGGGGGGTGACGTATTTTCAGGAGGGTGCCGGAGCTTCCGCCCGAAAAGAGTTTCTGCTTACACTACTATTCAATCCTGATCATGCGGCAGCACTTGATTACTTGAAAAACAAGCTGACAGGAGAGGATTATATTCAGCACGGGGTTATGAAGGGAGAGACGCTTCAAGGTATTTCACAGAAATATTATAATGATCCGAAAAAGGATTTTTTTATAGCCTATTTCAACGATCTTGATATGAAAACCAAATTAGTACCTGGGACGAGCCTCAAAATTCCCGTACTTGAAACTTTGACACCCGGGCAAGCTCCGGAGGATCAGGAATTGCCGGATGAGGAATCAGAGGAACCGCTTGTAAAAACGGTCGATATTGAAGAGCTTCGCAACAAGGGAGCGGAGCTTCTCAATGTAAAAAAATACCTGGATGCCATTGCAGTGGCTGAAAGTGTCCTGAAGTATAATAGCAATGACAGAGTTGCCCTGAATCTGTTAAATGAATCGAATTACCAGTTGGGTAAAATCGCAAGAGCTGAAACGAACTACGATGTAGCGATTAAATATTTCAGCAAGGTTTATCCAGGCTATCGAGATGTAAAGGATCTCAAGATAACTACACAAAATCTCCTTGCTGAAAGCCATTACAAAAAAGGCGTTAAATTTTATTTAAATGAACAGATCGAACAGGCGATTAGCGAGTGGGAGGAGACACTTACACTAAATCCAAAACACCCTCGTGCGCAAAAGAATATTGAAAAGGCGCAAAACTTGCTAAAAAAGATACAGAAACTGAACAGAGTGCTGAGGCATTGATTTTGCTATAAGGAATTCCGGGACATTTATAGTAATTCTCATAAATATGTTCCGTTTGGGTATGGGTGCGTATGCGATCCGCAGAAAATTTGTCTTAAGGTTTCGACACGCCCCCTTATGGTCGATAAATGTTGTACAGGCGGATACCATAAACGGCTCCGTGAGCA
>JAHJJB010000071.1 GCA_018823005.1 Pseudomonadota bacterium | reverse complement strand
TTCTATGTATCAATATATTCAAGTTCGGGAAAAAGAGGGGACAAAGGTTCTGTCTGTTAATGAAGGCATGGGGACGCAGTCAGTTTATGATCCGGAAAACATACTGACAAATAAATATTATGATTATTTATCTATTTCTCCGTATTTAAGCAACAAAGTTGTTAATAATGGATTAATTATTGGGTTAGCTGGCGGAACTCTTTCTCGACAGTTGAATCATTTTTTCCCAGGGATGCAGTTGACTGGTGTAGAAATCGACCCCGGAGTAATAAAAGCCGCCAAGGAGCACTTTAATCTGGATGACCAAAGAGTAAACATTATCGCCGCTGATGGCCGCATGTTCGTAAAATATTCAGAAAAAGAGAAATATGATTTGATTTTCATTGATGCATATTCACAAGAATTATATATACCTTGGCATCTTACGACCAGGGAATTTTTTTCTGAAATTTCAGGTCGTTTAAATGATGATGGATTAATAGCCATGAATATAGTTTCTAATTCGCAGGAGAGCAGTTTAATGAAGGGAATTATTGGCAGCCTGCAAACAATTTATGATCATGTTTACGTTACTACTTTAAATAATAAAACAAGTAACGTCGTTTTAGCCTCTTCAACTGAGATTGATTTAGGGAAGTTAAAAAACATTAATAATCCGGAATACTCTCAAATCGCAAATTATGTATCTGAGAATATAAGAAAAGTAGACAAAACTTATAAAAATGATATATTTACCGATAATAAAGCCCCGGTGGAACTGTTATCTGATAAAATGTGGATGAAAGAAATTATTAATTTTTAAAACAAAAATGGAAAAAGCAATTATTTTTACAGACGGCGGCGCCCGCGGAAATCCTGGTCCGGCTGGCATCGGAGTCGTAATAAAAGATGAGTCCGGCAAAATAGTGGGGGAGTATAATGACCACATCGGCGAAGGCACGAATAACCAGGCAGAATACAAGGCTGTAATTTTAGCTCTTGAAAAAGCCCGAGACTTGAATATTAAAGATATTGATTTCTTTTTGGACAGCAAATTGGTCGTGGAACAGCTCAACCAAAATTATAAAATCAAAGAACCCCAGCTAGGTAAGCTATTCGTCCAGATCTGGAACCAACTGCCTAACTTCGGTAAAGTGACTTTCGCTCATATTCCTAGAGAAAAAAATACAGCTGCTGATGCCCAGGTGAATATTGCCCTTGATAATCATACGCAATAAATAATGATATTTGGCCCGCTAAATGCGGGTCTTTTTGATATCCACAGATACTTGACAAATACACCTGTTTAGGGTAGTATACAACAACCTAAGTAAGCTAGATGATTGCCCCCCATAGCCTTGGCGAAGGGGGGAGGAAAGTCCGAACACCTCAAAAAAGACAGTTCCTAACGGGAACCAGGATATAAACGCTGAATAGAAATTCTATAGATTTCTGTTCACCTATTAAACCTCGGGAAAGTGCCACAGAGACTATACCGCCCTGAGTAGCCCTAACGGGCGTATCGAAGGGTAAGGGTGAAAAGTGAGGGAATAAGCCCCCTCTCGGCTGCTGGTGACAGTAGTTCGTGGTAAACCCTGTCTGGTGCAAGAGCAAGATTTCTGCTTTGCAGAATGGTAGCTCGCATGAGCCGGGCAGCAATGTCCGGCCAAGATAGATAATCATCCTTTGACAGAATTCGGCTTACAGGTTTGCTTAGGCCTTGCTCGCCGGAGCCTTCGGGCGAAGGCGGGCGCCCCTTTGGGGTTTCTTTAATATATTTCTATGAAAAAACGAGCGGAACTATTTTTCGGCGTTGTTTTGTTACCAATTGATTTCTTCATGCTAATTTTGGCAGGCCTGTCTGCTTATTATTTGCGTTTCGGAGAAACCATTGCCGAACTTAGGCCGGTAATTTATGAAATGCCCTGGACCAGTTTCATGCTAAGCATGATGTTGGTAGCATTGATCATGATCCTGATTTTCGCTTTAGCCGGGCTTTATAATTTAAGAGGTACTCGCAGAATAATCGATGAGGTGAAGCGTATCTTCCTCGCCTGTTCTATTGGTGTCTTGATAATTATTGTCATGACATTTTTTGACCGGGAATTATTTTCTTCCCGGTTTATCATTCTAGCGGCCTGGGTATTTGCCGTTGTTTATGTCACCTTGGCGCGCATGATCGTCCTCTATATTCAGAGAGCCCTATTTTCCCGCGGTATTGGCATGCATCGCGTGGTTATGATCGGCGATGGTAATACGGCCCGGATTATTGAAAAAGAAATTAACCAGAATAAAGGCTTGGGCATGCAAATTGTAGAAAAATGTGATTCCTTTACCGGCCCAATTCAAGACAAACTCGCCAAGATAAAAAAAGTTAAAGATTTTGACGAAATATTACAAGCCAATCCATCCTTACCAAAAGACGAAAGTTCCCGAATTATCGAATTTTGTAATGAGCATAATGTTACTTATCGTTTTGCTGCCGGGTTATATGAAGCCCAGTCTTCTAATGTAGAAATGAGGGCCCTGGCTGGCATTCCTGTCATAGAAATTAAACGTACTCCCTTGGAAGGATGGGGAAAAATATTAAAACGGCTGATTGATATTATTGGCGCACTGTTTTTCATAATTATCTTTTCTCCCTTTATGATCATCGCGGCCATTGCCATTATGACAGATTCCAAAGGGCCGATTATATATAGAAACGAAAGAGTCGGAAAAAACGGAAAATTATTTGATACCTTTAAATTTCGTTCCATGAAAGCGGAATTCTCTACCGGCAAGCAATTTGGCAATTCTGAAGAAGCCATGAAGCTAGAAAAAGAATTAATAGAAAAACAAAGTATAAAAGAAGGTCCAATTTATAAAATTAAAGACGACCCCAGGGTTACGAAAGTGGGCTCATTTATCAGAAAAACTTCTATTGATGAAATGCCCCAATTTTTCAATGTCCTTAAAGGGGACATGAGTATCGTTGGTCCGCGTCCGCATCAACCCCGGGAAGTGGAAAATTATGATAAAAAACATATGCAGGTCTTTTCTGTAAAACCGGGTATTACCGGGATGGCACAGATATCGGGCCGCAGTGATCTGAAATTTCAAGAAGAGATTAAGCTTGATACATACTATATCGAGAACTGGTCACTATGGCTCGACATATACATAATGGTGAAAACACCATTTGCCATGGTTAAATCAAGAGAAGCACTCTAATATGAAAATCGCCCTTATTCACGAACATCTTGCCCAAGACGGAGGAGCAGAAAAGGTATTGGCCGCATTCCAGGAAATCTGGCCGGACGCCCCGACTTATGTTTTGGTGCATAATAAAAAAAAATCAAATCCTTCTTTCCATGATAAGGACATAAGGACTTCTTTTATTCAGAAAATTCCTTTTAGCGCTACCAAGTACAAATGGCTATTGCCGCTCATGCCCACCGCTGTGGAATCATATGACCTAACTGAATATGACGTCATCCTTTCCTCTAACACCGCTTTTGCTAAAGGCGTCATTACCTTGCCGACTACTATGCATATTTGTTATTGCCATACTCCAACCCGATATTTATGGAGCGATACTCATTCATATATAAAAGAGCTGGGTTATTCCAGTGTGGTTAAAAGAACTCTGCCATATTTTCTTAGTAATATCAGGATGTGGGACAGAATGGCTGCCGAAAGAGTCGATCGATATATTGCTAATTCCGAATTAGTTCAGAACCGGATTACAAAATATTACAAGCAAGACAGCGATCTTATTTATCCACCAGTGGATGCGGAGAAGTTTTATATATCTAAGCCTAAGGAATATTTTCTGGCGGGTGGACGCTTGGTGCCTTATAAGCGTTTTGACCTTATTATTGATGCCTTTAACAGATTGGGCCGGCCGTTAAAAGTTTACGGTGACGGGCCAGAGTTCAAAGCCCTTAAAGAGAAAGCAAAGTCAAATATCGAATTTTTAGGCCGTGTGTCTGATGAAGACAGAGCCAAGCTTTATTCTGAAGCCCAGGCCTTTATCAATCCCCAAGAAGAGGATTTTGGCATTACCGTGATAGAAGCTCAGGCTTCCGGCCGCCCTGTCATTGCTTATCGCCGTGGTGGAGCTCTTGAAACTGTCAAAGAAGGCGAGACGGGCATGTTTTTTGATAATCAGACCTGGGAAGATCTGGCTGATGTGATCGTCCGCTTTAAAAGTGAGGACTTTGATCCGCAAATGATTCGTGCCCACGCTCTAACTTTTGATAAGGAAGCGTTTAAGAAGCAGATGAAAGATTATGTGGAGAATAAATGGGAAAATTTTAATTCTTCGACAAGCTCAGAAAAATTTAAATAATTAATATTTATATATGACTTTATCAGAAAGTTGGAAAGTAATTAAAAAAGCACGATGGTTCATTATTATATTTACTCTCGTTGCGGCTCTGGCAGCCTATTGGTTTGTGAATGCGCAGCCGGAAAAGTA
>JAHJJB010000070.1 GCA_018823005.1 Pseudomonadota bacterium | reverse complement strand
CCCTGGTCGTTTCCCTGACTATTCCTGATAGAGTTTGAAACCTGACAGCAATTATCGTGCCGAACAGTATTGGGACACATCCCATGTTTTCTAATGAATTTCTCCAAGCATTTTAATTTTTTTACTTGACTTGAGTGGTTTTTATAAGGTATAATATTTATCAGATAAGAGAGAGTAAGGTGTAGCCATTGAATATTGAATTCACAATAATTTGGTAAACCAGAATAAAAAAAGACGGCGAAGTAAAGCAAAGCCTAACAAGAAAAATGAACCTGACAAGGAGCAGGTTATTTTTGTGGTTAGGCGGAACGGCAGTAAAAAAAGGAGGTGATGTGAAGATGGGTATTATACCTAGTCCAATCATATCCGATGTTTTATTATGGGTGGAATAAAATCTTTGGATGTGATGGGGAAAAGCGATCAAATAGCACCACCCAAAAATAAGGAGGTAAACAATGAAAAGTAAAATCGCAGTAATGATGACGGCACTGTTCACAATCGCATTGTTAGTTGGTTGTGCAAGTGTGCCAATGGTAAAGGTGCCAGCGTCTGACATCACAGAGCCACCCGACATAAGGACCTACTCCGTGAATGTTGAGCCGTTAAATCTCGGGACCAATGAGAAACAAGTGAGCCTCGTTCTGGTTGATAACAACGCTCCAGTTGTCAACACAGAGATTATCCTAAGTTATTACGACGAAGTATCTATGTTGCCAGTATTGAAGAAGGCAAAGACAGACGAAAAGGGTATCGTCTCTTTCATCTTGCCAGGACGAGAGGATGGAGCATCGTACATCTTCAGGTTCGGCCTAAGTGAAACCGATCTGAGCCGCACTACAGCTATACGAATACCCCCCAAAAACTTGTACGGCGGGCATAAGTTAATCATCCTCGTTTTCAATAAGAACATCCAAGTGACGAATCGTGAGGGTGCAATGCAACTTATCCGGTTTCCTAATGCAGGCAAGGCATTTCCCTCCGGTGGAGATATTATGACTGGGCCGTCGCTATACACTTTGCTGGAGGGCACTCAAGGGAAGTAGTTTGAAAAAAGGGAACAAATCTTTATTCTTGACATTTTGAGATGAGAAAGAAGAAGATGCTTTACTTAAGTCTTTGATATACAAGCAATTAGAAACTAAATGCAGTTCTATTAACTGTCTAACAAATCGTTGCAACGGATGGCAGGGGGCGACTAGTTTTTTCAAAGTTTGATGTTAACCAAAGTTTATTCTGCTTATAAAGTTTAGTGGTAATTCCCCCCCCGCTGAATTCTATCGTTGGATCCCGAAAAGAAGAGCAAGGCAGAACAACAATGTTGATTAGTGAGACGGAAGGCTCGAACGGCTCGGCAGTCTATTGCCGGCAAAATATTACTGAATTGCATTTGACTCCGGTCGTGCACGTGAGATAGGGGCAACCGTCTTTGACCAGCATCGAACTGCCGTGAATAGCATATGGCCTGTTCGATAAGAGATTCTTTATACTATGAACGATCACTACGAGCAAGGAAAGGAGAAACAATATGATTTTCTGATCTTGTCGATATAATCGCTGTGACTATTCGTTTCAATGACTATGCAAGAGAAAGGTTTGAACTTAGGAAATACGATAGTTAAAGAGGAGGAAAGAATATGAGCCGTATTATTGGACTCGTCGTTGGTCTCGTTGTCTATGGCAAGACAAAGAATATATGGTATGCCGGTGTTGCAGGTGCCATATCAATGACGATTCTTGAGGTGATTATTGGTGCAATTAGAAAAGGAAAATAAAAGGGAGGAGTGAAAAATGAAAAGAATAGTTGATAGTCTTCTTATATCTCTCACTATCGCGGTTTCATTTGTGCTGCTTGCAGCAACAAGTCAGGCAGCTATTAAGGCGTCCTTGCCGACACCGAGAATGGCATCTGCATCTGCCGTTGTTAACGGCAAAATTTACATTATTGGCGGCTTTTCCAAGCAAGGCCGGAGCAGTGCAGTTGTAGAAGAATACGATCCTTCGAAGGACAAATGGAGTCAAAAAGCATCAATGCCAACATCCATGGGCATGACTTCAGCCGTTGCCGTCGGCAAGACGATATACGTTATCGGTGGCCGAAATGAAAGCGGTATCACAAACATTGTTCAGGCATATGATACTCAGCGGAATTCATGGAACAACGTCAAGTCAATGTCTACCGCAAGATGGAATCATATGGTCGCAGTAGTTGGCGGCCATATTTATGTGTTCGGTGGCATTACTGGTGTTGGTAATAGGAGAGAAGCGATAGACAAAGGCGAAATTTATGATCCTGCAAAGGATTCATGGAGTAATGGCGCCTCGATGCCAAATGCAAAACAGGGAGCGGCAATTGCAGTTAATCAGCCGAAAATATACATCTGTGGCGGCAGATCCGGTGCTGGCAACTCTGGCTATGTAACTGGAAGTGTTGATATTTTCGACACTATCCTAAAGACATGGTCTTCATTAAGCCCAATGAAAAAGGCAAGGACAGGTTCCCAAGCTTCCGTAGTCAACGGCAAATTGTACGTCATTGGCGGTGCAGCAGACGGGGTCGCAACAAACTCAGTAGAAGTATATGACATCAAAAGTAATACATGGGGTTCACAACTTACCTTGCAGAAGCCTCGCACTGGCCATTCTGTGACTTCTGTTGAAAACAATATTTTCGTCATTGGTGGTGCTGTCGAGGAATCCCTTGAAGGAATTACAGGAATGGTTGAAGAGTTAACCATTAATGCAGAAAAGAAATCTATAGAACCAATTAAATCAGCCAGTGATGTAAGTGAGGAACAAGAGGATACGAAACAGGCTACAATTGAAACTATCAAAGTAAAAGTAAGTAGTAAAGTTTTGAAAGCAATCAATTCTTGGAATCAAAAAGTATGGTTTTTTACATCTAAGAGTAACCCAATAAAATCACTTGTTGGGCTTAAGAAGGATGAAGTTGCTTGTTGGGGTGTAGAACATTCAGAAAGGTTATTTGAGTTTTTTAACGCAGCAGGCATAAAATATGAGGATAAGAGCTTTCATATTATTGGGACAGGCAATCATATATTTGATGGTATGGATAACCCTCCCCGTTTGTTTATCACATGGTCTAATTATGCACTAGATTTAAAAGGAGCTGTGAGAGTTATATTTGTTGAGTAATATGTGGGGTAGGGGACGGAACACAGAATCGAGGAATAAAGGACATTAGCACAGAATAAGGAAAATAAAATAAATGGAAATAAAATAGGGACAGCTACTTATTAAAAGCCTAACCGGTCGCTGGAGCTGACTCGCTTCGTTCGCAGCTCAGCTTTATCGTTAGGCTCACGAAGGATAAGCGGATGAAGATTAGATGCTTATTGCCACTATGTTTAATAGTAAGCCTCCTGGCATGCGGCTGCTCTGGCGGACAACCTCCAACGGAAGGATCCAGTGAGCACCTCTTGGATGAAAGATTTGCCAGTGCTGCGATGGATACAGTCATCAGATTCAATAAATCAGGAATAACTTCGTCCGCTGAAATCCCGAAGGAGTTCTGGGCACAGGAAATCGAAGATCTGGAACCGCTGAAAGTTTACTGGCACAACAATAATCTCGCCATAGTCTTGAGAGATTCCAGCGGTGAAGTGGATGGAATGTACGTCTATGTCCCAATTTCTTCATACTGGCCCGGAAGTGGTGATATGATTCAATTGACATTTGGACAGGAGACATACACATTCAAAGTGAAGAAGTGAGCCTAACCAATCGCTGCAGCCGACCTCGCTATCGCTCGGCGGCTGAGCTCAGTCGTTATGTTTCAAATATGATTGAGGGCAAAACTTGCTAATAGAAAAATTATTAGATTTTTTTCAAAATGAAGCAACATTGTTTGGCGGAACAAATTCAGCTTATACAATCAATCTGTTGTGTATTTTATTTACATTACTCTTTTATTTTCTGTATTACTTAGTTATTAAATTGATAAGAAAAAAAGAAATAATACGCAACCCCGAGATAGAAAAATTAGCATATACTAAAAAGATTATCACAGATGACCAGTTAATGACCAAATACTCAGCTAATTTAGGAGCTTCATCTACTATGGCAGCATTATCCGTTACAATGGTGTTGCTATCAGTAGCGGCTTTATTTGAAAAAAAACTTAGTCCGTATAATAATTTCATTGCTATAATAGTATGCACACTAATGACAATAGCAAGCGCAGCCTTGCTATTTGCTCACGAATTATATGATGCCATCATTAACCCAATATTTAACCCAGAAAGAAAATTCATTCTTAGAAAATTAGGTTCTGATTTTCAGGTTCTTGGCCTTGTAATGTTCATTATATCCATGCTTCTTGCTATAAGCACTGTTAGTACTATTGCAACTATAGTAAGCAGTGTTGCATGTTGCTTGGTTATGATATTGTATATCGAAAAAAGATTAGTTGACAAGGACAAGAAAGAAAAAGAGTTGAGCGAGATAATTGATTTTCACCAAAAAAGGAATAATCATGGTTAAATATGAAAAAGCAACGGTATCTGAATTTCTTGCTATCGCTGAACTCGACCGTGAAGCATGGAAATTAAACAGAAACTCTGAATTCATACCAGATGGTGAACATGTTTGGAGATTGTGGGTAGAACATGCACTTGTTTTTTTAGCAAAAGAGGCCAACGTGGTCATCGGAGCAATACTTGCCTTTCCATGTATTTCTAAGAAATGGTGCGTCCATAAGGTTTTTGTTCGTCAAGACAAAAGAGATTTAGGTATTGGGACCAAATTATTTGATGAATTGCTCAAGGAAATCGACAAAATTGGAGTTGATTGTTTTTTAACGGTTGACCCTACCAACGACAGCGCTATTAGACTTTATGAGAAGTGGGGATTTACAGAAAGAGAATTTGTTAAAGGATATTATCGGCCTAATGAAGATAGGTTTGTTTTAACAAGAAAACACTCAGAGAATTAACAAAAGAAACATAACAACCGCATCAACTCGGACTGGCAATTCCGCTGCGCTCCATTGCCAGCCGGTTATGCGAAGCGTTATGTTAATAAAAAAACAAAAGAATATTGGAACCATCAATTTTTGAAGAGGGGTGGAATATGTATCAAAAAATCAAAGAAGAAATTTCTCAAGATTACTACCAGCAGAACTTCCCAAACGATGGCCAAAAATTTGTTGCTTGGTATCTAAGAAATGTTCATCTTCAAGACGAAAACGAAACAAAAGCTGACATAACGGATGGGGCTGACGACAAACAAATTGATGCCATAGTTATCGATGACAGCAGTAATAGCGTATTCATTGTACAAGGTAAATTTATTGGGGAAGACAAAGTTGATGCAGAACCCCTCCGCGAAGTTCTTTCTTCGTGGATACAACTTAAAGACCTTGTCCGCCTTCAAGAAACCGCAAACAACAAATTAAAACAAAGATTATCAGAACTTGCGATTGCTCTTGATGACGAATATGATATTCATTTTGAATTATTAACCACTGCGACCCTTACACCATCGGCAATGAATGATTTAGCAACTTTCCAAAAGCAACTTGCCGAAGCTGATGATTTGCCAGCAACTATTCATCTTGTTGACAATGATGAAATTCAAAAAAGATACGAAATGGCACTTGACAAAGAACACCCTGTTCTCAAACACACATTACCATTAGAAAATGGCAAATTCGTCAGACTCCAAATTGCGAATACGCAGTCAGTCATTGCCGCTGTAGCTCTAAAAGATTGCCTTTCTATTCCGGGAATTAAGGATGGTACATTATTTCAGAAAAACGTACGCCAGTCGCTCGGTTTGAGCAATCGTGTTAACAAAGGCATAAAAGAAACCATTTATAAAAATAGCAAAGAATTCTTTTTTTATCATAATGGAATTACTGCGCTCTGCAATAAAATGGAATTCGAGGAAGCATCTCGAAAGTTGACGCTTCACGGTCTCAGTGTTGTAAATGGTTGCCAATCACTTACCACTATCCTCTCTTGCAGTGAAAAAGTGAAACAGCTTGAGGATTCTTACGTGATGTTCCGGTTCTATGAAATTACAACTCGCGACAGGGCTGACCACATCAGCGTTAGTACGAACTCACAGAGTGCGGTAAAACCTCGTGATTTACGAAGTAATGACAAGCGAGTGTTGGGCCTCAAAAAACTCTTTGATCAGAAATATTCAACAGGATATCTAATCACAAAACGAGGCGAGGAAGCACCTGCATCAAAAGACAAAAAGTATATTTTAGACTTGTCTGACTTAGGTAAATATATGATTTCTTGGCATTCACAAAGACCCAATATTGCATACAGCGAAACGAAAATATTTGATAAATATTTTGACCAACTTTTCAAGAGAGATTATCGATCTGAAAATGCTCAATCGTTAAATTTTATGATGCAAGGAGTCTGGAAAAGATGGTCAAAGGAGAACCCCCTTGGCTTAAATGAATCACTATTGGCGATGCGCGCCTATGCACCATACCATCATCTTTTTGCTGTTTCGCTTTGTTTTTGTGTTCTTAACAACATGGCTGAAGGTGCCCCAAATCCAGCAGTGGCCTACGAAAAACTGATGTCTGGGGCATGCTTCGATCAAATAATAGACATAGCTGGCACTTGCTTGAATAGCGCCTTAGAAGCGGCGGCTAATGAGCCACAGCCAGCAAACCGTGTTTTTAGTCCGCAGAACTGGATCAAAACTAAAACTTGCCTTGCTGGAATTCGTGCTGCAATAAGGCAGTATTTCGCAATGCTTCCCACAATGCCAAATGGTAAGGAAATGAGCCAACAAATAAAAAACTCATTGCGAATGGATGCATCAGCATTTGAAGCAAGATGGGCTGCAGATTGAATTATTTAATGCCATATTATTTAAGAAAAATGATGAACAACATAACAAGAAAATCCAGCCGACGCAAAAAACGCGCGGCTGATTTTGGTGTTGGGGAGGAGATGAGTATGACCAAGTTCTTCTTCGTGAGGGAAGAGACCGACACCCAAGTCGTGTACCGCCTGCGCAATGCCTGGGTCCCGTTTGTATTCGCGTGGGTCGGCATCATCGGTGCTGCCTGTTGGTTCCTCGCAACACCGCCTACTGAGACCGCTGGCAAGATCGCCTTCTGGATTGCTGGGGCGTTTCTCCTGCTTCGGTGGGTCATCTTCTTCAATGCCAATCGCGAGATGCTCAGCGCGAAGTACAGCGGACGGATGAAGGTCGAGGGAAGCAAGTTCTCCAAGACAAATCCACCCGTCATCACAATTCAGAAAGAAGGAAGCTCCCCAACAACCGAATCGAACGCGACTTCGGGTTAGCCGCGCCGGAGCGCGGCCAACCCGAAGCGGTTCATTCGAGGCGTTCGGCAAGGGCACCGATTGCTTTTGACGTTAACCTCGCTTTAGGGCTACTTCGCGACAAGGAGGATCCACGATGTTAATGCTTATTTGGTTAATTTTTGGCTTCATGTTCGGGCTGTTCGGGCTTTTTTTGATCTTTGGAGGAGTCTTGACAGGTCCAGGGTCCGCCATCTGGATTGGGGCCGCAGTAAGTGCCCTTGGATTCACGACGTTTATTTGGGGTATTAGGCGCATACGTCATACGTCGACACAAGCGGAAGGTTACGCTCACTACATTATCAAGAAAGGCACGCTCAACGTAGTTATTGAAAGAGAGAGACTGGAATCTTCGCTGATCAGCCTTGAGATCCGCTTCCTTCTTGATCTCTCCGAGGAAAACGTCAAGGAAATCCTCCGTACTGGGCGAACAACTGTACGAAACTTGCTGGGTGGTAGAAAAGAGACAGTGATCATGAAAGGCTGCAATTGTCAAAACATGTCTTCGCATCAGCGGGGAGATGCCACGCAGTTTCGAATGTGACCCACCAGCACAAATGGGAAGCCGAATCGGCAGGAAAAAGGGGACAGATTTATTTTCTTCTAAAAAAACGGCAAAAACCGCCGAACCAGGCAGCAATTCTAATTTTGCTATTTAGTCCAACTAAAATGTTATGATCGCTACCCTAAATTTTGCTGTCAAGTAATGGTAAAATTCTCAAAGTAGGTTATTTTATCTTTTGATTAACGGAAACCCCACCCAAAGAGTCAAT
>JAHJJB010000069.1 GCA_018823005.1 Pseudomonadota bacterium | reverse complement strand
TGGCTTAAGCCCGGAATATTTCCATCCCGCATGGGAAATGCAATTACGTTTGTAGGTCCTTCCCTGTTAAGGTATTGTTTGTTCAGCTTCGCAATTTCATTGTCATCGACAATCAGGATGGATAATTCGACGTCAGGACAATCCAAGGCGTTTAAGATGGCCTGAGCCGTTTTTCGTATGTCTGCCTGCCTGATCCTGCGCTTGTTTTGGCTGTTGTTTATCAGGACTCCCATCTTTCCCTTTTCCGTTCCCAGTAGCCGGTATGTCAGAATATTCAATGCGGTGATGATAAATCCCGTTTAAAATAGAATTGAAGCTTTTCGCAATCTTGTTCAAGTCCTTTAAGGTAAGTTCACATTCGTTAAGCTGGCCGTCCGAAAAGATATTGTTCATCAAATTCTGAACAAGTCCCTGAATCCTGGCCGGAGTCGGAATCTCAAGGGTTCTTGAAGCCGATTCAACAACATCGGCAAGCATTACGAGACCGGCCTCTTTTGTCTGCGGCCTTGGACCCGGGTATCTGAAATCTTCAATTTTTACTTTGTCCTCCCCTTTAAGCTGTTTAGCCCTGTCATAAAAATATCGTATAAGGCTCGTGCCATGGTGCTGACTGATGGTGTCTGTTATTTCCCGCCCGAGATTGTACTTTTTTGCCAGTTCCACACCGTCTTTAACGTGCGCTACCAGTACGAGGCTTGACATGGAAGGGGCGAGTTTGTCATGCTTATTTACACCGTCTGACTGGTTTTCAATAAAATACTGGGGCTTGTTTAACTTTCCAATATCATGATAATAACCGCAAGCCTTGGCAAGAAGAGGATTTGCACCTATTTCCGCCGCAGCGGCTTCGACCATCGAGCCAATTATTACCGAGTGATGGTATGTCCCAGGAGCCTCAATCATGAGCCTTCGGAGAACCGGCTGATCAAGACTTGCAAGCTCCAGCAGTTTTATGTCCGTTGTGAAGTTAAATGCCAACTCTACAAGAGGAGCAAGCCCCGACGTTACAACACCCGCTCCCACACCACCTAAAAAAGCAAATACACAGTCCCAGAGCAATTTTGCCCAGGAGAGGTCGGCAAAATAAATATTCATGGCTGTTGCAAGAACCACATTAAAAGCTCCGAGTTTAACTCCTGCTTTTATAAAGACTTTGCGTTCCCTGCAATTCTGCATCCAGTAAGCACCCATTATTCCGTTAAGTAAGAAAAATATCATAAGTTCGAAACTGTTCTGGAATACAATGGCAGTACAAACAGCAATGACGACAGCGGTAGGGATTGCTGTGCCAAAGCCTATAAAAAGGCATATAAGCATTGCTCCGGAAGCCATTGGAATGCCTAGTTGAATAGACGTTGCGGTTATTGATAGAGGCTCGTTTTGGGTAAGAGATTTGGAGAGCGATAAGGATATTACTGCCAGCACGAAAAACATGAGAATTACGCATGCCAGAAACAGCAGTTTCCTGTTATGGTCGCCAATCTTTTCGTTTTTATTATTTATATCAACTATATATGTAGTTATGAGCAGA
Organism: Pseudomonadota bacterium; assembly: GCA_018823005.1. Taxonomy (GTDB): domain Bacteria; phylum Desulfobacterota; class Desulfobacteria; order Desulfobacterales; family RPRI01; genus RPRI01. The sequence goes on along the minus strand of JAHJJB010000069.1, from coordinate 13,538 downwards.
CAGAGCATAATCATTGCTGCTCCAATAATGGTTGCCGATATCTGCTCATATCTTACCTTTACCCGCAGAGCCTTTAGTTTTGTGAACTGGATTTCGGAAACCTTCTCACCTTCACGCAGAAGCATTTCACCGGCTTCTATCTTGTATAGGACGGGATTAATCTCGGAAACAGCAATTTTTATTCTTTCTTCTGTTTCATTTCTGTTTAAAGTTACATTCGGCTGAATAAGTTGCTTAACAAAATATATTACAAGATTCTTCTTGTCTAAGCCCTGATCTTTCAGAAACGTCTGCCCTGCCGCCTTGACAATATTCTTTGCCTCTTCAAGACTGTAAATAGAATTTAATTCGTATGATACTGACTCGTTTTTCGTTTCGATATCCCGTATTATTATTCCTCTCTCCATCTCATTAATCAAAAAGCTCTTGTTGTCCACCACTCCGTTTTCCAATATTTTTAATAAAATATTTATTACTGCATCAGAGATATCCTCGGAAAACCCGTATTTTTCGAGCGTGGCATACATACTGTCTGTAATTTGAAAGCCGATTTTACTTTCAAAATCATTTTTCAACCTCACAGATCTGTCCTTAACAGTCGCAGTCTGAATGTTCGATTCAGGAGGAGGCGCTTTAATCCCCCCTGTTTCAAACATATCTCTTGATTCCCTGAAGGCTTTTCTGACCCGCTCGGATAATTTGGAGAAAAGTATTGAATCATAATCATATACGGTCGGGACCTTGCTTTTTGCCGCATTCCTGTTAATTTCAGTGGCTTCTTTGTCCTCTACAAGAAAATCTTCAGGAGCCTTTATATCTTTATCGGCAATATCTCCCGGATTATATGTATGCCTTACAGGGACAAGGTTAATATAAAGGATGAGGACAAAGACGATAATGATGCCCGAAAGGATCCACCACCGAATATTGTTGTTCGAATTAAAAAAACCTGCGACTGACTCTTTTGTTTTTTTTATATTCATATATCAGTTATAAAATTTGGTTCTTCTGCCATTTATTTGTTAGAAGGGGTTCAAGGATTCGAGGGTTCGAGTGAAAAGCCTTCTATTTCCTCTCCCCCCTAATCCTTTATATTCGATATTCGGCTCACACTTGACCCCTGGAATCCTTGAATCCCTGAACCCTTCAGTTAGGTCTGTTTGCTTTTTCCCTTTTTCTTGTCTCGAGATCCTCGTATGCCTCAATAATATTCTGAACCAGTTTATGCCTTACAACGTCCGTTTTTGAAAAGAATACAAACTTGATCCCTTCAATATTCTGTAAAATATCTTTAGATTCTATCAGTCCGGAAGTTTTCCCGGAAGGCAGATCGATCTGGGTTATATCACCGGTAATAACTGCTTTCGAGCTGAAACCTATGCGGGTCAGAAACATCTTCATCTGCTCGGAAGTTGTATTCTGGGCTTCATCAAGTATGATGAAAGAGTCATTTAAAGTTCTTCCACGCATGAATGCGAGCGGAGCGACCTCAATAACACCTTGCTGAATAAGGTTTGAGACCTTTTCAAACCGCATCATATCGTGAAGTGCATCATAAAGCGGCCTCAAATAGGGATCAACTTTTTCTGCAAGGTCGCCCGGCAGAAATCCGAGAGCCTCACCAGCCTCAACAGCGGGCCTTGTCAGAATAATCCTGTTCACCAGGCCTTTCGAAAGGGCAGAAACCCCCATAGCCATAGCCAGATACGTTTTCCCCGTCCCTGCCGGTCCTATGCCAAAGACAATATCATAATTTCGCATCGCATCGATATATTCTTTCTGAGCACGGCTTTTCGGGGTAATTGATTGTTTTTTTGCAGTTATATAAACGGTATCAAGAAAAATATCCTTTAGCTTTAACCGGTCATCGCCTGAAAGCAGTTTTATGGCATAATCTATATCATTTGGATATATCGGATAATTATCTTTGATGAGGCCATAGAGCTGTTTTAATACATTTTGAGCAAGGCTGGATGAAATGATATCACCCTCGATAAAAGCCGTATTGCCACGTGCATGTATCTTTAGATCAATTGCATCCGCTATTCTCTGCAAATTGCTGTTATGCTCTCCGAAAAGCTGTTTAGCATAATTAATATCCGCAAAAGTCAATTTTGTAAGATTGCTCTCTACATTGATTTCCATAATTTTATTTTAAAAAAATACCGACTTTGTTCCTTTCATATGTTAGTAGCAAAATACCTTATCATGCTCAAACCCTTTGTGTTTATTCTAGCACGTTTTTAAAGTCCATTGCAAACAACAAATTTCATTCGGCTTGCTAAACAGAGAAATGCCTTGACGGGATAAAAAATATTTTGCTATTATTAAACTTTCAAAACAAAGAAATATCAAAAAAATTAAAAGTTTATTTACAATAATTTTCTATATTTCACGATTTCCTTAACTCGTAATTAGTTTCCATCCGAAAATAAATTATGGACACTGATGCGTTTACAATCCGGAAATAAGCAATTAGGGGGCAAGATAGGAGAATTATGAATCTGTTTGATATTATTTTAATTATAATTCTGGTCTATTGCTTTATCAGAGGTATTTTCAGAGGGCTTCTCAAGGAGCTCTCATCTCTTGTTGGTGTATTTGGCGGCTTTTACGCTGCTTACACTTATTACAAGGAAGCCGGGGCCTATCTGAAAGGCTGGATATCCAATCCCGATTATATTAACATATTAAGTTTTTTGACAATATTTGTCAGTATATTCCTGATAATCAGCATCATCGGAATAATTATCAAATACATTCTCAAGATAGTTTTCCTGGGCTGGGTTGACCATGTTTTTGGAGGTGTCTTTGGAATTTTGAAAGGAATATTGATAGGTGCTGTCTTATTGATAGTATTTACCGCATTCCATCCAAGTGATTCAAGCATGATAAAAAACTCAAGGCTTTCTCCATATATTACACCAATCTCTGACAAAATGGTTATGGTGACACCAAAAGACCTGAAGAATGAGTACCAGACCAAAAGGCAGGATATTGATAAAACTTGGAAGAAAATCAAAAAAATAATAAAGTAACAGGGTTGAAAAGATTGATTGAGCTTATCGAAACGCTCAGAGGGGAAAATGGATGCCCGTGGGATAAGATACAAACAACAAAGACGATGGCCATTTACCTTTTGGAAGAAGTTTATGAGCTGGTTGATGCAATAGAAACAGAAAACCCGGATGAAATTTGCGAAGAACTTGGTGATGTTTTGTTTCATATTTTTTTTATAACAAGGCTCTTTGAAGAAAAAGGGGCTTTTAACATCGGTGATGTAGCCGGCTTTAACAAAGAAAAAATGGTCCGAAGGCACCCTCACGTTTTTGGTTCGGAAAGCGCTGAAAATGCCGGCGAGGTGAGAAGACGCTGGCATAGCATAAAGAAGAACGAAAAAAACCATATGAAGCACCAATCCGTTCTCGATTCAGTTCCCGGAGGGCTTCCGGCCCTGATGCGGGCATACAGGATCTCGGAGCGTGCCGCCAGAACAGGTTTTGACTGGAATGATATAAATGGCGTTATGGAAAAAGTTAAAGAAGAATGGAACGAGTTTCAATGCGCCTTAACGGAAAACAGGAAATCGAAAATTTCTGATGAATTCGGCGATGTGCTTTTTACCCTTGTTAATGTAGCGCGTTTTGCAGCGATCCATCCCGAAACTGCATTGAAGGATTCCATTAAAAAATTCGAAACTCGTTTTCGGAATATGGAAAAAACCGTGGCAGAAAGCGGAAAAAACCTTGATGCTTTGTCCCGGAATGAACTTGATTTGCTTTGGGAGAAAGTTAAAAAAGAGTAAAAAGGATTCAAGGGGTCAAGGGTCCGAGGATTCAAGCGGCTTAAGCGGCTTAAGCGGTTCAAACAGCCATTAACTGTTAACTATTCACTATTATACAATGATTGCAATAATAGATTACGATGCAGGAAACCTTACAAGTGTTGCAAGGGCTATAACACACCTCGGATTTAAGTGCATTATTACAAATAATATCAAAGATATAGATAAAGCCGAGCGTGTTATTTTCCCTGGAGTCGGCGCAGCAGGTTCTGCCATGGAAAGCATAAAACGGCTTGGCTTGGATAAAGCCATCAAAGATGCTTTTTCATCCGGCAAACCGATTCTTGCAATATGCATTGGAACCCAGATTATCATGGAATACAGTGAGGAAAACGATACGGACTGCCTGGGGATAATCGGCGGAAAGGTTCTATTCTTCAATTTTGATGAAATTAATAAATCCGGAAACAATCTCAAGATACCCCACATGGGGTGGAACAGCATAAATATACAAAAAAATCATCCTGTTCTTTCGGAAGTAAAGGCTGATGATGAGTTTTACTTTGTTCATGGATATTATCCCGCACCGGATAATTATACCCATGTGATCGGAACAACCGGATATGGGATTTCATTCGCTTCAGTTATAGGATACAAAAACATAATAGCAACCCAGTTTCATCCTGAAAAAAGCGGAAGACCGGGGTTATCGATACTTAAAAATTTTTGCGCGTGGAAACCATGCTGAGCAAACGCATTATTCCCTGCCTTGATGTCCGGGCCGGGAAAACGACAAAAGGAATAAAATTCGAAAACAATGTGGACATAGGCGATCCCGTAGAAATGGCACGCTTTTATTATGAAGCCGGGGCAGACGAGATTGTCTTTTATGACATCACGGCTTCAAGCGACAAAAGGGATATAATGATAGACGTGGTAAGACGTGTTGCCGAAACCATATTCATTCCTTTCTCTGTCGGAGGCGGAATCAGAACTGTTGAAGACATGCGTAAAGTCATTCTTGCAGGTGCCGAAAAGGTAAGCATCAATTCGGCAGCCGTAAATAATCCTGAAATCATCTCAAGGGGCGCCGAAGCCTTCGGGAACCAGTGTATTGTACTCGGCATGGACGTTAAATATGTAGGGAAAAGTGAGAAGATTCCTTCCGGATACGAAATAGTCATCAACGGAGGAAGAACTTTTATGGGAATCGACGCGCTTAAATGGGCTGTTGAGACTGAAAAGCTTGGCGCAGGAGAGATTTGTTTGAATTCGATTGATGCAGACGGGACCTGCAATGGTTACGAGTTGAATCTCACATCCCTAATTTCGGAAAACGTCGGGATACCGGTAATCGCTTCAGGCGGCGCAGGTAAACCTGAACATCTATATGATGTTTTGACAAAAGGAAAGGCCGATGCCGCATTGATTGCCTCCATGGTACATTACGGAACATATTCAATTTCCGGCATAAAAACCTACCTCGACGAAAGCGGCGTTAAGGTCAGAAAGAGCTGGTAGGTTTATAGGCATTGATCGATTCCGCACAATTCCTTTGCTATTTTCTGCTTCTGTTTCATGTCTACAAGCCTGCTTATCATTATACGCTGTGCCTGGGGTGAACCTGCACCGTGCATTGACTCGGTAAGATAGCCCACGGCGGCGGAGCCCATCGTGATATTCTCGATCAGCCTGAGGATTCTTGCCCTTTGTTCGGCCGGAACATCCGGCTTTGTTCTGAAATATTTCTCAAGCCACTTGCCGACTTCGGGCGACTTGAAGTCGGCCTCAGATGGCAGTGTGACCAACAGGCCGCCGGCAATATCCTGGGCAAGCCGGGCAATCTCATAGGGAAAGCGGGTAACATTCTGCTTATGCACATTGGCGAGCAGAAGATCCACGAGATAGGTGCCGCTCGCCTCCCGGTGGCCTTCCGCTGCGCAGGCTATGCAGCCGCAGAACAGGGTCTCATTCAGATGGTTCATCTCAACTATCTTGTCTTTCACATGTGAGGCCTTCTCGGTACCGTTATATTCCGCGACTGTCTGCGTTGCGCCAATCAGAACATCACCCACACCGACCTTGCATGCATAACTCTGGCGGTGGTATGCAGCGAAATTTTCCACGAGCTGGGTTGTAAAATCGTACTCTCTGTACATGAAGAGACGCTCCCAGGGGACGAACACGTTGTCGAAAACTACCATGGCCTCGTGCCCGCCATAGAACATATTCCCCCTGTCAAATGTCAGGCCTTCGAGTTTCCGGGTGTCACAGGACTGGCGGCCCATGATATAAGTAATTCCCGGTGCGTCGCTAGGCAGGGCAAAGGATATTGCATAATCCATGTCCTCTTTCTTCATGGTAAGAGTGGGCATCACAATGATCTCGTGGGAATTGACAGCACCCGTCTGGTGGGCCTTTGAACCTCTGACCACTATGCCGTGAGGCAGCTCCTCAACCACACGGAGGAACATATCGGGATCGGCCTGCTTGTGGGGAGGCAGAGACCGGTCCCCCTTGCTGTCGGTCATGGCTCCGTCGCAGACAAGGTCGTTCTCCTGGATATATTCGAGGTATTTCAGGAATCTCTTGTTGTATTCCGTTTCGTATTTCCGGTCGATTGCATAAGTAGTTATGGACAGAGCATTCATGGCATCCATCCCCACGCACCGCTGGAAGCAGCAGGCCGTAAGTGATCCCATGAGCCGTCCCATCTTGCTCTTCTTGACCAGGTCCTCCACGCTCTGGTGAATGTGTGTGAACCGGTTGATCTTTTTGCCGGTAAGGTGGGATCTGGCCGTCAAAATCTCTTCGTATTCCGGTTTGTGGGCAAATTCATAGGTTGCAGCAACAGCATTCATTGAAGGCCGGATGATGGGATCATCCACGACGTTTAGAACCTTCTTTCCGAACATGTATACATTCAGCTTCAGTTTCCGAAGGCTCTCCTCATACTCTTTCGCATTCATCAGTCTTGCCATTCACCCTACCCTGAGACCTTTGCATAACGCCCCCTTTTGCCCGATTACTGCGTCATGCTCAAATTTCGACACGAAGTGAAGCGATAGCGCTATCCTCGAAATACTCAATGTATTCCTGTGGTTGAAATTATCGCATTCCTTGTACTTGGCCAAAACTGGACGTTCTTCAAAGGTCTCACCCTATGTTCATCCAGGCGGTTTCGCCATCACCCCGGTCCGGGTCTCAACTGCCCCCGGCCCGTTGATGGATTTCTCACGAGTCCACCAATTCTCAGAGATTCTTTATAAGGAATTCATAATCCTTCAGGGATATTTCCCGGGAAACCTTTTCTCCGCTCTCATCAATTATATTAAAAATATATTTGTTATTCTCCCTGATTACCTTATCATTATCCTTATTTATTAACGGTGCAGGCTCAATCTCAGATATTTGAATACCACTGTTACAAATATCGTTTATTCTGCCCGTGATATCCTTTATTATTCTCTCTGCAATTATTTTGCTGCCTGCTTTTGAAATATGTTTGTCGTTGCCTGAATGGAGATCCTCTTCACGCAATCGTTCTTTTTTATCTTCCCCGCTGCTTAACTTCTCTGCGTAAACCTGCATTATATGATGTATCTGATAACTTGAAAAGCGCATATATCTTATTTTTCCTTAATCTGTGTTTAATAATAAAGACTTAGGTTTTTGGTTTATAGTTCATGGTTCCTGGTTAAAAGAAAAAAACCAGAGACCCGGAAACCAAATCTCTATAGTAATCGGGCAAAAGGGGGTGTTATGCAAAGGTCTCAATGTCGTTACTGTACGACGCATAATAAATCCTTATAAACATCAAATGACTCTTGAATGCTATTTCAGGAAGCTCCCTGTAATTAAACCATTCTGCTTCAGAGGCGTCATAACCTGTACACAGGAGACCGCTGTATCTTTTAACAAGATAGCCGATCATGAGGACTGTATCATACTGGGAACTAGGGCTTGAGGTTACTCCGATAAGCATCTCTATCTTACCATTAAGTCCGGTCTCTTCCTTAAGCTCCCTCAGGGCGCCTCCATCAGGGTTTTCACCCAGTTCAACGAATCCTCCTGGCAGGCACCAGAAGCCCTTCTTGGGTTCAACGTTCCGCTTTACGAGAAGGACCCTTTCCGTTTCATCAATTGTTACTATGCAGGTGGCCGGAACAGGGTTTTCATAAACAGGCTCGTTGCAATGTTCGCAAAAAAGACGCACCCTTTCTTCCCACAACTTGTCCGTAAGTTTGTTACCGCAATAGTGGCAGTTTGTCTTTTTCCGCATTAATCGTCGAAATTCCCCTTCGCGCCTTTGTCCGATGTTATCGAAGCTGCACGACTCGATATTTTTTCGGACGTCCATTCCGAGGGATCTTCAAATCTCCCGACCTTTGTTCCGGGATCATACGAGCCAGCATCAAGTATTTTTTGAATAGCAACCGCTGCGGAATCTCTGCCATTAAAAACGTTCACAATCATATTATAAACGAAATCTTCGACTCTTTTTGCCATTCTGTTTCTGATGCTTTCCGGCTGACTCATTATTTTGTTCTCAAAAGCAAGGTTAAGCGACTTGTAGTTTCCGCCTTTCCAACCCTTTGAATCCGCATAAGCGACCATCTGTAACCACAGCTCTTCAGAAACTCCCTTGCCTTTTACCTTTATAAAATCACCCTTTTCGTCAAGCAATGCGTTACCGTAATCATTGACTTCAAGCCCCCATGAAATCATCTGAAGGGCAGTTGCGACGTTTGCCTTCGTTGTTCTGGTCCTTGCAACTATCTCTCTTAACCTGTCGGAGTTGTTACCGGATGTACCGTGCTGTGCCCCTGATATTTTATATTTTTCCAAAGCATCATGGATGCTGACGGTTAAATCAACCTGAATACCCTGGCCGCTTGCTTCTATACCATGGGTAGTTCCGTTGTTTAATGCAATCCAATCCGGAAAAATATTATGCGCATTTAATCCCTTGATCAGGAAGAGAGCTTCATCAACCGTAGAGAGCCCTGCCTTTCCCTTGATTTCGCCGACTTCGGTTTCAAGACCGGCCCACGCTGGAATAAAAGAGCTTAACGCAATATTCGCCAGAAGGTTTTTATCATCCGGCATGTGGGATGCATCAATTGCAATAGATGTCAGACCGGCTTCAAAAAGGGTGGGAATCTCGATTTTTGCAGCATCAACATCCTGTTCTTTTTTTATTCCATAGTGGTCTGCATGAATTGCAACAGGAACTGTAATGCCGAGTTCATTACACAGGGCATCAGCCTGCCTTGCAATATTCCAGTAATTGACCGCGCAATATGCGCTTGATCCGCCCTCCGATTTGGCAATCTCGATAATTATGGCGGAATTGGCTCTCTGGGCAGCCTGAAGAACTCCCCGAATTATAATATTGCTTCTTCCGTTGGCAGCCATCGCAATAGCCTTGCCTTTGGCCATCATGGCCCTGTCGATAACTTTTCCGCTTACGATAAGAGCTTTGGAATTAGGAAAGAGTTTTACAACATTAGGCGGGCGGCCTGTTCTGATTGCCCTGTCAAAATCCGAAATACCGGTTGTCATACCTGGCATGGCAATATCTCCTTTATCAATCAATAAGAATAAACTTCATATTCGGTTTTTTTACCAAGAATAATATCTATTTTATTCTGCACTCCAATTCTTTCATTGCTTAAAAACCATCTGTTCCAGTCTTCGACTGACTGCCACGTGCTGATTACAAGATAATCGCTCGGGTTGTCCACCCTTTTAAGCGTCTCACCCGAAATGTAACCGGGCTGGTTATTTGCAAGCGCTCTTAGCTGTTTCAAAAGAGGAGTTAAATATTTCTCCTTGTCTTCAGATACAGTTCTTTTGATAATAATTTTAATAGCCATGTTTTCCTCCATGCATCTATTGTATTATATTTATAAGCAATACTAAACAACTGCCAGAATAAGGGTAATCAGAAAAGGAGCTGTAAGAGTAAGAACAATACCGCTGAAAATGGAAATTATACCGTATTCTTTTCCTGTAAACTTGATAATAATTGGAAGAGTTGTATCCATTGATGTCGCTCCTCCCGATGCGATAGGAGCAAGGCGTCCGAAATATCTGACAAGCAAAGGCGTCATAAGAAGCGTTGATATTTCTCTGAAAACATTTGACAAAAGAGCAAGTACACCGAGTGTTTCACCTTCTATTCTTGTAATTATTATGCTTGAGAGGCTGTAGTATCCAAACCCTGAGACAACTGCGAGTGATTCTCTTAAGGTTATTCCCTTAATCCATGGGGATAATAATGAAGAACCGAGCAAAGTGCCTAAAACTACGGATAAAGGAACCAAAAAAATCTTTGCGTTCATCTTTTTTATCATTTCCCAGGCTGTGTTGTTTCCTCCGATCCCGATTCCTACAAGAAACAAAAGGAGATTCAGGGCATAAAGAGAAAACGCAGAATTTTTCATTGCAGATGGGGCCAGTGAGTAAAAACCGCAGAAGATACCGGCAGAAAAGAAAAACATTATAACAAAGCTTCCTCTCATTTGCCCTTTCTCCTGAAAATGTATACATAAACAAAATATGAGAGAAAAACGCTTCCTGAAACAGCACCTGCCGTGAGCACAAAGGCCTGAATGCCAAGCTTTGCAATAGAGTTAATTATTATTTCATTCCCTCCGACGGAAAGGCCGAGCAGAAACAGAAGAAGGCATATCGCTCCTGTAGTCACCTTGTCATTAAACTCGATTATCCTGCTTCTTTTCCGCAGAAAATAACCGGCCAGCATTCCGGATAATAAAAACAACGTTATTAATACCATTTAGGACCTTTTAAATATTGATTATGATCTCGCAAAATCATGTGAGAATAAAAATTACCAGGGTTGATTTCCATAAATATTGTCTATTTTTCCTTGCTCTCCGCCTCTGCCAATTTTTCCAGGTTATATTTTTCCAACTCACTCTTCATGGATTTTTCAATTTCAGAATTATACGATCCTGCTTCTGAAACAAAAGATTTCCTTTTTGCAGAGTATGTTTTTATTTTTTCGTTATGGTCCTGTATTCTTGAATTGTATTGCAGCGTTTGCTCGCTTGTTTTGAGTTCATTCTTTAGCAGGTCCAGCCCTTCTCTCTCTTTTGCGAGAGCCTTATGTTCATCTTCAAGTTCCAGTTTCTTTTTTTCGAGACTCTCTCTTGCCTTATCATAATTTTCTGTTTTGGCAGACTCAGGGTTTTTCCCCTGTTTTTCATCTTTTAGCTCAAGCGCATCGACACCCTGCTCCGTCTCCTGTTTTATTTCAGGTTCGGAACTGCCGGCATCTGATTCATAACCGGTATATCCCTTTACTTTCGCCCTCTGATTCTTCGGGACTTTATTATAATCATCAGTATAGCTTTCCTTTCCATCCGGACCGGTAAATTTGTAATATTCTGCTGAAACCGGAAAACAGAACAACAACACTGTAATAAACGCTAAATATTTTATTTTATCCATGGATCACTCTCCCTCTTTTGTGGCTTTGACTGCAAAAGCGAGCGAATCTCAAATTCCCGGATTCCTTGCAAGGAAGATTCCCTGTCCGCCACAGGCGGACTGCAGGGAGTTTCAATAAAAGGGCAATGAAAGCTCCTTTTTCATATGAAATTATAATAACCCTAAACTGTTTTAAGTTCAACAAGTTTTGTGCTGACAATTCCGTTCGGGAAAAGAATAATGCTCGTTTTACAGTATGCAGCGCAACAAATGAAAACCCTGCTCCATGAAAATTGGAGGCAAATGATTTGCATAATCACTAACAATTATTTGACAATAATAAAAAGTATTGTAAACTTTAACAAATTTGAAACTCCCCCGATGCAGGCAACCGGGTTTGCGGTTCCTGTTTCTGTTCGCTTAAAAGTGAGAAAAATGATGAAATCTCTTAAATTAGTATATATCCTGCTTTTTCTTTCTGTGCTCTCCTGCATTCCAAAACCGGAAGTTGTTTATACTCCAAGGGATACAGATTCTGAGCAAGCTCTTTTTTCAAGGGCTGAAAACTTTTTCTATTCAAAAAATCATGAAAAAGCCCTTGTAATTTATAAGGAATATCTTGCCCGGTTTCCCGACAGCAAACTTATTCCGGCTGCATTGATGCGTATAAGCGCAATTTACGATACCCTCGGACAGAATGTAAGCGCGCGAAACAATTATATGCGCATTATCAACAACTACCCGGACAGCAATTTCACTCCCGATGCAATCATTAAAGTTTTAGAAAGTTATTTAAAGGGAGGGTTGTTTAGAGAAGTAGTCTCTTTTTCCGCCGCCCTCCCCCGCGGCCGAATCTCAGATTCTCACATTTCAAAAATGTACGTTCTTGTCGGGGACGCCCAGATGTATCTGAAGCTCCCAGCAGATGCCGTAGCATCATATTCAATGGCCCGCATAAAAAGCTCTGATTCTGAACGGGAAAGGATAGACAAAAAACTCAGGGATTCAATAGCACAACTTGAAATCAGCAATATCGTATTCCTTACGGAAAACACCACGGATGATACTGTGAAAGGATATTTAAAATATCAGCTCGGGTTGAATTATTGTGAAAAACATAAGTATCGAGAAGCAGCAGATGTTTTGAACGATTTTATAAAAACAATACCGTCACATAAAAATATAGAAGAAGCCAAAAATCTTTTAAATGAAATATATAGAAAAACAACGGCCAAACCTCATACTATCGGATGTCTGCTCCCTTTAAGCGGTAAGTTTAGCGTCTTTGGGAACCGGGCACTTAAAGGGGTGGAACTTGCCTTAATCCGGTTTTCACTCCGGCCCGGGCATACCCCTGTTAACCTTGCAATAAAAGATACTGAATCGGATCCGGAAAAGGCAGGAATTGCGGTTGATGAACTGATTAAGGAAAATGTTTCCGCAATTATTGGCCCTATGGCAACTGATGAAACAGTTTCTGCGGCAAAAAGAGCTCAAGCAGGAGGTGTTCCTATAATAGTATTAAGCCAGAAAGAGAATATAACAGATACCGGTGATTTTGTTTTCAGGAACTTCCTTACTTCCGGAATGCAGGTCAGGTCCCTTGTGGAATATGCTATGCACAAAAAAGGAATAAGCAGGTTTGCGGTATTATATCCCAAAGAAAACTACGGAACAACATTTGCTGCCCTTTTTGCATCCGAAGTTCAAGCAAATGGTGGAAAAATTTTAAGATCAGAATCATATGACCCTACCCTGACAGATTTTACCGATTCAATCAAAAAGCTCTTAACGTTTTATAGCCTTTCGCCAAATGAAACAAAAACTGCCGAACCCGACTTTGAGGCAATTTTCATCCCTGATGCCCCTGCGAAAGCGGGTCTTATTGTTCCTCAGCTTGCATACCTTGATTTAAACAATGTTTATCTTTTGGGCACAAACCTTTGGCATTCACAGAAGATGATCGATATGGCGGAAGAATTTTTAAAAGATTGGGTTATAATAACTGAAGGTTTCTTCCTTGAAAACGATTCTGAAGAAGTTAGAAATTTTGCATACTCTTTTGAAGAAAAATACGGAGAAAAACCGGGATTTATTGAAGCTGTCAGCTAAGATACCGCAATGATGCTTTTTCAGACAGTAAGCATTCCCAATATAAGATTTCCGGATTCTGTTAAAAAAGAATTGAATAATATCACAAATTTTCAGGGCATTACAGGCCTTACTTCTTTTGGCAGTTCACGTGATGCTCAAAAAAAACTTTATATTCTTACAGTAAGCGGGGGTAGTTTCGTCG
>JAHJJB010000068.1 GCA_018823005.1 Pseudomonadota bacterium | reverse complement strand
CAGTGAGCGTAATCACCGCCGCAAGAAGCGAGGAATCTTCGACGCTCCGAATCAGGCCATAATATTGACATCACAATTCATATGGATACAATATATACATAACCTTTTCGTTTTGTAATCATCCTGCATACAATATATCCACAACCAGTTTTATATTTAGATATCATTTTTCAACTCTATCCAGTTTTTTTAGTTGATATTGCAGGACGTGATATCGGGAGCTATGTTGCCGAAGCCAAAAAAGAGGTTGCAAAAAAGCTTTCCGTTCCAACAGGATATGTTTTGCAGTGGAGCGGTCAGTATGAAAACATGCTGCGGGTTCGTGAACTCCTTCAGGTGATAGTTCCGATTACGCTCGTTCTGATATTTGTTCTTCTTTACATGAACACCCGTTCCGCCTTTAAGTCCATGGTTGTCATGCTGGCAGTGCCTTTTTCCGCCATAGGCGCCATATGGCTTTTTTATTTCATAGATTACAACGTTTCGATTGCCGCATGGGTCGGAATGATTGCGCTTTTAGGGCTCGACGCTGAAACAGGAGTCTTCATGCTGCTTTTCCTTGATCTTTCATATGAGTCAGCAAAAAAATCGGGAAAGCTTAATAACATTGGTGAACTGGATGAGGCCATAGTCCACGGGGCTGTTAAAAGGGTGCGCCCCAAAATGATGACGGTTGCCGCCGCTTTTATGGGCCTTTTGCCGATTATGTGGTCAACTGCAACCGGCACCGATGTAATGAAGAGGATTGCCGCCCCCATGATAGGGGGGCTTGTAACATCGTTTATGCTGGAACTTATTGTTTATCCGGCAATTTACAAGCTTTGGAAAAGAAAAACGATAATTTGATAAAATCCTGATTTTGACTTTTTGCCGGATCATCATTATTATATAGAATAATCTTGTTCCGGGGAGGATTATTCTATGGAATTTAATTGAAGCTCCCCGCCGCAGAGCGAACGGGGAATCTTCGACCGTAAGGAATATTATTCATTTTTAATGCGCTCGCTGTTTCGGTTCAAATGTTTTGTTGAACATAAGTGGTTTATGGGAGATAATATAAGTCCGGAAATTGAAGAGAGCGTCCTTTCCGTTACAAAGGAGGAAGTCAGGGAGCCTTCCATGTACAGGGTGCTCCTTCACAATGATGATTACACCACAATGGATTTTGTGGTGGAGATTCTTATGACTGTGTTTAATAAATCGATGGAAGAATCTATCGTGATAATGATGAGTGTTCACAGACAGGGAATTGGAATATGCGGGTTGTATACGTTTGAAATTGCGGAAACAAAGATGAATTCTGTTCATGGATTGGCCCGTGAAAAAGGATTTCCTCTCAGATGTTCCATGGAGAAGGAGTAGGATCATGATAAGTAAGGAACTCAGTGAAACTCTTGGCCTTGCAGTTAAAGAGGCGAAAAAGAGGCGCCATGAATATGTTGGCACGGAGCATCTTCTTTTTGCAATTATGCAGGACAACACGGGCATTGATATAATTGAAAACTGCGGCGGCAATATTAAAAACCTGTCTCACTCGCTCGAGAATTATTTTAAAATGAGAGTAGAGAGTGTTCCCGAGGGCGTTAAATATGTTTTGCAGCAGACTTCAGGTTTCCAGAGAGTAATACAGAGAGCATTCAACCAGGCCCGTTCTTCTGAAAAACAGGAGGTTGAAGTCGGCGATATCCTTGCGGCCATTTTCGATGAAAAAGATTCATATGCGGAGTATTTTCTCAGCCTTGAAGGTGTTTCCCGTCTTGATGTTTTAAACTACATATCCCATGATATTTCAAAAACCGGCTTTCAGGAGGGATCGGGCGGATTTGCCAAAACTGAAAAGACAGACAGGAAGAAAAAACCCGATTTTCTGGAATCATTTACAATTGATCTGATTAAAATGGCAGCCGGGGGCAAACTTGATCCCCTTATTGGCCGTGATCTTGAGATTGAGAGAACCCTTCAGGTCCTTTGCAGAAGAAGAAAAAACAATCCTGTTTTTGTCGGTGACCCTGGTGTAGGAAAAACCGCGCTTGCCGAAGGTCTTGCACAGAAAATATTGAATGGTGACGTCCCGGAAGCGCTCAAGGATATCCATATATATTCCCTCGACCTTGGGGCGGTTCTTGCAGGGACAAAATTCAGGGGCGATTTTGAGCAGCGGCTGAAAGGTGTTATTTCTGAGCTCCAGAGCAGAAAAAACTCTGTCCTGTTCATTGATGAAATACACACCGTCGTGGGTGCCGGTTCGACAAGCAGCGGCTCCATGGATGCATCAAACATTTTAAAGCCTGCTCTTTCAACAGGAGAACTGCGCTGTATAGGTTCAACTACCTACGAAGAATATAAGAACTACTTTACGAAAGACAGGGCATTGTCACGCCGCTTCGAAAAGATAGAAGTTCCTGAGCCCACAATTTCCGAAACTTTTCAGATATTAAAAGGACTCAAGTCCCGCTACGAGGAACACCATGGTATTGTTTACACGGATGCAGCCCTTAAAGCAGCCGCCGATCTTTCAGCAAAGCATATAAATGACAGGTATCTTCCGGATAAGGCGATAGACGTGATTGACGAGACAGGGGCTTTTGTTATGTTTTCAGGCTCGTTGCACAGGAAGAAGATACAGCCTTCGGATATTGAGAAAATAGTGGCAAAGATGGCCAGGATTCCTGAGAGAAATGTTTCGGCATCCGACAGGTCAAAGCTTGGAAACCTTGAGAGCAGGCTGAAAGAGGTCGTATTCGGACAGGATAGCGCAATCAGATCACTCGTAACTTCCATTAAACGCTCAAGGGCGGGGCTCGGCATTCCAATCCGCCCGGTTGGTTCTTTCCTGTTTACAGGTCCGACCGGAGTCGGGAAAACCGAGGTGGCAAGGCAGCTTGCAGGTATCATGGGGGTTGAGTTCATGCGGTTTGACATGAGCGAATACATGGAAAAACATGCGGTTGCGCGCCTGATAGGCGCTCCTCCGGGTTATATAGGCTTTGACCAGGGTGGACTTTTGACGGAAGGCATACGCAAGCATCCTCACAGCGTTCTGCTGTTTGACGAAATAGAAAAGGCTCACCCTGACCTTTTCAACATACTCCTTCAGGTACTTGATCACGCAACTTTGACCGACAACAACGGTAAAAAAGCCGATTTCAGAAATGTCATAATAATCATGACTTCAAATGCGGGTGCCCGTGAGATGAGCGCCCATACCATAGGCTTTGGCGAAGTGAAGTATGATCCGGAAAGCAAAGGGAAAAAGGCGATTGAAAATCTTTTCAGTCCTGAATTCAGGAACAGGCTTGATGATATGATTAATTTCAACCCTCTTACCGTAAATATTATGGAACTGGTGGTTGACAAGTTTATGTCGGAGTTAAGGGAACAGCTTGCTGTAAAAAGGGTTTCACTCAACTACTCGGACAGTTTAAAAACATGGCTTGCCCAAAAGGGCCATGATCCGAGATACGGAGCAAGACCTCTTGGCAGAGTGCTTCAGACCGAAATCAAGGATATTCTTTCGGACGAGATCCTGTTCGGGAAGCTTCAGAAAGGCGGCAGCATCAGCCTTGATCTTGAAAAAGACAAACCTTCTTTTGAGTTTGGTACGTTGAAGTAGACAGACTGCAATATAGTGAACAGTGAATAGAAGGGTTCAAGGATTCGAGGGGTCAAGTGACCGGGTATCGGATGTAGAAGTGCGAATAACGAACCAGAGACCAGGAACCAGGAACTATGAACCGGAAACCGTATCATCAATGCCTTTTTATCGCCTGACCGATGAAATAATTTTTCCTCCCCCCCAGCTTGCGGACAAATCCGGCCTTCTTGCAATCGGAGGCGATCTATGCGAAGAGAGGCTCCTTCTTGCTTATAGCCTTGGCATATTCCCCTGGTATTCGGAAGATGAACCCATCCTCTGGTGGTCGCCCGACCCCCGCCTGGTTTTATATCCCGATGAAATCAAAATCTCAAAGAGCCTGGAAAAAGTCATTAAGAAAGGTGTATTTGATGTAACTTTTGATACTGCTTTCGGGCAGGTCATTAAATTGTGCGCCCTTGCCGGAAGAAGAAAAAACGAAGGAACATGGATTGTCCCGGAGATGATAGATGCCTACTGTGAGCTTCATGAAAATGGTTATGCCCATTCGGTTGAAGCATGGAAGGACGGAATTCTTGCCGGCGGCCTGTACGGCGTTTCGCTTGGAGGGTGTTTTTTCGGAGAATCGATGTTTACCCTTGAAAGCAATGCCTCAAAAGTGGCCTTTGTCGGCCTCGTTGAACATCTTAAGGAAAACTCCTTTGATCTGATCGACTGCCAGGTCACTACCGCCCACCTGAAACATTTCGGGGCAAGAGAAATTCCAAGGAGCCTTTTTCTGAAGCAATTGAAGAAATCCCTCAACATACCGGATCTGAAAAGTAAATGGGGTCGTAAGACTTGACAAGAAGGATGGTTCGGGATAAATCGTTAACAATAATCTGCTGATATGACTGTTTAATAACGGAGGAGACCGGGATGGAAAAAGACTGTATTTTCTGCAAGATTGTAAAAGGAGAGATTCCGAGCACGTTCCTTTATAAGAATGATGACCTTGTTGTTTTCAGAGACATAAACCCCCATGCGCCGGTTCACATTCTGATTGTTCCGACAAGGCATATCAGAAGTGTAAACGACCTGACCGAACAAGATGCAAAAATCGTATCGGATATGATAATGACCGGAAAGATGATGGCCGAAAAAGAGGGTATTTCAATATCCGGCTATAAACTCCTTTTCAATGTCGAAAAAGGGGGCGGTCAGGTTATATTCCATCTACACATGCACCTTATCGGCGGTTGGAAAAAGTAGAAAAGATAGTGAACGGTGAATAGTAAATAGTAAAAAATAAATAGTGACGAGGCGGAAGGCATGAGGCTGAAGTCGTAAAAGTCTCCAGTCTAAATACCTTCCGGCTATCAAACCAGAACTTAAAGTTATGACCTTGTGGGCACTTTAAGCCTGCTCACCTCTTCTCCCAGAATTTCATTTATGCCTGGATTGCCGGGGTTTTCTTCAATTATGCGCTCAAAAGCGCTTCCTATGACTATCCCGTCCGCATGGGGCGCTATTTTTTTCACATCTTCAGGCGTGCTGATTCCGAAGCCGACGCATATCGGAAGATCTGTGACCGAGCGGAGGAGCTTCGCGTGAACGGAGATATCATCCGTATTCAATCCGTCACTTCCGGTTACACCTGTTTTTGAAACAAGATATATGAATCCGGATGCCGACGATACGATTTTTTTCATCCTTTCAGGAGGTGTTGTCGGAGCTACAAGTCGGATTAGAGCAAGTTCGTTTCCCGGCCACTTCGAGGTCATTTCATCCGATTCTTCCGGCGGAAGGTCAACCACAAGAGCTCCGTCTGCATCCGCAGACAGGGCGTCATTATAAAATGCTTCCGCGCCATAGGAATATACCGGATTGTAGTAGGTGAAAAGGATTACCGGAATATCGGAAAACGTCCTTATTTTGCGAGTCATTTCAAGAACTGCCACTATGTTCACGCCGTTTTTAAGAGCCCTGGAGGATGATCTCTGGATTACAGGCCCGTCAGCAG
The DNA here is from genome assembly GCA_018823005.1 of Pseudomonadota bacterium. Lineage (GTDB taxonomy): Bacteria > Desulfobacterota > Desulfobacteria > Desulfobacterales > RPRI01 > RPRI01. Next base: position 133 of record JAHJJB010000068.1, on the reverse strand, counting down.
TGGGATCTGAAAAAGGAATTCCGAGTTCCATGATGTCAAGCCCTGCTTTGCACATCGATTCAATTATTTTAAGCGAAGTTTTTATATCCGGGTCGCCGGCGGAAAGAAAACCTACAAGCGCTTTTTCGTTTTT
>JAHJJB010000067.1 GCA_018823005.1 Pseudomonadota bacterium | reverse complement strand
TGCCGGCGGTTGCGGACGAAATAGCCTGGCGTACCTGGATCGGATCGAACCGGCTGACGGTAAAGCCTTTTTGATCCATTATGGCCTGAACTATGTATGGTTTCATGAGCATCCCATCATTGGCTATTGCCGAAACAGCCGAGATAATCTGAAGGGGTGAAGCGGAAATTCCCTGGCCGAAGGATATGGCTCCAACATCAATCTCCCGCCAGTTTTTGTATGAAGTGACGGTGCCGGATGTTTCACCCGGGCAGTTGATGCCTGTCTTTTCACCAAATCCAAAGTCTTTCAGGGTTCTGAAAAGGAATTCAGGACCAGTTTTCTTTACGACTTTGAATGCTCCTATATTGCTTGATAACTTTACAACCTCCTTAAGAGTTAACCATCCGTAAGGATGTGTATCATGGATTACATGTTTTCCTATTCTATACTCACCGTTCTCACAGAAAAAAATTGTGTTTTCGGAGCAGTTCCCATGTTCAATTGCTGCTGCGGCAGTAAAAATTTTCATTGTTGAACCAGGTTCAAAAGGATCTGTTATTGCCCTGTTTCTCCACAGATGCCTGTCGAATTTTTCATAAGAATTAGGGTTTAATGAAGGATACTGAGCTATTGAAAGAATTGCACCGGTTTTGGGTGACATTACTACCGCTATACCTGATTTTGCAGAGTTTTCATCGACAGCTTCTTTTAACGCTTTTTCTGTTATGTACTGGATTGTCTGGTCAATAGTAAGTACAATGTTCTTTCCGCTGTAATCTGTAGTTGTCTTTTCAGAATTAAAGCTCTGCCCGAGAGCATCCTTCAAAACAACATACTCGAAATCGGAACCTTTTAACTGGTTGTCATAATAAAATTCAATCCCTTCAAGTCCGTTTCCGTCCATCCCGGTAAAACCTATTGTCTGTGCCGCAAGCGTTTTCTGTGGATAGAATCTGCTGGTTTCAGACAGGAAGCCGACGCCGTCAAGATTCAGGCTTTTTACAGCATTGACTTCCTTCGGTGTTGCCTGCCGTTTTACCCATATGAAAGGCTTCTTTGCCAAAAGCCTTCTCTGAAGGATTTTGAAATCAATATTCAGCGAGCGTGCAAGTATCTTTGCGGTTGCTGCTATATCCTGAATTTTCTGCGGATAAGCTGCAATTGATGTGGCATTGATTGAAACTGCCATTTCACGAAGGTTTGCATCATAAATAGTTCCGCGTTTCCCAAGTTCTTTAAATGGCCTTTCGTACTGGGCAGAAGCTTTTTTTGAAAGCCACGAACTCTGGTAAATCTGCAGGTATCCGGCTTTTGCCCCGATAGCGGAAAGGAGGGCGGTAAAAACAAAGCCGACTATTGTTATCCGAAATTTTATATATTTTGTTTCAACAGCTCTCATGGAATTATGACAATCTTTTCGGGGGTTGGTATTATAAGACCGAGCTGCATGGTTGCAATTTTGGCTATTCTTTGCGGTGATTTAAGATGCGCGATTTCGACCTTAAGATTATTCTGCAAAGATGAAAGCTTTAACCGTTTATCGGTCTCTTTCGTTATTTCGTATCCGGTTCTAACGCATTGAACCCTGCACCATGTATATAAAAAAAGTTCTGTTATGAAGAAAACTGCAATAATTGACCATATTGCAGCCAACTTCGGCCCTGTTCTTTTATTCCGGAAGTTTTTTTTTGTATTACGCATGTCCCTGCTGTAATTTTTCTGCCGCCCGCAACTTTGTACTTCGGGCCATCGGGTTTAAAACAATCTCTTCCTGACACGGGCGGAGAGCTTTTTTGTTTAGTTTTTGCAAGATCTTCGTTTTTTTGCATACGCACACGGGAAAACCCGGAGGACAAATGCACCCTTTCTCAAATTCCCTGATCTTCTGTTTTACTATCCTGTCCTCGAGGGAATGAAATGTGAGAATGCAAATACGTCCCCCCGGATTCAGAAGTTCAGCCGCCCTATCCATAAACAAAGAAAGCTTTTCGAGTTCCCTGTTAACAACGATTCTGAGAGCCATGAAAACCCGTGTCGCAGGGTGAATTTTTTGCTTACTCTGCGCTTTCCTCGGTATTGAGGAGCAAACAATTTCCGAAAGGTGCGCGCTTGTTCCTATACGCGCCGTTTTTCTTGCTTTTGCAATATTGCGTGCAATATTTCTTGCCCAGCGTTCCTCCCCGTAATCCTTAAAAAGCTTTTCGAGGCTTTTTTCATCCAATTCGTTAACCAGATCTTCTGCCGTTGTACCGGATTCAGTATCCATTCGCATGTCGAGAGGTTCCTCTCTTCTGAAACTAAAACCTCTGCCGCTTGATTCAATCTGATGGAGAGAAAGACCCAGATCAAGCAATATGCCGTCAAGTTTTGAGATATTTAATTCTGAAAGGAACTCGGACAGGCGAACAAAATTGCCTTTAAACAGGCGAACGTTTGGCAGGTGAAGTTTTAAAGCATTCTTTGCATTTTCAATTGCATCTTTATCCTGATCAATCCCTATCAGCAGACCATCAGGCTTGATTTTTTCACAAATGGCCTTCGCATGGCCGGAACCTCCGAGGGTGCAGTCTGCAAAAATTCCTCCCGGCTTGCAGTCAAGATAATATAGAACCTCTTTTGTCATGACAGGGACATGATAAGTCTGCATACATCAGATTCCTAATTTCGCGATTTCGTTTCTTACATCCTCCTTTTTGCTGTCATTTTCCATTTCTTCCAGTTCCTTATTCCATTTTTCAAGGGACCAGATTTCAAAATGATCAAGGGCTCCGACAAGCACGATATCTTTTTCGAGCTCCGCATACTGTCTTAGGGCCGGTGGAACCAGAATCCTGTCCTGCTTATCGCAGGAGCATTCAAATGCTCCTCCAATAAATATTCGCCTGAAGCGGCGCATACTGTCACTTTTTTCGGCGAGAGAAAGAATCTTGTTTTCTATTTTTCTCCATTCTTCAAAAGGATATGCGTAAAGAGTTCCGTCCATTCTTGACACAACAACTCCGTCCTGATCCCCGTTATTAATTATATCCCGGAATCTTGCAGGAATTATTACCCGACCTTTAGAATCTATCGTATGAAAAGATGTTCCTCTAAACATGTTTCACCATTTTTATACACGATTATCCAGATATAACCACTTTGAGCCACTTTTTATATATAAATGATACAATTTAATGTATGTGTCAAGAAAAAAATAAAATACTTGCAATTAATTTTATAATAATTTATAAGCGTTAAAACAAATATAAACAACAATATTTTTGTGGAGTATAGTGGATAATAATTTGATTAAGGCGGTGGGGGAAAATCTGTTTGGCGGATTAAAACCTTGAAGAACTCGAAGCCGGCTAAATTTTTAAGCCGTAAATATAATATAAAGGATCATGAAAAGATCAGCAGCGGTATTGAATAAAGGTGTTTTTCTTCTAAACTACCAGAGATTACACCGAAACCCATTGACAATATACCGGTGCTCTGATAAGCCCAAAAAAAAGATAAGGTAAGATTATTGTTGCGACTCCCCGCGATGTTGCAGGATGTGCCCGGTGATTAAGAGTGTGCGGTCTTTACGACAACCTATGTGTTATAAATTGACAGCCAAATTATCAACTAACGGACAGGAGTTCTGAAGTGGTTCGACTCAGCGATGTCACATCAACGGAAAAGCTTCTGAAGGTCATACGCAGCAAAGGTGAGAGCACGCCTATACCGGCGGTCAACGCCGAACCCAAGCCACCGGAGAAACGATTTTTCAAGGTTCCTTCACCATCCCTGATCTCGCTTAAAAAAAAATCTACAGTCGGCATCGATATCGGCAACGACTATATTCGTCTTGTCAGGGTAGCAGAAGTCTCCGGGGGAAACAGGCAAATAATCGACCGGAGGCGCTTCGCACGCCCTCCGAAAATCTCCGTCGAATCACCTGAATTCGCCGCCTTCCTGAAATCGTCGCTGGCATCGATCTGCGGATCCCCGGGAGAGTCCGACCTGTGGGCCTTGATGACCGCCGCCCGGGTTGAAGTTCGCCACGTCCGTATCCCCAAAGTCGTAAAAAAGCAGATCGATAACGCGGTTTACTGGACCGCAAGGAAGGAGAATCCCTTCGACGAAAAGGAGACGGTCTTCGATTTCGAACTCCAGGGCGAGGTTATCGAGCAGGGCATTCCAAAGCTATCCGCGATGGTATACACGGCCCCCCGCCGGGAGATTGAAGATCTCAAAACCCTTTTTTCTAAAATCGGTTGGCCCCTCACAGGGCTTTCCATAGTCCCGTTTTCCATTCAGAATTTTTTCCGTACCGAGTGGCTTCCTGCTCCGGAAGGCACCATTGTCAATATGTTCATCGGGAATGATTTCTCCCGCATCGACATCTACTCCGGAGGAAACCTCGTCATGACCCGTGGCATAAGGACGGGTCTGAACAGCATGGTTGAGTCTCTGACGGAAACGTTCAATGATCTGAAACTGGAAGCACTCACTCCGGAACAGGGCCGTAAAATACTTAACAGCATAAGTCCTGATTTGCCACCGCTGGAGGAGATAGATGCCGGTTTCGGTCTCCGAAAAGACGAAGTCTTTGAGATGATTCGGCCTGCGCTGGAGAGGCTGGTAGGTCAGGTTGACAGGACCTTCAAATATTACACCACCGAAATGTCCGGTGACCGCATCACCAGGCTTTTCGTTTCCTGCGCCATGAACATTTACGAGCCCATAATCGACTATTTTGGCTCTCAGCTCGGGATTCCCATAGAGGTGATGGATCCGCTGGGCGTTCAGGATCCGGTCCCGGCCTGCCGGGACATTGACGATTCCAACTGCCTCTCGGAGCGTATCGCATTCGGGCCGGCCCTGGGTCTTGCCCTTTCGGATAAAGAAGAGACATCCAACCTGATCTTTACCTACAAGGAGAAGGAGAGGAATGCGAGCATAAAACGGATCAACAAGGCTGTCCTCGCGGTATTCCTGTTTTTTGTTCTCATATGCTCCGGAATCTTTTTTTACCAGTACCGTGTAATCAGCCAGAGACAGACGGTGATCGCCGGGCTCGAAATGGAGCTTGCACAGCTTGGTTCGCCCGTCGATCGGGATCAGCTTCTGAAAGCTGCGGCCAAGGTCGGTGAGCGGCGTGAGCTCGCCAAAGTATATGCCGACCAGTATCTCGGCATGGTCGTGATAAGCGAGCTCGCTAACCTGACGCCGGCTAACATCCGCTTGCTCGAGCTTAAAGTCAACCTCGGTCCCGTACCGCGAAAGGATACGGCTAAAACATCCGGAGAGAGCCCGAAAGAGCCGGCCGGGAGAGAGATCATGGTAGAGGGGTTTATCATGGGTGAACGCCAGATATTCGAGACATCCCTCGCCGGCTATATGATGGCCCTGGAGGCTTCACCCCTCTTCGATCAGGTGACCATCCAGAAAAATAACGTGGAGTCCTATCTCAAGGGCGAGGCGCTCCATTTTATACTGAATCTGAAAGTGGAGGAGAAGGTTCATGGCT
>JAHJJB010000066.1 GCA_018823005.1 Pseudomonadota bacterium | reverse complement strand
GGATTTTTTACTTGAGGATCGGATAGTGAATCTTGTGTTATCAAACAATACCGACTCGCCTTTTCTTGGGATTTTACCCATCTGTTTGAGCAGAAAACCGCCTATGGTTTCATAATCCTCCTTGGGAATCATTAAATTCATCATTTCATTTGCATGCTCTATTTCCATCCTGGCTTTTACAAGAAACTTATTTTCCCCAAGTCTGACAAACTGCTTTGAATCATCATCATACTCATCATTGATCTCACCGACGACTTCTTCAAGAATATCTTCTATAGTTATTATTCCGACTGTGCCGCCGTATTCATCGAGAGCTATTGCGATTGAATTTCTTGTTTTCTGAAGCAATACCAGCAGGTCATGGGCTTTCTTTAACTCAGGAACAAACGGGACTTCACGGATAAACGGGCCTATAGGGGCATTTTGATCCGTAATATGAATCAGATCAAAAGGCTGAATGATTCCAATCAGGTTGTCTATTCTGCCTTTATATACGGGCAACCGTGAATAATCAGTGCTGTTAATAACTTCTATTGCCTTTCCGACGGTTGATTTGTATGATATTGCGGTTACATCAACGAGAGGAACCATAACATCCGAAACATTCGATTCAAAAAGCTGGAAAACCCTTCGTATAAGCTTTTTTTCTCCTGTTTCAAGATCACTTCCCTCTCCATCGATGGAAAGGGCGAGCTCCAGCTCTTTCTTTGAAATATAGAAATTCGGTTTGAGAGTCTCTTTTCCTATCAGTTTATAAAATACCCTGCTGGTCCAGAAGACGAGATATGTTACCGGTAAAATAATTCCGGAGGCATAAACAAAAAGAGGCGCTATTTTAAGGGCTATCTCATCCGCTTTCTGCTGAAAAATGGTTCTGGGCAGAATCTCCCCGAATATCAGAAGAACAGGAGTTATAATAAGAATTGTAAATAGTTCGCTATTATTTCGGAATACCCCATCCAGCCAGACAGTTGCAAATACGGATGCGATTATTACAAACATATTTGTGCCGGTACTTGTTGTTGCAAGTGACCATTCGGGCTTTTCGATAAGTATTATGAAACGGCCGGCTCCCTTATGTCCCCGCTTTGCAGCCTGCCTCAGCTTTATCCTGTTTGCAGAGAGAATAACCATTTCAGATCCTGAAAAGAATCCCTGAAATACAATGCATAAGGCTATCGTAAGAATATAAAGGAAATTATTCACGTTAAGAATTCCCTGTCATATTCGTCATGAATCTCTCCGAACAATTCACTGAGAAGATCATCCATTGTTAAAAGGCCTGAAACTTTACCCTGTTTATTTATACAAATGGCTATATGTATCCGTTTTTTCTTCAAAATATGAAATAGATCATCTGTCTTGATATTCTCATCGACAAAAAAGGGTTTTCGATAAATTTTCTGAATCGTATTTCTATCTCCACCGGATTCAGTAGCGTTTATTTTTAAGAGATCTTTTGTATAAAGAATTCCGACTATGTTATCAAAACGGTTTCTGTATACGGGTATTCTTAAAAACCTGCTCTGCTGTGCTGCTTTTTCGGCCCTTTCAACGGTCATATCTTCGGACAGGGAGAATATCTCATTCAAAGGCGTCATAATTTCAAAGGCGTGGGTGTCACTGAATTCAAATACATTATGTATAAGATCCCGTTCAGCCCTGTTAATCTCTCCGCTTTCATGGCTTTGATCAACGAGAGCTCTGAATTCATCTTCCATTATGGCCGTACGAATATGACGTTTTTCAAATCCCGCAATTTTTGCAAGTGATACAGAGATGTTGTATAATATAAATCGTATCGGAAAAATTAATTTTGAAAACAAATGCAAAGGACCGCAAACAACAGACGCAACTCTTTCATTATAAGTCATAGCCAGTGTTTTTGGTATAACTTCGGCAAAAATGAGTGTTACCGGAGTCATTACTGCCATTGCAATCCATTCGCCATAGTCTTTAAAAAATGAAACGAAGAGAGAAGCAGCAATAACTGAAGCTGCAATATTTACCATGTCATTTCCGATAAGAATTGTTACAATAAGCTTTCTTGGTCGTGATAAGAGTTTATTTATTAATAAACCTTTGTTATTATTTCTTCTTTTAATCCGCTCACGTTGAATGTGAGATAAAGAAAAAAGGGCGGTCTCGGAACCGGAAAAAAATCCCGAAAATATGATGAGGATGAGAAGTATCGCTGCGTATGGCAATATTATTAAATCCAATTCGGATTCCTTATAAAAGATGATTGAAAGAAGGAAATAAAATCATTATATAAGCATATAGGCATTATTGCTTAATATTGCAAGATTATATGATATAGTTCCTTTCGATAAAATATGGTAACGTTATGTAATAGTATGAAAAAACAAATTATTATGGAAACTATCAGCCATGGGTAAACTTTTTGGAACAGATGGAATCAGGGGTGTCGCAAATGAGTATCCGATGACACCTGAAATGGCAGTAAAAATCGGAAGATCCGTTGCTTATAGATTTATGAAAGAAGCATCAGATCCAGTGTTTATTATAGGAAAAGATACGCGCCTGTCCGGTAATATGCTTGAATATGCTTTAGCATCAGGTATTTGTTCTATGGGTGCTAATGTATTACTTGCAGGTATTTTGCCGACTCCAGGAGTAGCTTATTTGTCCAGAACATTAAAAGCAAGTGCCGGAATAGTAGTATCCGCTTCACACAACCCTTTTTTTGATAACGGAATAAAATTGTTCGATAAAAATGGTTATAAACTTACAGATGAAGTAGAAGAGGAAATAGAAGACCTGGTGCTAAACAACAATATGTCATTACACAATAAGCCGGGGAATAATATTGGTAAAGTCTCAATTTTAAACGATTCTACGAAAAGATATTCTGATTTTTTGAAAAGCTCGCTTTCTGAAGGATTTATCTTGAATGGATTAAAGATAGTAATGGACTGTTCAAACGGCGCGACATATAAAATTGCCCCTGAATTAATATCTGATCTTGGGGCAGATATTGATATCCTGCATAATTCACCGGATGGGAAGAATATTAATGAAAATTGCGGTTCTGAACATACCGAATCTCTGATAAATAGGGTTTTGAGAAATAAAGCTGACATTGGAATTGCGTTTGATGGTGATGGGGACAGGCTTATTGCCGTAGATGAAAATGGAATAATTTTATCAGGAGACAAAATGCTTGCAATAAGCGCAGTTATAATGAAAAATAACGGACTGTTAAAAAATAACCATGTTGTAAGCACAGTCATG
>JAHJJB010000008.1 GCA_018823005.1 Pseudomonadota bacterium | reverse complement strand
GTGATTAGTACGAAATTGGGACGCCCGCGCGGAACCGGTTTAGGTTTGACTATAACAAAGCGAATTATTGATTATCATAACGGTAAAATATGGGTGGAAAGTGAACCCGGTAAAGGGTCCACTTTCTCATTTATAATGCCTGTATCGGTCTGATAGTGTCTGTTATTCCTTTTCTTTATTTGCTTCTTCAATAATCTTTTCTGCAAGTTGAGCAGGTACTTCATCATAATGCGAAAATTCCATTGTGTAAATGCCACGACCACCTGTCATTGACCTTAGATCCGGTTCATATGTCAGAAATTCAGACATCGGAACATTTGCCAAAATTACTTGATTTTTACCGGCAGTATCCATTCCAAGAACTCTACCCCGCCTGCTGTTGAGATTTCCCATTATATCGCCCATGTATTCATCAGGGGTTGTAATTGAGACTTTCATTACCGGCTCAAGAAGTACGGGTTTTGCTTCCTGAACAGCTTTTTTAAAGGCAATGGATCCGGCAACCTTAAAAGCCATTTCAGATGAATCAACAGCATGAAAAGATCCGTCATCAAGAGTTACTCTGAAATCGACACATGTAAATCCCGCAAGAACGCCTTTCTGGCATGATTCAATAATGCCTTTTTCAACAGCGGGAATATATTGCCTTGGAATAGAACCTCCGACAATAGCATCAACAAATTCAAATCCGCTTCCTCTTGGCAAAGGCTCCATCTGGATCCAGCAATCACCAAACTGACCATGTCCGCCGGACTGCTTTTTATGCCTTCCCTGGACCCTGACTTTTTTCTTGATTGTTTCCCTGTATGGGACCTTGGGAGTGTTAAGCTGAGCATCGACATTGAATTTTCTTTTTACCTTCTCAACTACAACCTCGATATGAACCTGGCCCCTTCCTGAAAGGAGTATCTCCTTGGTCTCCGCATTTCTTTCAATTTTCAAAGCGCTGTCTTCTTCCAGTAGCTTTGAAAGGGAAAGGAATATTTTATCTTCCTCACCTTTAACTTTTGATCCTACCGCAAAGGATATGAGTGTAGGCAGTGGTTTTACGCTTTCAAATTTAATTTTGTTGTTTTCGTCACATAGCGTATCTCCGGTGGCGGTATCCTTAAGCTTTGCAACAGCAACAATTTCTCCGGCACTTGCTTCGGTAATGGGTTTTTGTTCCTTACCGGCTATCATGAGAAGTTGATTATAACGCTCTCTTGACTCTTTGTTAGTATTGTAAAAATTACCGCTTGCACCAAGTGAACCGGAAACAATTTTCATTATTGAGAGGCGTCCGGCATACGGATCTGCAACTGTTTTAAACACAAAGGCAGAAAATGGAGCATCTGGATCAGGGGTTCGTTCGATTGTTTCGCCATCATTAATCGGGTTAATACCTTTTTTAGGTGTTCTTTCGTTTGGAGAAGGCATGCAATTTATGATCAAGTCAAATAAAAGATCAATACATATATCTTTAATTGCCGAACCACAAATAACAGGGACAAAGATTCTGGATATTGTTCCTTTTCTTAAAGCCGATTTTATTTCTTCATCGGAAAGAGTTTCTCCCTCAAGATATCTTTCAATAAGATTGTCATCAGCTTCAGCAATATTTTCGATAAGGGATTCTCTTTCTTTGTTAGCCAATTCAATCATTTCTTCCGGGATATCGCCTATTGTGACCTTGCCGTCAGGACCGTAAACATGAGCCTTCATCGTGATAAGATCCACGACTCCCCTGAAATTGTTTTCGGATCCCAATGGCAATTGAATTATAATCGGTTTGGGGTCAAAAATACTTACTGCCTCTTTTAATGTTCGAGCAAAATCAGAACGTTCTCTGTCTAATTTATTAATGAATATGGCGCACGGAAGGGCAAATTCCTTTGCATAGTCCCATGCCATCTCGGTTTGAACTTTTATGCCGTCAACGGCATCAATTACAACTATAGCTCCATCCGCACCCTGCATACTGTTTATTGTATCAGTAAAAAAATTCTGATCTCCCGGCGTATCAATAAGTGAAATAACATGTTTTTTCCAGTTTAGTTGGTGGAAACCGCTGCTGATGCTTATTAGCCGTTTTAATTCTTCCGGTTCAAAATCCATGGCAGTATTTCCATCTTCAACCCGCCCAAGGCGCTTTATAACACCGGTTTTAAACAGCATTATTTCAGACAGAGTCGTTTTTCCGGAACTCCCGTGACCAACAAGAGCAATATTTCTTAATTTGTTTAACCTTTCACTCATTTAAGCTCCTCTCTATATTATGTATTTTGATCGGATTTGCTGAATATTATGGACTTCTTACGCATATAGTTTTGTGTGAACAAAATCAAGCTGAAAATCCTTATATTAAAGCTCCCCGCCGAAAGTCCGCCGCGGCTGACTTTCGGCGGAGAATGCGCTCGATGTTTCGGTTCGGGTGACTATATGATTCCTTAAACCCCCGAATACTATACATAAGGGAATTTCATATAAATTAAAAATTCCTTGTTGCCCTTCGGGCCAGTAACGGGAGAAGAGATAACACCTTCTATTTTTAAACCTGTTTCTATAAAAAAAGCTGATAAATTCTTTATAACTTCATCATGCATGAGAGATTCCCTTACAACTCCTCCTTTACCGACTTTACCTTTTCCAACCTCAAACTGTGGTTTAATAAGGGCAATAATGGCGGCATCTGTTTTCATAAACTTAAGTACGGCTGGAACAACTATTTTCAGGGAAATAAAGGAAACATCAATTGTAACAATATCAACGGGCCGGGAGACAGCTTCAAAAGGCAAATACCTTATATTGGTGCGTTCAATAGTAACAACCCTTGGATCTTTTCTGAGGTTCCATGCCATTTGTCCGTAACCGACGTCAACTGCTATAACTTGCTTTGCTCCATGTTGAAGCAGGCAATCAGTAAAACCACCCGTTGAAGCTCCAACATCCAGGCAAACTGATCCATTAATGTCAATATTAAAAGACGTTAAAGCTGACTCAAGTTTAATTCCACCTCTGCTGACAAAGGGCATCTCTTTTCCCTTAAGAGTGATGGCATCATCTTCAGAAACCAGTAAACCGGGCTTGTCCTGAATTCTGTCGTTTACGGTAATTTTACCAGCCATTATAAGGCTTTTTGCTCTTTCTCTGCTTTGCACTATCCCGCATTCAACGAGTTTAATATCGAGCCGTTTCTTTTTTTCTGACATCAGAATACCAAACTGGTTGAGAGAAAGGGGTTAAGAATCTATATTTCCTTTATTTGACGAATATCCCATGATCGTTAATGCTGAATTAACTATCGCATTGGAATCTATCTTATATTTGGTTCTGAGCAGATTTTGAGGTCCATGTTCAACAAAAAGATCGGGTATGCCAAGCCGTTCCAGGATAAAACCAGATATGCCATGATCATTCAAACATTCAAGCACGGCGCTCCCAAATCCTCCCTGAAGAACATTCTCTTCCACTGTTATGATGCGTGGAATTTCCCTGGCAAGAGAAGTGATTTCAGGATCAATGGGTTTCACAAAACGGCAGTTTACTACAGTTGCGTAAATGCCGTAATCTGAGACTAATATTTTATGTGCTTCTGATGCCTCATAAACAGATCTGCCTACAGATAAAATCAGAATATCTTTTCCTTTTTCAAGGATTTCGCATTTTCCAATCTGCAGTGGCGTGATATTGTCATCCAAAGTGACACCAATTGCTCTTCCCCTCGGATAACGAAAAGAGATCGGACCATTATGAGACAGTGCGGTAACTATCATGCGGCGCAGTTCATTTTCATCCTTTGGCGCCATAACTACCATGTTGGGAAGGCTTCTCATAAAGGATAAATCAAATAATCCGTTATGGGTAGCGCCATCTTCACCAACGATACCTCCTCTGTCGATTGCAAAAATAACCGGGAGAGATTCGATGCAGACATCGTGTAATATCTGATCATATGCTCTTTGAAGAAAAGTTGAATATATTGCTACAACCGGTTTGAATCCTTCAGTTGCAAGCCCTGCTGCAAAAGTGACTCCATGCTGTTCGGCAATTCCGACATCAAAAAAGCGATCGGGAAAAGTTTCCTGAAATTTTGTAAGCCCTGTTCCTTCCGGCATTGCAGCAGTCACAGCAATTATTTTTTTGTCTTCACTGGCAAGCTTAACCATTGTTTCGCCGAAAACTTCGGTATAGGTTGGGATATTATGGTTTTTACTTATACCGTTGCCGGTTTTGACTTCAAAACATCCGACACCATGAAAATATACAGGATTATTTTCGGCGGGGAGATATCCCTTCCCTTTTTTTGTAATTACATGCAGAAGGGCTGGTTCTTTAAGATGCTTAATATTATTAAGAATATCTATAAGATGATTCAGGTTATGTCCATTTATCGGGCCAAAGTAATCAAAATTAAAGGCCTCGAAAAGCATCCCGGGAGTCACAAAGGCTTTAAATGACTCTTCAGAACGTTTAGCAAATTTGTAAACATCGTCACCGATTTTAGGAAGAGATTTCAAAAACTCACCAAATTCTTTTCTGAGATCCTGCAAATATTTTGCTGATAATTTTCTGCTTAAAAAGGAGGATAAGGCACCGACATTCTGAGCAATAGACATATTATTGTCATTCAAAATAACAATGATATCTTTGTCCTTATGTGTGTCGCCAGCCTGATTTAAACCTTCATAGGCAAGGCCGGCGGTTAAAGAACCATCTCCGATTACAGCTATGACCTTCGAGTTTTCCTTTTTTAATTGCTTGGCACAAGCGATTCCGAGGCCGGCAGATATTGAAGTGCTGCTATGGCCTGTTGAAAATGAATCGTATTGGCTTTCACACATCCTGGTAAATCCGCAAATACCTTCATGCTTTCTGAGTGTATGAAATTTTTCCCGCCTTCCGGTAATTATCTTGTGAGCATAAGCCTGGTGCCCGACATCCCATATAATTTTGTCTTTGGGAGTGTCAAAAACATAATGAATTGCTATGGCAAGCTCAACTGCACCAAGGCTGGAAGCAAGATGCCCGCCATTTTTAGATACCACCTCTACGATCATTTTACGCATTTCCGAAGCAAGTTGCGGAAGGGAAGATCGGGGAATTTTCTTCAAGTCTTCAGGAAAATAAATTTTATCAATAATACTCAAATATTGCAGTCCTTTATCTTGATATCTATCGTTTTCTTTCAATTATATACATTGCAATTGCCCGGAGCGGATCTGATTTATTATCAAATGATTCAATAGCTTTCAAGGCATTGTTTATAAGTTTTTTTGCATACGTTTCCGACCCGGAAATTCCAATAAGGGCAGGGTAGGTGCATTTATTTCGTGCCATATCAGTTCCAACACCTTTTCCTGTAACAGATGGATCTCCTGCAACATTAAGCAGATCATCTGTTATCTGAAAAGCCAGACCTATATTCTTTGCATATATCTGAAGCAGTTCTATTTGTTCCGGATTCCCATTTCCCAATATTGCCCCTGATTTTACTGACACCTCAATGAGTGCTCCGGTTTTTAAAGAATGCATTTCTTCAAGTTTTTTCATTGATATGTGCCGGTTTTCGTATGAAATATCTCTTATTTGACCTTCGATCATTCCTTTATATCCTGCAGCAATCGAAATTAAGTGTATCACTTTTAACCATGTATTAGCATTATACCTGTTTACATCTATCGATGAAAGCACCTGGAAGGATAGGGTAAGTAGAGCATCTCCGGCTAGAATTGCTGTCGCTTCATCAAAAGCGATATGGCAGGTTTGTTTGCCTCTTCGTAAAGAATCATTATCTATTGCAGGAAGATCGTCGTGTATTAAAGAATAGGTATGTATCATTTCGAGGGCACAGGCTGCTGGAAGAACGCTTCTTTCTTCACCACCAACAGCTTCGGAAGCTGCAATGCACAGAACAGGCCTTATTCTTTTCCCTCCTGACATAAGAGAATATCTGATAGCTTTGGATATGAGATTTGAATTTTGGGCATCAATAATTTTATCGAGTTCATTGTTTATCTGAATGTTTTTCGACTCAATGTAGGAGTTCAAATCGAAAATAAGGCTGGGGCGGATCATTCTGTTTCCTTATCGGGAGTAAACGGTTTTTCTGTGATACTCCCATCCTGTTCCTTCATTAGAATTGTAATCCTTTTTTCCGTTTCATCAAGCTTAGCTGCACAATAGTTTGAAAGTTTGATGCCTTCTTCAAATTTTTTAATAGAATCGTCCAGAGATAGATTTCCTGATTCAAGTTCATGGACAATATTTTCAAGTTGTTTCATCGCATTTTCAAAAGTGAGTTTTGCCATTTAATTATTTCCTTTCAACACGGCATATTAAAGTTCCTTTTGCAACCATTACTTCAAGCTTTTGATCTATATTAACATTTTTTGAATCAGTTATAACGCGTTTGTCTGGTATGGTTCTTGTAATACTATAGCCACGCTGTAAAACTGCTACCGGACTTAATGCTGCCAATTTTGAGGAATATTCACTTAATATATATCTGCTTCTGCTGATTAATGTATTAACTGATTTAAATAAATTTAATAATATCATTTTATTATATTCATTATGGCTTGAAATATCTTTAGCAGGATTGTTTGATATTAACTTTTCATATTTCCAATTCATACTACTCCTGTGCTGCTTTATCAATACCATTGATGTTCTTAAAAGGCGGTCATAAAGATCGTCATTCCTGATTATTAAATCCTGAACTTTTCTTTTTGGATCTTTTAGTCGTTTCAGTAAATTAACAAGTCTTATGCGATATTCTTTGTTATATCTGATATAATTTGC
>JAHJJB010000065.1 GCA_018823005.1 Pseudomonadota bacterium | reverse complement strand
CTATTCAACTTTTCCGGCCAAAAGATAACTTTAAAAGACTTAACAGATCCTGTCAGCTTCTATGCATACCGGAATTGGATGAAAAATTTCTTTTGAATGCCCTTAAAGAATTGATCTCTCTTGAACAGAACTGGGTACCGTCTGCTCCTGATACTTCACTTTACATAAGACCGACGGTTATTGCAATGGATCCTTACCTTGGAGTGCGGGCATCCAATACATACCGATTTTTTATTATTCTTTCTCCTGTTGGAGCTTATTTTGCGGCAGGCTTTAATCCCGTTAAAATTCTGGTGACAAAAGATCATGTCCGCGCTGTCCGCGGTGGTGTGGGTGAAGCCAAAACAGCCGGAAATTATGCTGCAAGTCTTTATGCTGGCACCCGTGCTCATCAACTTGGCTATACCCAGGTCCTTTGGCTTGACGGAATTGAGCACAAGTATGTTGAAGAAGTCGGAGCTATGAATATTTTTTTTGTGATTGCCGACGAAATTATCACTCCTGTTTTAAACGGAAGCATACTTCACGGTATTACAAGGGATTCTGTAATAGCACTTGCGAAAGAGTGGAAATATAAAATATCGGAACGCAGAATCAGTATTGATGAAGTAATGGAGGCTCATAAATCCGGAAAACTTAAAGAGGTTTTTCAATCAGGAACAGCAGCCGTGATTTCACCGATCGGAGAACTCAAATACGGCGATAAAGTTATTCATATTTCAGAGGGGAATGCAGGACCGATGGCCGGCAAATTTTTTAAAGCGTTAACAGATATTCAATATGGAAGAGAAAAAGACACTATGGGCTGGATAGAGGAGGTTGTTACATAGTATACATTTACGCATAATTTCGGAGAATATTGTTGAAAAATCCTGATGCTCGGAAACATGTTCCTTCTTTTATTGAAAAGATGGAAAAAGAGAATCTTCCCCCCGTGCTCATTGATAATTTTGTATATTATTATAACAAAGTTATAAGCGGAGACAAAGGGATTATATATGACAAAGATATTGAATGCATCAGAGAAAATGAAATTGATGATGCTAAAGACCTGTCCGAATATACTGGTGCAGGGAAAAAAGCCATAAAAAAGTCCATTCGGATTGTATTAAATGGCGGGCTTGGTACAAGCATGGGCTTAAGTAAGGCCAAGTCGCTAATTGAAGTTAGAAACGGGAAAACATTCCTTGACATAATCGTTCGACAGGCTGGAAAAAGTAATGTTAAACTGGCTTTTATGAACAGTTTTAATACCCACGAAGATACTGTCGCCGCGCTCAAGAAAATGAATTTATCCGCCTTTCCTGTTATGTTCCTCCAGCATAAGTTTCCCAAAATACTCCGGGAAGGCTTTGCTCCTGCAATATGGCCGGACAATAATGAGATGGAATGGAATCCTCCGGGACACGGAGATCTATATACTGCTCTTCATACTTCAGGAACTCTGGATAAGCTTTTGTCAGAAGGTATCGAATATGCCTTCATCTCGAACTCGGATAATCTGGGAGCAACCATGGACGAAGCTATCCTGGGCTATTTTGCTGAAATAGGATATCCCTTTCTTATGGAGGTTGCCGAAAGAACACCTTCTGATCTAAAAGGAGGGCATCTTGCAAGACATAATAACGGGCGGCTTATATTACGCGAGGCAGTCCAGTGCCCCATTAATGAACTGGATGCTTTCAGAGATACAAGTTGTTACAGATTTTTTAATACCAACAACATCTGGATAAATCTTGTCTACTTAAAAGATCTTATTAAAAAAGAAGGCTCTGTTCATCTTCCCTTGATCCTTAATCCAAAGACTCTGGATCCAAGAGACTCTGATAGCCCCCGTGTATATCAAATTGAAACGGCAATGGGAGCCGCTGTTTCCCTTTTTGATGGAGCAGCGGCACTGAGGGTTTCCCGGTCAAGATTTTTTCCCGTGAAAAAATGCAATGACCTGCTCGCGCTTCGATCCGATTGCTACCTTTTGACCGAAGAAGAGAAACTGATAATTAATCCTGAGAGAAAGTATTCAACACCTCGTATCCATCTTGATCCGGATTATTATGGCAAAATAGATCATTTTAATGAAAGATTCAAAGAAGGCCCTGTTTCACTGGTCGAATGCGAGTTCCTGCAAATAATCGGAGATGTTTATTTTGAAAAGAACGTCAAAATAACAGGTAATGTTGTTATATCGAACAGAGGGAGATCGAGGGCTGTCATAAAAAAGGGCTCGGAAATAGAGGGGGATATAAATTTCTGATTGAAACATAACAATCGGATTTTATTTTACTTTTTTTTCACAACATATTCAACGGTAACCGTGTCGCTTGATTCCGGCGCGATTTTCAGGGAAGGAGGACTGAGCGCGAGTCTTACTGTTTTAGATCCGGAATAATAAATAT
>JAHJJB010000064.1 GCA_018823005.1 Pseudomonadota bacterium | reverse complement strand
TTATTTATTCACTATTATAAAAGGAATGATGTATGAAACTGAAAATTCAAAAACAGGATATCGTGGAAGTTTTATCAAAAGTGCAGGCAATAGCAGGAAGAAAAACGAATATAACCATTACAACCGCAGTCCTTATAAGAACAAACAAAGACGGCATTAATATAATTTCAACGGATCTTGAAACAGGTTTTGAAGGTTTTTATCCGGCTATAGTTGAAAAAGAAGGAGCCGTTGCAATAAACGCAAGAAAATTATTTGAAATTGTGAGAGATTTTCCAAATGATGAGGTGCATATTAATGAACTTGAAAACAACTGGATTGAGATCAGAGATAACGGCAATGTAGAATACAGGATGGTTGGAATGAATGCCGACGATTTTCCAAGTATTCCAAATGTAGAAGAGATGGTCTATTTTGATCTGGATTCAGCAGCTTTTAAAAAGATGATAGAACAGACAGTGTTTGTTTCAGGAAGTTCTGAAGAAAAAAGAGCCCATATAAACGGAATATATTTTGAAAAATTGGACAAAGAAGGAGAAAAAAAAATAATCAGACTTGTATCAACAGATGGAAGCCGTCTTACAAAGGCTGATTATGAATGTGAAGGTAATTTAAATTTACCCAGTGAAGCCGGAATAATAATTTCAAAGAAGGGTCTTAATGATGTTGGAAAGTTTCTTGAACAGGAAGGAAAAATAAAAATTGGATATAATAAAAGCAATTTTGTTTTAAAAAAGAAAAACGAAACAATAATAATGAGACTTCTTGAAGGAAATTTTCCTGAATACAAAGATATAATAAATAGAAAAGAGGTTTTTTCGGTAAAGGTAGAAAGAATATTGTTTTTAATGCTTTTGAAAAGAATGTCCATTCTGACGTCTGAAAGCTATAAAGGAGTAATTTTCAGCTTTAAGAAGGGAAAACTAACGGTTTCTTCCACAAACCCGGAGCTTGGTGAATCAAAAGAAGAGATGGGTGTGGATTTTGACCTTGATCCTTTCGAAATTGCTTTTAATGTGAGGTATTTTATAGAAACACTCAATGTTATAGATGATGATAAAGTTAGTATAAGGCTTATTGATAGTGAAAGCCCGTGCCTTATCGAGGGTGATAAAAACAAAAATTTTCTTAGTGTTATAATGCCGATGAGAATATGAACGAAGAAAACAACAATACATATAATGCCGATAATATAAAAGTCCTTGAAGGCCTTGAAGCGGTTAGAAAAAGACCATCCATGTATATCGGCAACATAGATATACAGGGACTTCACCACCTTGTTTATGAGGTCGTTGATAATAGTATTGATGAAGCAATGGCCGGGTTCTGTGATCAAATCAATATTACCATACACACAGACAACAGCGTCAGCGTGGAAGATAATGGAAGAGGTATTCCTGTAGGAATACATAAAACCGAAAACGTACCTGCTACCGAAGTTGTTATGACCAAGCTACATGCAGGCGGAAAATTCGATAATGATTCCTATAAGGTATCAGGGGGTCTTCATGGAGTAGGTGTTTCTGTTGTCAATGCTCTTTCAGAAAAGCTCGAGCTGGAAGTATATACTGAAGGCAAAATATACCACCAGCTCTTTGAAAGGGGAATAAAGGCGAGCGAGCTTTCCATAATTGGAGAGACAAAGAAGCGCGGAACGAAAATACATTTTAAACCCGATACAGAAATACTCACAACCGACAAGTTTGAATTTGAAATCCTTAAAAAAAGGTTAAGAGAGCTTGCTTTTTTAAATAGAGGGCTACGGATAAAAATTGAAGATGAACGCGCTGAAACAAAGAAAGAGTTTTATTACGAGGGCGGCATAACTTCTTTTGTGGAATATCTCAACAAACACACCATGCCGTTACACAAGCCTATTTATTTTGAGGGAATAAAAAATGATGTTCATGTTGAGGTGGCAATCCAGTATAATGATACATTTACCGAAAAGCTGTTTTCCTTTGCTAACAACATAAATACTATTGAAGGTGGATTTCATCTTATCGGTTTTAAAACCGCCCTTACAAGGGCTATTAACCAGTACGCTTCAAACGGAAATATATCTGCAAAAGATCTTAAGGACAAATTAAGCGGTGATGATGTCAGGGAAGGCTTGACCGGGATAATCAGTATAAAGCTGAAAAACCCACAATTTGAAGGTCAGACAAAAACAAAGCTTGGGAACAGCGAAATAAAGGGCCTTGTCGAATCACTTGTCAACGAAAAATTAGGAATATATCTTGAAGAAAACCCTCTCATCGCAAAAAAAATATTATCCAAAGCCATTGATGCTGCAAGGGTAAGGTTTGCCGCAAGAAAAGCAAGGGATATCGCAAGGAGCAAAGGATTATTAGCTGATGCTTCGCTGCCGGGCAAGCTTGCGGAATGCCAGATTCAGGAACCAGCACTGCGGGAGATATTCCTTGTGGAGGGAGATTCAGCAGGAGGTAGCGCCAAACAGGGAAGGGATAGAAAGTTTCAGGCGATTCTTCCGCTGAAGGGCAAAATATTAAATGTTGAGAAAGCAAGGTTCGACCAGATATTAAAAAGCGAGGAAATAAGGAACATTATTACGGTCCTTGGAACAGGGGTCGGGAGAGAAGAGTACAACATTGATAACATCAGGTATCATAAAGTTATCATTATGACGGATGCCGATGTTGATGGATCTCATATCAGGACGCTTCTGCTTACCTTTTTTTACAGACAGATGCCGGAAGTTATAGAGAAGGGCTTTTTATATATAGCACAGCCCCCGCTCCTTAAAATCGGTAAAGGGAAAAACGAAAAATATTTTAAGGATGAAACAGCTTTAAACGACCACTCAATAAGGCTTTTTTGCGAACACAACAAAATTTTAATAGGTGAAAACAAGAACTCATTATCGGAGCACCGACTGTATCTTTTTATTACCAATTTAGCCGAATATTCGTCTGCTTTAGCAAGACTTAACAGAAGTGGTTTAAAACAGGAACTGACAGAAATCCTCCTGAAAAACGGAATGGAAGACAAAACCTATCTCCAGGATATGGAAAAAATGTCCGGAATAAAGAAGATTCTTAACCAAAACAAATATACGACCGGTGAAGTCCTCTGGAACCCGGAAAGAAATGTGCACGAACTGATTGTTGAATATCCGGAAAACCCTGTTTCTGATGTCATGGCCGATGTCATGAGCAAGAAGGAAACAAAAAACGTTAAAATAGGGACGGGCCTAGTTTATTCTGAAGATTATCAGAAGTACGTCATGTTGAGTCAGCATATTTTTAAATA
>JAHJJB010000063.1 GCA_018823005.1 Pseudomonadota bacterium | reverse complement strand
TGCAAAATGAGGTTGATGCATTTGCCAGTGCAATTGGTCAAAAAATTCTGGGGAGGGTTTTTTAATGAAACTGCATTTTTTCAGCAGGAAACGATGTGCAGGGTTATTTATTGTTATGGCAGCCCTTTTACTTTTTCTTACAGGGTCAGCTTTTTGTTCATCCGGAGGTGAGGGAGGCGGAACTAAAGGATGGATTAATACGGATACCTATCGTGTTATGAATTTTGCCGTTTTGGCAATTGGTCTTATTATCCTTTTGCGGAAGCCGGTTTCAAGCGCCCTTAATGACCGTATCAAAGGTATTAAAGAGCAGTTAGATGATTTGGAAACAAAAAAGCTGGAGGCTGAAAAGAATCTTGCACAATACAATGAAAGGCTCTCCTTGCTTGATAAAGAAGCTGAAAAAATTGTTGCAGAATATATCAAACAGGGGAACGAGGCAAAGAAAAGAATACTTGATGCTGCCAGTGATGCAGCCTTGAAATTAGAAGAACAGGCTCGAAGGAACATAGAGCATGAATTCAAGCAGGCAAGATTAAAGCTGAAAGAAGAGGTCGTTGAAAAGGCTCTTATTATGGCAGAAGAGATTATTAAAAGGAATATAACCGGAAAAGATCAGGAAAAACTGGTAAGTGAATATTTAGAGAAGGTGGTGGCATAGTGAAAAATTTAGCTATTTCAAGGCGTTATGCTAGGGCGCTTCTGCTTATCGGTAAAGATGACGGAAAAGCCGAGGTCTATAAGCAAGAACTGGATACAATTGCAAAGCTTGTTGCAAATGAGAAAGGACTTGAGCTCGCACTTACAAACCCTCTTTATAATGCTGTTGCGCGTAAAAAAGTTTTGCAACTGGTAATTGAAAAGCTGAACCTTTCGAAGGCTATAAGATCTTTCCTCTTTCTGTTGTTTGATAAGGGCCGAATAGGGTTTCTTGGTACTATTAACGAATTTTATCAGAAGCTGGCTGATGAACTCAAAAATGTTGCGCGGGCCAGCTTGGTTTCGGCTACTGAAATTTCTTCCGAAACCGTTGAAAAGATCCGTGCTACTCTGTCACAGATGACAGGTAAAGATATTGTTCTGGATGTTAAGGTAGATCAAAGTCTTATTGGGGGGGTAGTTTCCAGAATAGGTGATCTTGTTTTGGATGGTAGCATCAAAACACAATTACTCAATATGAGAGAATCTTTAAAAAGGGGTGAGAGTGTCTAATGGAATTAAGAGCTGAAGAAATAAGTCAAATAATTAAAGGTCAGATTGCTGATTATGACAAGAAGGTTGAGCTGAGCGAAACCGGTGTTGTCCTGTCTGTTGGCGATGGAATTGCCAGGGTATACGGGCTTGAAAAAGTCATGGCATTGGAGCTAGTTGAATTTCCTGGCGGCATTTTGGGTCTTGTACTTAACCTTGAAGAAGACAATGTGGGCATTGCAGTTATGGGCGAAGTTACCCACATAAAAGAGGGTGATGTTGTTAAACGCACAGGACGTATTGCCCAGGTTCCTGTTGGTGAGGCGGTTTTAGGGCGTGTTGTATCCGCGGTAGGTGAGCCGATAGATGGAAAAGGCCCGATTGATGCAAAAGAGTTTAGAAGGGTTGAAATGGTTGCACCCGGTGTTATTGCCAGAAAGAGCGTTCACGAGTCGATGCTGACCGGTCTTAAAGCTATTGATGCAATGACTCCGGTAGGCCGGGGGCAGCGTGAACTTATTATCGGTGACCGCCAGATAGGGAAGACTGCGATTGCGATAGATTCAATCCTGAGCCAGAAAGGGCAAGATGTTTATTGTATTTATGTCGCATGCGGTCAGAAGAAATCAACAGTAGCCCAAGTTGTTGCCGTTCTCGAAAAATACGGAGCAATGGAATATACTACGGTTGTAGCGGCATGCGCAAGCGATCCGGCTACACTTCAGTATGTCGCTCCATATGCCGGATGCGCCATGGGAGAATATTTCCGTGATAAAGGCCAGCATGCGTTAATCGTATATGATGACCTTTCAAAACAGGCAGTTGCATATCGTCAGGTGTCTCTTCTTTTGCGACGCCCGCCCGGTCGTGAAGCATATCCCGGTGATATTTTCTATAACCATTCCCGGCTTCTTGAGCGTTCCGCAAAGCTGAATGATGAGCTTGGTGCGGGCTCGCTTACCGCCCTTCCGATTATTGAGACTCAGGCAGGTGACGTTTCCGCATATATTCCGACAAACGTTATTTCGATTACAGACGGGCAGATTTATCTTGAACCCAGCCTGTTCTTCGCCGGCGTTCGTCCTGCCATCAACGTAGGTCTTTCAGTGTCACGTGTTGGCGGTGCTGCTCAAGTAAAAGCTATGAAGCAGGTAGCAGGTACCCTCCGGCTGGATCTTGCCCAATACCGCGAACTTGAAGCATTTGCGGCTTTTGGAAGCGATCTTGACAAGGCGACACAAAGACAGCTTACACGAGGAGCAAGGCTTGTCGAGATATTAAAGCAGCCTCAGTATAAGCCACTCTCGATGGATAAGCAGGTAACAATACTTTATGCCGGAACAAGAGGTTTTCTTGATAAGTATCCGGTCAGTGTTCTTGCTAAATATGAAGCTGGGCTTTTTGCATTTATTTCCGATAGATATCCACAAATATTTAAAGAACTTGCCGATAAAAAAATTATCAGTGATGAACTCGATAAACTGATGACAGAGGCCTTGAACGCTTTCGATGAAGAATTCAAGGATACCATTAAATAATATCGGCCCGGACTTTTTATAATAATCTTGTAATTTGTGTATATATAAGGGTTGAGTTGAATGGCTACGTTAAAAGATGTCAAAACAAAAATAGGTGCTGTAAAAAAGACCAAGCAGATCACAAAAGCCATGAATATGGTGGCTGCTTCCAAACTCCGTGGCGCGCAATCCAGCATGACTGGTTTTCGGCCTTATGCAAGCAAATTTGCTGAAGTTCTCGGCAGTCTTGCGGAGCGAGGCGGGAATGAAGCCAATCCATTGCTGGCGGTGCGTGAAAAGATTTCAAAAATAAATGTCATTCTTTGCACTTCAGACAGGGGCTTGTGCGGTGGGTTCAATGCAAACCTTATGCTAAAGGCCGAATCATTTTTAAAAGAGAAATCGAAAGAAGATATCAAGGTTTCTTTTACATGTTTTGGTAAGAAAGGCCGAGGCTGGTGCCGAAAAAACAATTTGGAAATTGAAAGCGAACATGTTGGAATTGTCGGCGGCAGGTTTGGTTTTAATGTGGCTGTTAAGGCGGGCAGAAAGCTGATTGGTGGATTCCTGGAGAATGAGTACGATGAAGTCTATGTGATATATTCTGAGTTTAAAAGTGTGGCCAGACAATTGCCCGTGCTAAAAAAGCTTCTTCCGATTCCACCTATTGAAGCGGCTGAGAAAAGCGAAGAAGCTGAAAAAAAATATCTTGCTGAGCATATATGCGAACCTTCACCATCCGAATTGCTTGATGAAATGCTTCCAAGAAATATCTATGTTCAGATTTATAGTGCTCTTTTGGAGACATCAACAAGCGAACATGCTGCGAGAATGGCCGCGATGAACAATGCAACCAAGGCTTGTAACGATATGATTAATAGTCTTACTCT
>JAHJJB010000062.1 GCA_018823005.1 Pseudomonadota bacterium | reverse complement strand
GCGGTTGTCAATCCAGCAAAAAAACTGCTTGAAATGACCCATAGGGGTTTAGCCGGTTTTGTGCGTTTGGCCGCCATGTAACATACAAATAAACCCGCAGCAAGGTACAGGACATGACCCATCGAGATAAAATCAGCAATGACCTGGCGTTTCGTAAAGACCTCAATTATCCCGATTAACGACATCAGGATCAGGACCGTGCCGCCAATGATTCCAACCTTTATTCCATATCGCCAAATGGCGCGAATCTGTTCCATTTATTCTCTTTCAATTGTTTGTAACTAAGCTTTTTTAACAGCTAAACGTTCTCCCAGAAGACCCGTGGGCCGGAAGATCAATACCAATACAAGCACTAAAAAGGCAATGGCATCTTTAAGTTGATAGGGTGCCACGATATTGTAGCCGTCAAGGAATAAAGCGGGTCCGATGGATTCAAGTAAGCCGAGCAGGAGGCCTCCCAGCATCGCCCCGGGAATATTGCCGATACCGCCCAGAACCGCCGCGGTAAACGCCTTGATTCCCGGAATAAATCCCATCATGAAAAAAACCTGTTTAAACACCAGTGCATAAAGAACGCCAGCCGCTCCGGCAGCAGCGCCACCGATAATAAAAGTGATCGAGATAGTCCTGTCTATATCCACACCCATTAAAGAAGCGGCTTCCTTGTCTTCAGAAACAGAACGGACGGCCTTGCCGATGCGGGTGCGCTGTATGAACATATAAAGGGCTATCATCACAAGAGCGGCCGCAAAAATGACGAAAAGCTGCATTTTGCCGATTTCCAAACCCTGGAATAATGCCCATTTGCCATCAAAAATCTTCCAGACCGGGTATGCCTGGAAACCTGTGCCGTACAAACCCCTGAAAAGGTACATCAGTGTGAAGGATGCCCCGATTGCTGTTATGAGGGGGATTAGGCGCGGGGCGTTCCTTAAAGGGCGATAGGCGATTCTTTCAAGAAGAAAGGCAATTAACGTTGATATCGACATGGAAACAATAAAAACAATGATCAGACAAATAACGGGATGGCTTTCAAGCAGGCTGCTTCTATAAAAATAAGCGGCTACATAATAGGCCGTAAAAGGACCGCTCATAAAAACTTCGCTATGGGCAAAATTGATCATGCGCAGGACGCCGTAAACAAGGGTGTAGCCCATAGCGACCAGAGCGTATATGCTCCCTTGCGCCAAACCGTAAATAACGAAATCAAACCACTGGACAGGAGTATACCTGCCCGCACGGAGAGTCAGGATCGAACCCAGAATAATAAAAACGAGCAGAGCAAATCCTATACCCCACATCACAATATCAGTTGCTGTAATGCTTTCCTTCCATCGTTGAAACTTTGTCGGCATGAAATTCCTTCCACCTGCTCAATGTTATTACGCAATGATCATCAGATCAGGGAACAGCGATAGAAACAGAATTCTTATTGTAAGCTTCTGTCATGCATGGTTCGGATCATCCAGGTCATTCGCATGGAAAAACATATGAGAAACCCGGCTTTGTCATGAACAAAGCCGGGTTTCTCTTGAGATAATCTTTATTATGGTTTCCAGAAAGATTTTTTTGGCATTACTAAAGTCTTAATGTTTTCTGCGCCGGTTTTATAGACGGCAATGCGCGGATCTGCACAGTCGCCATACTGATCGCAGTTGATAGTGCCGGTGATGCCTTTCATATTCTTTGTAGCATAGAGGGCGTCTCTTAAGGCCTTGCGGCCGATATAGAGAGTTCCATCTTTTTCTTTCTTGGCAACTTTTTCAATGGCCTTGAAGATCAGGTTGGCCGCGTCATATGCATGAGCGTGGAAGGGAGCCAAGGTCTTCTCACCGTATTTCTTGAGGTGTTTCGCGAGAAAATCCTCATAAACTTTACCAAAAGCCTCGAAATCCGGGCTGGAATGGTACATACCAACTGCTGATTCGCCGGCTGCCTTGTAGAAATCAACCGAGTAAGCGCCGTCAGCAGACATCAGGGCTACTTTCTCATAACCGGAGACTTCTTTAACCTGGCGGGTAATATGGCCGGCAGCAGCAACGAAGATAGGGTAATAAATGAATTCAGGTTTGGCCGTAATGATCTTGGTCAGTACCGGTTTCATATCGGTGTCGGTAGGAGCAACGGCTTCCTGAGCCACGATGGTGCCGCCGTTTTTCTTAAAAGTCTCGGCGAAAACATTGGCCAGCTGCTCGGCGTACACGCTACCGTCATGGATAGTGGCCGCTCTTTTGACTTTCAATTTTTTAAAGGCGAAATCGGCCGCAACTGCGCCCTGGACTTTATCGTTATGGGCGGTGCGCAGGTAGCCGTCATAGGTATTGCCACGTTTAGGATCGGTCAAATAAGGAGCGGTGTTGGAAGGAGAAACAGTAGCAATGCCGGCATTCCAAAGGATCGGGGCGCCGGGTTTGGCTTCGCTGGAGCAGTTGGAACCAACAGCAGCTACGATAGTGGGGTCAGAAGCCAGCTTGGTAGCGGCAGCCTGCCCGCCCTCAGCATTACAACCACTGTCCTGGCCGTCAAATTTTATTTTATGGCCCAGCAGGTTATTCTTAATATCATCGATTGCGATTTCTACACCCCTCTTGGTATCAACTCCAAGGGTAGAATCCGGGCCGGCCGTAACAAACCAGTAAGCAATGTGGATGGGGTCACCCGGTTTAATAGTTACCACTCCGAGGGGATCTGTAGGAGGAGCGGCAAAAACAACGGAAGCAGCCACAAACATGAACAACGTGAAAAATAAAGCCAGTGAACGTTTCATACAAAAACCTCCTTCATGTAAAGTTGTTTTCCTTAAACACCGTGCCTGCCTTTTTAATAGGCAGTCCATCTTCTACTTTAAAAAAACCAAAAACCAGGAAAAGATATGTAACAGCCTTATTTTCAGACGCCGTTACTACGGTCTAACTGTTTAACTCCTGTATACAAAACTGGTTCATAAACCTGATTTTTATTACAAGGTAGTCATAGTAAAAAGAATATGATGGATAATAATCAATGCCTGAATCAGGGTCAAGAAAAAAATGCTCATTTATCGCAGAACATCCGCGTTTTCCCAAAATCGCAACAGTTTTCTGCGTTCCCGTATCCCGATATGGTTCTCGATCAGATGTTTCGTAAAAATTTATAATAACAGTTGGTTGCAGTGAAATAATTGCAAAAAGAATGAATCATATAAGTCCATAATATTTCATAAGAAGAAATTCTGTGATTTTATGGGGAAGAATATTGCGGAGCTTAACAAGCAGTCTCTGGCCTGTTTGGCCGGTTGTGTATCTTAAGCGCGGAGAAGGATTATCTATCAGGCGTTCAATTAATTTGGCTATTTTGACAGGTAAAGGGCCATTTAATTCATCTTTTTCCATTATTGAAACAGCTCTTGCGAATTTTTTTCTGTAGGTCTCGTTTATTTCAGATTGAGCCGCTTTTTTGCGGTTTGCTGTAAATCCTGTATGAAAATCTCCAGGCTCAATAAGAACCACGCGTATTCCGAACGGAAGCAACTCTATTCTTAACGCTTCAGTCAGGGATTCTATGGCAAACTTGCTTGAGCTGTAAAAGGCCTGGAAGGGTATGGAAATCAGTCCTGAAAGAGAACCGATGTTTATTATGGTTCCTGATTTGCACTTCCGCATTTCCGGTATGACCCCTTTGCACACACGGAAAACTCCGAAAAAATTTGTTTCAAACAGGGCCTTTGCCTCGTCTACCGATGTGTCTTCAATTGATCCTGCAAGTCCGAATCCCGCACAGTTGATTACAACATCTATTTTACCTTCCTTATTTATTATACGGCTGATTGCTTTATTTACTGAATCGTCACTATCTACATCTATTTTTAATGGTGTGAAAGGAAAGGTTCCATCTGCCACGGTCCGGCTTGCACCATAAACCGTGTGCCCCTTTTCAAAAAGATACTCTGCTGCAGCCTTTCCGATGCCCGATGATGCGCCGGTTACCAATACAACCTTTCTCCCCATAAGATATCCTTTCTGTAAATACAAATGACGATATATATACCACAGATACTTTAGACTTTTTAAGTATGATATTTTCTGTTATGTTATTTCAAGGTCTCAAAGGCCTTGTCACATCAACCATAAACTCCGCCTGTGGCGGATCGGCGGCAACCAGGACCCGAAACGTGAAACAGTTTGATCTTATTAATGCCCCGCTTTACGGCACCAATCTGATTGAGGCCGGGGCGGGGACCGGTAAAACCTATACCATAGAGAGTCTTTTTATAAGGCTGATCATAGAAAATAATCTTACTGTAGATCAGATCCTTGTTGTAACTTTCACAAAGGCCGCAACTGAAGAATTAAGAGAAAGAATCAGGAGCAAGCTGGTAAAGGCAAAAGAGGCCTTTATGAAAGGTGAAAGCAACGACAGGCTGATTGACTCCCTTTGTAAAAAATATGATGACCATGCACTTGCTCTGGAGCTGATAAGCAAAGCCCTCATTGATTTCAATGAAGCTTCAATATTCACTATTCATGGCTTTTGCGCAAGGATTCTTTCAGAAAACTCCTTTGAAACGGGCAGCCTTTTTGATACCGAGCTTGTAACCGATCAGACGGACCTTATACAGGAAGTCGCAGAAGATTTCTGGCGAATTAATTTATACAATGCCGAGCCTGAATTTATAAGCTATTCGGCAAAAAAGCTTAAAGGGCCGGAATTTTTTTCAAAACTTCTCTCAAGGCAGGTATCAACATGCAAAAAGATAATTCCTTTAATTGAGAAACCCGGATTTGATAACCTTCTTTGCGATTACCGCAACCTTATTCAAAACATGAGAAGCATTTGGTCTGTTTCAAAAAACGGGATTTCGGATCTGCTGCATGATCCAGCCCTAAAGGGAAATGTATACGGGGCTCACGGGCCGGAAGAATCGGGCCTTTCAAAAAGGGACATCAAAGTAACTTCAATTATTTCAGGGATGGACAGGTTTCTTGATGAAAGGTCCACCGGTTTTCCTTTGTTTGATAAATTTGAATATTTTACCGCGGAAAAAATAAAAAAGTCTGTAAAAGCAAAGCAAATAGCCCCGGAACATCCTTTCTTTGCTTTTTGCGATGAGCTTAAAGAAAAAAGCAAAGAGATTGCGGCAGTGTTTGACAGATATATCCTGCATCTTAAAAGGGAATTCATAAAATTTGCGGGAAGTGAGCTTGAAAAGCGCAAAAAAGCCGGAAATATTCAATATTATGAAGATCTTTTGACAAGGGTAAGAGACGCCCTTGTTAACAGCCGTGACAACCACGATCTTGCAATCCAGATAAGGCGAAAATACAAGGCCGCGCTTATTGACGAGTTTCAGGATACTGATCCTGTTCAGTATGAAATCTTTTCTAATCTTTTTGATTCGAGTGAGAGCGTTCTTTTTATAATAGGAGACCCGAAACAGGCGATATACAGCTTTCGCGGGGCGGATATATTTTCATACATAAATGCAGCTTCAAAGGCCGGTTCAAAAAGCACTCTTACAGAAAACTGGCGCTCTGTACCCGGATTGATCGATGCCGTAAATGCAGTTTTTTCAGATTTAATAAATCCTTATATATTTGATGAGATTGCATTTTTTAAAGGCGTTTCAGGATATGCGCAGGAATACAAAAACAAAGATGTCTCCTCGCATGCGCCGCTCACTCTGTGGCATCTTTTTGCTGATGAATACACTGAAAAGAATAAATCCATTAAAAAGGATGTTGCAGAGAAGGTGATTTCGGAATCTGTAGCATCGGAAATTTTACACCTGCTGAAAACAGATAATGGTGTGGAAAAATGTATCAGAGCCGGGGATATTGCGATCCTGGTGAGGACAAATAATCAGGCGCAGACAGTAAAAATGTCCCTTTCAAAGAAAAGAATTCCTTCAGTTATATACAGCATAGATAATGTCTTTGATTCTCATGAGGCTATGGAGCTGGAAAGGTTCATAGGAGCGGTTTCCGATCCTTCCAATATGAAAAATGTCAGATCGGCTCTTGTAACTGACATATTTGGAATTTCCGGTGAACAACTCGATATCGCCGGCCAGGACCCGCTTGTATGGGATGAGCATCTGGCTGTTTTTACTGAATGCCATTATTTATGGAATAAGCATGGCTTTATAAACATGTTCCGCCATTTTATGACGCAGAAAAAAGTGAGGGAACGTCTTGTTTTGTTTGATAATGGTGAGAGGCGCATAACAAATCTGCTCCATCTTTCAGAAATTCTTCATAAAGTATCGGTTGAAGACAACCCTGGAATGACCGGCCTTGTTAGATGGCTGTCCGAACAAAGGGAAGTTTCAAGGGAAAGACTTGAAGAGCATCTTCTTCGTCTTGAAAGCGATTATGATGCCGTTAAAATAGTCACAATACATAAAAGCAAGGGGCTTGAATTTCCAGTTGTATTTTGTCCTTTCAACTGGGGAAGATCTGAAGTGAGTGATAAGGAAATCATTTTTCATGATGAGAGCGAAGAAAGAAATCTGGTTCTTGACCTTGACCGGGATGAAAAGAGCCTGTCTGCTGCCGGAAAAGAACTTCTGTCTGAAAACATACGGCTCCTGTATGTTGCATTAACAAGGGCAAAAGAAAGATGCTATCTTGTCTGGGGGCGTATTAACTCCGGAGAAACATCGGCTATGGCTTACCTGTTTCATTATGCACGTAACAATGTATATTCAGGCGATGAAGAGATAGTAACGGCCGTTAAGAATTATTTTACAGGCAGAAAAGACACCTCCCTGCTCGATGATTTGAAAAAGCTGGAGAAAAGGGCAGGGGGGGCAATTGAGCTTTCTGTGCTTCCTTCTGCAGTTGACGGTAAATACGATTTTTGCGAAGAGGATATTGGACGGCTCTTCTGCAGAAATTTTACAGGAAAAATAGACGCCACTTTTAAAATATCAAGCTATTCATCTCTTACCGCAGGAAGTCCTGCAAGCCATGACATCAGGGACATAGATGCCAGAAGCAGAGCCGTATTTAAAGATTCACCCGAATCGAATCAGCAGTCAGGACTTCCCGATATATTTTCATTTCCGAAAGGCGCAAGGGCCGGTATATTTTTTCATGACCTGTTTGAACAGATGGATTTTGCTTATTCAGGAGCAGTCGCAAGAGAAGAACTTGTTGCCGGCAAATTAAGGGAATATGGGTTCGGAACAATCTGGAAACGTCCTGTCTACGATATGATAAACAAAGTCTTAGATGCTCCTCTTTATGCAAAAGAGATGATCATAAAATTATCAGGAGTTGATAAGGCAAGCAGGGTTAATGAAATGGAGTTTTATTTTCCGTTAAAAATGATTGCTCCTGTTACAATCAAAAATGTTTTTCATGATTATGGACGAATTATAGTAAGCGGTGATTATCCTAACTGGATTGAGAATCTTCTGTTTTCACCATCAAAAGGTTTCATGAAAGGCTATATGGACATGGTCTTCAGCCATAAAGGCCGCTTTTTTCTTGTTGATTGGAAATCAAATTATCTTGGAAATACAGTAAGTTGTTATGGTAAATCGAGCATTAATGAAGCGATGGAAAAAGAATCATACATACTTCAGTACCATTTATATGTTCTTGCCCTTCATCAGCATCTGCGGTTGAAAACTGCCGGTTATAATTATGAAGATTATTTTGGAGGCGTATTTTACATATTTATGCGCGGAGTCGATGATTCGAAGAATAAAGGGGCAGGAATATTTTATGATTTGCCGGATATCTCTCTGATAAACGGGCTCGGAAAAGCGCTTATTCCGGGATATAGTGAACAGTGAATAGCGGATAGTAAACTGAAGGGTTCGAGGGTTCGGGGATTCAAGGGTTCGAGGGGAAGGGAGCAGGGGAATTAAATCTAAAAAAGAAACCAGAAACTACAAACCAGAAACCAGAGACCGATTTTGTAAGCTTTACATGAATAATTCATATACAACACACTTATATAATAATAATATACTAACATATATAGATATTCATTTCGGAAGCTTTATGAACAAGCTTTCCAAAAACGAAGATACAGGCCTTTTCCTTGCTGCTGCCCTTGTGAGCAATGCGGCAGGCAACGGTGATGTGTGTCTGGATCTTGAATCATTTGCTGAAAAAGTGATTCTTGAAGAAGATGAAGGCAAAAAACCGGTCGTATGTCCATCCTTGAAGGATTGGCTGAAAATACTGGGCGCTGCTGATGTTGTCGGCAAACCCGGCGATTACAGGCCTTTGATACTTGATGACAAAAACAGGCTTTATTTTTACAGGTTCTGGAATTACGAGAAAATTCTTTCAGAGGCTGTTAAAAAGCGTGCAGGAGACAATATTGAAGATATAGACATTGAACTTATAAAAAATTCTCTGATAAGGCTTTTCCCTGATAATCCGGAAGAAAAATTAAATCTTCAAAAAATTGCTGCACTTACATCCGTATTTAAAAGATTTTGCGTTATTTCCGGAGGACCCGGGACCGGCAAGACAACAACAATTGCCAAAATTTTAACCCTTCTTATTGAAATCGAACATGGAAAAAAGCTCAAGATATTTTTATCGGCTCCTACAGGAAAAGCCGCCGCAAAGCTGAGTGAAGCTATCCTAAGCACGAAAAAAAATATTGATTGCAGCGATGGCATAAAAAGCATGTTGCCGGAAGATGCATATACTATTCACAGAATGCTCAGGGTAGTTCCCGGCACCTCAGGCTTTTATTATAATGCTGACAATAAGCTTCCGGCCGATGTTGTTGTTGTTGACGAAGCATCGATGGTTGATCTTGCATTGCTTGTAAGACTTGTGGAAGCCGTGCCGGATAAGGCACGACTTATTCTTGTTGGAGACAAAGACCAGCTTGCCTCCGTTGAGGCAGGATCGGTTCTGGGAGATATATGCAACCGAGGGAAAATCCCGGGATATTCAGTGAAATTACATAATAAACTGGTTGACGGAGGCGGGCTGAAAGAAGATGCCGAAGTACCCGGTAAACAGGTTTTAAGTGACTCTCTTGTTGTTTTGCAAAGGAACTACCGTTTTTCAGAGAGAAGCGGTATCGGCAGGCTGAGCAGTGCTGTCAATAATGGCGACGCAGATACTGCCATGAGCATTATGAAAAAAATAACTGATGAAAGAATTCACTGGGAAGATATAAAAACTTCAAAAGAATTGTATTCCTCGCTTGAAAAAAAGATAGTTGAAGGTTATACAGCTTACCAGGCTATAGATGATCCAACAGAAGCCCTTAACTCATTCAGCCGGTTTAAAATACTTTGTGCCGTGAATAAGGGGCAGTTCGGTGTTGATGCAGTTAATAGTCTTGCCGAATCAGTATTGGCCCAAAAAAGGCTTATAAATCCTTCGGCTCTATGGTACAGGGGACGACCGGTCCTGATAAAGGGGAATAATTACAGCCTGGGGCTTTATAACGGTGACATCGGCATAATAATGGCGGATCGGGATTCTGATGATGACGATGTATATGCGTTTTTTCACGGACCCTCGGCGGGGAAGGCAAGAAAGTTTAAGCCCGGCATTCTTCCTGATCATGATACAGCCTATGCCATGACAATCCATAAGAGTCAGGGGTCCGAGTTTGAGGAAGTTGTTCTCGTTTTGCCGGAAAAAGACTCTCCTGTTCTGTCAAGAGAGCTGATTTATACCGGGCTTACAAGAACTACCGGAAAGATTACCCTGCTGGGAACAGAAGACGTGATCAGAGCGGCAATTTCAAGAAAAACAGAAAGAGCATCCGGTTTGAGGGATGCGCTATGGGAGGATTAATATATATGAAAAAAACTGTTATAAAAGGAACCGGCCGGTATCTTCCCACCCGTCTTGTCACAAATGATGATTTAGCCAAATGGATGGACACGACAGATGAATGGATTCGCCAGAGAACTGGAATTGAGCAGCGTTACTGGGTAAACAAAGATGAAAATATCGGTGTATCGGATTTAGGACTTGAAGCTTCCAGAATCGCCATGAAAAGGGCCGGATGGAAACCAGAGGATATTGATCTTATAATTTTTGCAACTTTGAGCCCTGATATCTTTTTCCCCGGTTCAGGATGCCTCTTGCAGCATAAGCTCGGCCTTAAGACCACACCGGCCCTTGATATCAGGCAGCAGTGCACAGGCTTTCATTACGGCATAGCAACTGCTGATGCATATATAAGAAGCGGTCTTGCCAACCGTGTTCTTTTTGTTGGAGCAGAGATACACAGCGGCGGGCTCGATATTTCAACCAGAGGCAGGGATGTGACTGTAATATTTGGAGATGGAGCCGGCGCCCTGTGCCTTGAAGGCGTTGAGACTGGGGATAACGTGGGAGTCCTGGGTGTATCACTTCATGCCCAGGGCGAGCTTGCGATGAGCCTAATGACTGAAGCACCTTCATCAAGGGTTACCCCGAGGCTGACTGTTGAAATGATACAGGAAGGACGTCATTATCCGGTCATGGACGGCAAAACGATATTCAAGCTCGCCGTAAGAAGGCTTCCCGAAGTAACAAAAGAGGTTCTGGAAAAGGCCGGACTTTCTATGGATGACATTGATCTTGTCATTCCGCACCAGGCAAATCTCCGTATAAATCAGGCTTTTCAAAGCGCAATGAATCTTCCCGATGAAAAAATATTTCATAACATTCAGCGGTACGGAAATACAACCGCCGGAAGCATACCGATTGCTCTTGATGAGGCAATCGAGATGAAGAGAATAGGGAAAAAGGGAAGTACGGTTCTTTTTATCGGGCTTGGTTCCGGAGTTACCTGGGGGGCGATCATCTATAGATTTGAATAACCAGGCAAGTTGAACCGAAACAGCATTCCCAGTCCGCTCTGCGGCGGTGAGCTAAATTTGAGAATCAGGGCAAGATGTAAGAAAAAATGTAATTATTCAGGAGCCAGAAGCCAGAATTCAGAAGCCAGAATGAAAAGGAAACCCGATTTGGTCATGGTTATAATTTGGGATCTTTGAAAAAATTAGTAATTTGCCGGAGCTACATTTCTTCTATTCCGGATTCTGGCTCCTGGATTCTTACTCCTGAGTTGTTACGAAAAAATTATCACCGGTTTTAGACAGAATCTCAGACAAGGGATAACTCTTTGATGGATATTAATTTCAGAGATCTGTATGAGCGCCGTCTTGATATCGTCAAAGAGCATAAAGAGAAGGATAATTGTCCCGTTATAGGAACGTTGTGCTCCTATGTGCCGGTAGAAATCCTGCATTCATTTGGTATTATCCCTGTGAGGATCTGGGGTCAGTCTGAGAATCTCCACAAGGCAGATGCCCTTCTTCAACCTTTCATTTGCCCTCCGGTGCGCCATCTTATGGCCCTTGGTCTTGAGGGGCACTATAATTTTTTAGACGGGATTGTTCACTGCTATACCTGCGATGCGACCTGCGGACTTTTCAATATCTGGACAAGGAATTTAAAGCCCGGATTCTCACACCTGATAAGTCTTCCCTATATGACCATTGATGAATCATTGACATATACAATGGCCGAATTCAATAATTTTATTGAGAAACTCGAATCTTTTACCGGGAAAAAATTTTCTCCGGATAACCTGAAAAGATCGATTACCATTCACAATGAAGCAAGATCGCTCATGAAAGAGGTTTATTACCTGAAGAAGGCCGGATTTCCGGCCGGTTATTCCGGTATCAGCGCCATGAATATCTGCAGCCAGACACTCCCTCTGGAGATTTTTCTGCCCGAACTCAGAAAATATGTCAAAAAGATGAAGGAAGATGATCGCGGGAGCAGCGGAAAACTTAAGATACTTATTTCCGGAAGCGTTATTTCCGATACATCCCTCATGGCATTCATAGAAGAGGCCGGCGGGGATATTGTCGCCGATGATGCCTGCATTGGCCTCCGCATGCTCAGGGATGAAATATCTGAAGGAGACCCCCTTCAATCCCTTGCCCGATATTACCTCACGAGACCTCCGTGCGCTTCAAGGTCTGATTTTCCTTCCAGAAAAGCGCATTTTCTTGAGACGCTGACGGATTTTGATATAGATGCCGTGATTTTCATACATCAGAAGTTCTGCGATCCCCATCTCTCTGATCACCCATTTATGAAGAAGGTCATTGATGAAACGGGTATACCGAACATGCAACTGGAAATGGAAGGAGATGAGTTGACTGGCCGGGTTCAAACACGGATTGAAAGCTTCTTTGAGATGCTGGAGAGGCGATGATGGAGGAGAAAAAGACCACCAAGCGGCTTAAGGCGAATACGGCTTTACGGCAGATCATTACAGATTTTTATGCTGATGCTCACAGAGCTAAAGCCGAAGGTCGTCCGGTAGGATGGATTCCGCCCATGAACGGCCTGATCGAGCTTTTTTATGCCATGGATATTCATCCGATATTTCCTGAAAACTGGGCGCCGATATGCGCTGCAATAGGCACGAATAGTAATAATTTTGCATATGCGCAGCGGAGGGGTTATTCAAGCGATCTTTGCGGCTATTTCAGGAACAACATCGGATATGCCCTTGATGGGATCGCGGAGGAAAATCAGCCTCTCGACGGTCTGCCAAAGCCCGATTTTCTGATCTCTTTCGGAGCAGGCTGTATTCCCACGATGAAGACATTTCAGGTGCTGTGCGATCACTTCAATGTACCTGTCTTCAGGGCGGACCTGCCGCAGGTGGCAATGGAGAATATAGGGGAGCACCATATTAAGTATGGGGTAACGCAAATAAAGCGGATAATAAAATTCCTTGAAGATCTTACCGGGAAAAGATTTGATATAGACAGGCTGCGGCAGGCAGTTGCATATACGGATGAGGCATGCAGGCTCTGGGATCAAATCATGGACGCACGCCGTACAATCCCTTCCCCGTTTTCAGCAGCGGAGATAGGGATAATGTTTGTTATGGTGACAAGACACGGCACAAAAATCGCTGTTGATTTCTTGCGGGATGTGCTTGAAGAGGTGAGGGGGAAGGTTGAAAGAGGTGAAGGAGTGATACTCAATGAGAGGATACGTCTTTTCTGGGACAATATTCCCCTATGGTATAATATGAAACTGTTCAACTACTTTGAGAAATGGGATGCTGTGGTGGTTGCCGAAACCTACACATCGGCGTGGACTATGAGGATGGATACGGATAAGCCCCTGGAGAGCATCGCTTATAAATCGCTTGTCTCTTATCCTCTCGTCTCATGCGTATCACTTGATAAACGGATTGAGCTTATCAGAAAGGCGGTTGTCGATTATAAAATAGATGGAGCGATTTTCCATTCAAACAGGAGCTGCAAGCCGATCTCGATGGGACAGATGGACATAATGAAGATGCTTTCGGAAGAACTCAATATTCCGGGTGTCATGTTTGACGGGGACCATATGGATGGAGGCAGTTTCTCCGAGGCGCAATTCCGTACTCGAATAGACGCTTTCATGGAGATGCTGATGGAGCGCAAAGGGAATATATATTGATGGTCCTGATAGGATTCAAGGGGTCAAGGATTCAAGGATTCGAGTGAAAGGAAGTGAAGCTTCATAAGCCAATTCTTAGAAAATTTTGTATTAAGGTGAGAGTCACTGTCTATTCAGGGCAATATAAAGGAAAGGCGTGGGAGGAAAAACACTTGAACCCCTGAATCCTTGAATCCTTGAACCCTTAGATTAAACTGACTTGCAGAAGAACCTTACAATTAATGGAG
This sequence comes from Pseudomonadota bacterium, assembly GCA_018823005.1. Taxonomy (GTDB): domain Bacteria; phylum Desulfobacterota; class Desulfobacteria; order Desulfobacterales; family RPRI01; genus RPRI01. Next base: position 1,351 of record JAHJJB010000062.1, on the reverse strand, counting down.
GAGGGAACAACCTATGATGGACTACCCGTTACTGATGAGAACACTTCTTTTGAGAGCGGCACGATATTTCCCGAAGAAGGAAATATTGTCAATTTATCCGGATGAGATATTCCGCTACACTTACGGGGATTATTACAAAAGGACCTGTCAGTTGGCCAACGCGCTTAAATCTCTCGGCATTAAGAAAGGAGACAGGGTTGCAAGTATTGCGCTCAACAATCACAGGCATCTTGAGCTCTACTTCGGAGTTCCCTGCACGGGAGCGGTTCTTCATACGGCAAACTTCAGGCTGCCTCCGCAGCACCTTTCATATATCCTCAACCATGCGGAGGACAAGGTGCTCTTTATCGAGGAGGATCTTATCATCATAGCGGAGATGATAAAAGATCAGTTAAAGACAGTGGAGCATTTTGTTGTTCTCTCGCAAAGCGGCAAACCGATACAGACGACTCTTTCACCCGTTTATTCATACGACGAATGGATTTCGAAATTTCCGGCCGAATACGATTTTCCCGATGATCTTGATGAGAATGATCCCGCTATGATGTGTTATACTTCAGCAACAACCGGAGATCCGAAGGGCGTAGTCTATACCCACAGGAGCATCGTTTTGCACAGTTATGCCGGTGCGGTGACTTTCGGAACATTCGAAAGCGACTGCGCCCTCCATATCGTTCCGATGTTTCATGCGAATGCATGGGGAATGCCGTTCATCGGTGTAGGAATGGGCTTCAAGCAGATACTGCCCGGCAGGGAAACGCTCAATATGGAAAAGATCTGCCGGGTGATTGCGGACGAAAAGGTTACCGTTACCTGCGGTGTTCCAACAATATGGCTGATGCTCTACGATTATCTCGAAAAGGGAGGCTGGCACGATTTTTCATCCCTGAGGGTTATAGCAAGCGGCGGCTCGGCATGTCCGCTCTCACTGATGCGAGGATTGAATGAAAAATATAATTTTCCCATAAGACAGGCATACGGCGGGACGGAGACATCTCCTCTTGCAACAGCCGCCCTCGAAAAAAGCTACATGACGGATCTCTCCCCTGATGAACTTTACAGCGTGAGGAACAGCGCCGGTTTGCCTGCTCTCGGCGTCGACATGAAGGTCGTGGATACCGTTACCGGCAGGGAAGTGAATAATGACGGAACAGAGATGGGTGAAATTTACCTGAGGGGGCCGTGGATAGCCGATGAATACTACAAAGATCCCGAGCGCTCCCGGCAGTCTTTTGTAGACGGGTGGTTCCATACCGGAGATATGGGTACGATCGACGGGGAAGGGTACCTGAGGATCGTCGACAGGACAAAAGACCTGGTAAAGAGCGGCGGTGAATGGATTTCATCGGGT
>JAHJJB010000061.1 GCA_018823005.1 Pseudomonadota bacterium | reverse complement strand
CGTGTCCGAAAAGTTTGCCTGGGCATAATGTTTTTCCTTATTCCCTGTTAGCCACATCCAGGCGGCACCAGGCATACAGGGCAAAGTATACTTCCGCTTACTTCGTCATGAGATGTGCCACAGCTTTTTCCAACCCGTCAATGCTGAATTCAAACATTGGAAAAATTCGCCCTATCGCTGAAATGGTCTGTGTATATCCCCACATGTTAGTCGGCATCGGGTTGAGCCATATGGAGTGGTGGAAGGTTTCTGCCAGAAACTTGAGGCATTCTATGCTCGGTTTTCCGCTTCTCTCATCTATATAAATTGAGCCGTCTGACGCCATGAGCTCATATGGGGCCATGCTTGCATCCCCGATAAGAATAAGCCTGGTCTCGGGATCAAACCTTAGAAGTTCTTGTATTCTGAGAGGTTTCTTATATCTGGATGGATCCTGCCATATCGTCCCGTATACAGTATTATGGAAAAAATAGGTTTTAAGGTCTTTGAATTGCGCCCTTGCATAATCGAAAAGCGTCTGAACCACATGGACATAAGGGTCCATTGACCATCCCCCGTTGTCAATGGCAAGAACAACCTTGAGGCGGTCCTTCAGATCACGGTCAAAGACAATTTCAATCTCCCCGGCGTTTTTCATGGTCTGGTAAATAGTTTCATCTATGTTCAGCCTGTCTCTCGGCCCTGCAGGTATCATGTTCCGAAGCCGTTTAAGCGCCTCGCCGACCATCGCCTGGGTGAGCGGCCCATCTAAGGAATAATCCCGGTACCTTCTTTCCATGGCAACTTTAACCGCCGACCTGTTTCGTGAAGCACCGCCTACCCGCATACCTCCGGGATGATTCCCGGAATGCCCCACAGGCGAAGTGCCTCCTGTTCCAATCCATTTGCCTCCTCCGTCATGGCGCTCCTTCTGGTCTTTAAGACGCTCCTTGAAATATTCGATCAGCTCGTCCGGAGTCAGCTTTGCAATTTCAGACTCGTCAATCCCGAGAGCCGCGGCAAGGGTTTTCGGATCATGGAGCCACGATTCGAGCAGCGCCCTTGCCAGCTCGTCAAGCTCAACACCTTCGTAAACAGGCATTTCCGCGCCTTCAAAATGATGGGCAAAAACCTGATCGAAAAGGTCAAAGTATCTTTCGCTTTTAACGAGAACGGCCCGGGAAGCTGTGTAGAAGTCATCAAGTGAAGATACAAGCCCTTTCCCAAGAGCCTTTTGAAGGGTAAGAAATGATGTCGGGCTGACTGGTATCCCCGCTTCCTTTAATTTATAAAAAAACCCGATAAACATAATACATCTCTGGTTTATAGTTTCTGGTTCCTGGTTCCTAGTTTCTGGTTCATGGTTCCTGGTTCCTGGTTCACTGACCCCTGAACCCTGACCCCTATCCTATCCCCTTGACCCTGCTTCCTACAGCCTTCTGCGGCTGACAGTATTAACCGCCCTCTCATAGTCCTGGCTCTTTTTGAAAAGGACGCCAAGATACGGAATATCTCCCTTTGCAAGCTCTTTTGCCTTAAAATCAGGATCGGACTTCAAAGCTCTTATCCAGTTTACCAGCTCGCGTGTAGCCGGGCGCTTTTCAATCGATTCAAGCTCCCGAAGCTTGTAAAAAACATTGACGGCATTCTCCATGAGGTCCGAATCGATATTGGGAAAATGAACCCTGATAATCTTTCGCATCATCTTCGGGTCCGGGAAGGCTATGTGATGGAAGTTGCATCTTCCGAGGAACGGGTCTGAAAGGTCTTTCTTGGCATTGGAAGTTATGATAATCACCGGCCGGTTTTTCGCACCCATTGTCTTATCGATTTCAATAATGTCGAACTCCATCTGGTCAAGGACATCAAGCATGTCATCCTGGAAATCAGTGTCTGCTTTATCTATCTCGTCTATCAGGAGCACTGTCCTGATATCCGAAGTAAAAGCCTGCCCTATTTTCCCCATCTTGATATAATCTTCAATATTGCTGACATCCCTCTTGGAATCCCCGAAGCGGCTGTCATTCAACCGCGTCAGGGTATCATACTGGTAAAGGGCTTCAACGAGCTTCATGCTTGATTTAACGTTGAGGACTATAAGCGGCATGCCGAGATTTTCCGCAATGGCATGGGCAAGCATTGTTTTTCCTGTCCCCGGCTCTCCTTTTAGAAGAAGGGGCATTTCAAGCGCCATTGATATATTAACTATCTTGGCAAGCTCCTCATCCAGAACATAGTGCTTCGCACCCGAAAATGTTTGTTTCTCACTAACCATGTTTAATCCTCTCTATTAAAAATTATGACGGCTTCATAAAAAACAAATCTTCACACGAAGGCACTAAGGCGCTAAGAAAGATATATTGAAAACATTCTGGTTTATCTTTGTGCTCTCTGTGATCTTTGTGTGAAAAGGCTTTTTACGAGCCCATCAATTTGTAATAATCTCCCAAAGCCGACCCGTAAAAGACTCAGATCCCTATCTCTTTTCGTAAAATCTGTGAAACATCCTTTGTCATACTAAGCACTTTTATGGCCTGGTCAAGATTAAGGGAACCGGTTCCGCAGCTTGGTGTAATAAAAGACTGCGATAAAACAGTCCGCAGATCAAATCCAAGAGGCTCAAGCATTTTTGCCTTCTTTTTCCAGTTTTCTGCAAGGGAAGCGGCATTCTCTTTCTCGATATCTTCAGGCCGCAAAGTCGGAACAATACCCCACGCGATCATCCGCCCAGATTCAATGAATTTTCTTATATGATCCGAATAAAGGATGAATTTGTCAAAATATGAATAGGCATCAAAACTGACTATATCCACAGAAGACTCCAGGACTACTGACCAGTCGGCATTCGAGCATACATGTATTCCGGCAAGCCCGCCTTCCTTATGCACCGCACCAATAACCTCCTCAAAACATCCGGCTACTTCATGCGGAGATATGCCTATAAATGCCGAAGACCCGAAACCGGCCAGGGCGGCTTCATCAAAGAAAATTATTACCGGAACCTTAAATTCGGAAAGCCGCCGCACCTGCCATCCGGCTTTCATTGCGACAAGCTTAACAACCGCATCTCTCATTTCCTCGTTGTAAAAAATCGCCTTCCCGTCCTGATCTGAAACACTGGTAGCAAGTGTTACAGGCCCTGTTATCTGACCCTTTACAGCCTTAGGCTTAACCGGCAGATCTTTAATCTTATCGGTAAAAATATAAAAGCCCTTTGCTGTTTCAGGAGTTAAAACAAATCTGGTATCATCATAATCCTTTTCGCCTCCGGTAACAGATAAATATTCCTCGTAAAATTCGATTATATCGTCATTAAAATTCCGGCCCGAAGTATTAATGAAAAACCGCTCATCTTCTTCGGTCAGGCCGGGCAGGCCGGGCAAAAACTGGGCTATCATGCCCTCTTCCCGGAAAACAGGAAGCTGCACCCACAAAGGTATTTCAGGCGTATAATCAAGAACAAGCTTTATGGCCAGAAGATGATCATCCACCGGAAGGCTCCCAATCAGAAGCGGAAGACCGTTTGGCTTGAAATCATTAATCATAAACTTCACCTTTCATATGCAAATATATCAGAAACAACATTTATATGAGAATACAGGAGTCAGAATACAGAAGAAAAACAACAACATGGTTATTCTGGATCCTGACTCCTGGCTCCTGCATTCTCATGCTTCGTTGCGCCCGAGCCGGGCATGGGGGTTAGATAGTGTCCGTCAGGAAACAAATTAGCATGCAGACAGAACAAATGACAACAAAAAACCCTCATCCGCATTCATCTCTTTTTCGTTTCTGGTTTGCCTCTCCTCTTTCCCAACACTAATATTCATGTTCCCATTATAGATTGACACCCCTACAGGCCGGTGGTATAAGTCAAAAGAGATCCTGCCCGGGCTTCCGGCCGGACATAATCAATATGTCATCGTCCCGGGAAACAAGAGGTGTATAGTGGCTGATGTAATATCATTGAATGAAAAAATTCAGCTTTCAAAAGAAAAAACGGCCGAAATGATGCTTAGGCGCAAAATAATGGCCGTTCAGAAGCTCTTTCAATGTACTCACTGTGCTATTAAATGTGAAAAGTGCGGAACCCAGATCGGGGCTCAAACTTGCCCAGCAGAAATAAACAAGCAAAAAGCAGATGTAAACCTTAAGGTTCCTTATCGGCTTTGTGAAAGCTGCTCGGAAGAATATATCGATTATATAGCAAGACTTAAAGGCAACGGAGACGAAGACTGTTACTGGCACAACGCTGACTGGCTTGAAGCATGGGAGAAGTGGGCAGATTACAGAAGCGCTTTAGACCGCTACACTAAATCAAAAGAGTTCTTGCAGCTTCTGCATGAACTAAAATAAAAAGAGCTTTAAAACTAGGAGGTTTGTATGTTTGGAATAGGGATGCAGGAACTTATTGTAATACTTATCATTGTTCTGATCATTTTTGGAGCCGGCAAACTTCCTGAAATAGGATCAGGCCTGGGTAAGGCAATAAAAAATTTCAAAGGCGCGACCACAGAACCTGAAAAAAAAGAACCTGAAAAAATAGATGATGCAAAAAAATCCTGATAACAGGATATTTTCAATCTATTTCTAAAAAATATCCAATATAGACGGGCGGTTTAACAAAAAACTGCCCGTCTATTTTCATTTTCTTATCAGTCTTTTTAATTAAATCCAAATATCTCCGGTTCTTCCTGTCATTCATACTTCGAAATTCGATGTCCGACATTCGATAATCGGTTTTTAGAAGGGAATGTCGTCATCCTTCGAATCATGATATGCCGGGCCGGCTGAACCACGTTCCATCTTATCATCCTGTCCTTTTCTTGGATAATCCCCTGAACCGGAATCTTTTTTATCTAAAAACTGAACATCTGATGCAACGATTTCGGTCGTGTATTTTTTGTTCCCGTCTTTATCTTCCCAGGATCTTGTCTGAATCCGGCCTTCGACATAAATCTGTTTCCCTTTAGACAGGTATTCACCGCATATTTCACCCAGTTTTCCGAAAGCTACTATGCGATGCCATTCCGTGCGTTCCTTTTTCTCGTTGCTCTCCTTGTCTTTCCATTCTTCAGACGTTGCTACACTGAAATTAGCGACAGCTACTCCACCCGGAGTGTAACGAATTTCAGGATCCCTCCCCAGTCTTCCCACGATTATCGCCTTGTTTATACCAGACATTTCCCCCTCCTTTTTTTATGTGTGATTAGGTTAATACATAAAATACCCTCCTCCTGTCAACCTGACAAAAAGCAACTGCCCTTGCTTATTGACATATTCAAATCTATCTGACATAAAAACCTCGAAAAGATTAGGGATATGCGTGAATCCCGGGAAAAAATATGGAGTAAAAAGGAAGGACGGAAAACGAGGATCGAAAAAAAATGAGTCTCAATTCAAAAATCAAGCTGGAGTTTTCTGAAAAATACGATTCGAAACATTCTCTCGATTATTATAAAAAACATAAGGAGGGTTTGGGACGCAGATTATCCAACTGGCGGGAACAGAATATAGCCGGAAAAGCATTGAAAATTGCCGGGAATCCGTCTTCTGTTCTCGACATTCCCTGCGGAGCAGGCCGTTTCTGGCCTCTGTTGTCTGAAATGCCGGATAGAATTATTTATGCGTCAGACTATAGCCTTTCAATGATTATGGTTGCGAAAAAGATTCTGGATTCTTATATCGTGAGCCGCATTCCATGTTTTCAGGCATCCGCATTCAGCATCAACCTGAAATCTGATTCCGTTGATTCCATATTTTGCATGCGCCTTTTGCATCACATAGTAGACAAGGAACACCGTATGGCATTGTTAAAGGAATTTAACAGGGTTACACGTGATACTGTATGCCTGTCACTCTGGGTCGACGGAAATTACAAAGCATGGCGAAGGAACCGGCTTGAAGCAAGCAGAAACCGAAAAGGATACCAGAACCGCTTTGTCGCAAACAGCAAGGTTATCGAATCCGAATTTTTTGAAACCGGCTTTGAAATAATCGGGCAGATTGATTTTGCAAGGTATTATTCCATGTGGCGCATTTATGTTTTACGGAAAAAAAGATCGTGATATCTGCTGCCGGAATAAAATAATGGGAGACGGGCCAAGAGAGAATGAAACTAAAAGAAATTTTTCATTCCGGAAAAGACAGAGAAATTCTTATTCATGACAGCATGGGTTCATTTGAAGAGCTATGGGAGATAAAAGGCGGCTTCATAGAAGAGCCTAATTATCGCCGGGGCGGGTGGAGCGGCATAATACTCCATGAAATAAGACTTCAAAACGGGCTTTCATTAAAAATCATAATCAAGCGGCAGGAAAACCACACGTACAAATCTCTCATGCACCCTGTCAGGGGCACTCCAACTTTATTCAGGGAATACAGCAATATATGCCAGCTCGAAAAATACGCCATTCCAACACTGGAACCCCTTTACTACGGGGAGCGGCGGACAGGCGGAAATATTCAGGCTGTTTTGGTTATCCGGTTTCTTGAGGGATATAAAAACCTTGATGAGGTTCTTAATGAAGCCGGTGAGAATGAAATTTATGGACAAAATTCCATAATTGATTCGCTTTCCGGAATGTTAGCCCGGGTTCATTCCTACCGTTTTCAACACAGCTGCCTTTACGGAAAGCATATTTTTGTTAAAACAGAAAAAGAAGGATCTCCTGACATCCGGCTGATAGACCTTGAAAAAATGCATTTTGGTTTATCCCGCTTTTCAGTTGCCGTTCATGATCTGGGAGCTTTATTCAGACACTCCCGGTGGCCAGGAGATGATATCTGGAATTTATTTATCGAAAGTTATCTGAGCAAGGCCGGACTTGGCAGAAAGGCAAAGAAGCTTTATAAAGCTCTCGATAAAAAAATTGGAAAGAAAATATCGAAATCGAGGAAAAAGGACTGAATAAACGCTATTACAATTTAACTTCTTTTTTTATCCCGTTCGCAGCCATAAGCCTTTCCAGCATATCATAAGGTTGCGCGCCAACCAACCTATCCTGTTCCATCACAAACGTCGGAACGGCTGTAATGGCCTTCTCACGGGCAAGAGCCCAGTCTGCCTCTACCGCCGCCTTAAAAGCCCTTGCCTCAAGAACCGAGGCAGCTTCATCACGGGGAAGGCCGGCGGATTCTGTCAAATCCAAAAGTACCGGTATTTTTGCGATGTTCTTCCCGTCCGCAAAGTAGGCTCTGAATACCGCATTATGGAATGCATCCCCTTTATTTTTTGATTCAGCCCATAGTCCCAATTCCTGGGACATGCGGCTGTTATAGGTTCTTTGTCTTTCGCCGAAAGGCAGTCCTAAATCATCCGCTGTTTTTTGCAACTTACTCATCATTTTCTTAATATCTACAGGGTAATTGGCAAACAACTGCTCAAGCAGAAGACCCTCTTCCGGTGTATCGGGATGAAGAGGAAAGGCCCTCCACCGGATGGTTATATTATATTCTCTTTTAAGCTTTTCAATACGCCCGGTAATGAAATAGCACCAGGGTCAGATATAATCTGAAAATATTTCAAGTGTTGAAAGTGAAGTCATTTTTTCTAATCCTTTTTTCGTTAGTAGTTTTGGCTGCTTGCTGTTTTTCCGGAAAGTATTTTACTCCTTAAATCTCATATTTTCAACTTTATTGAGATCCTTAACGTAAACAAAAGAGTCTGTAAAAAAGGCAGCTGAGACCGACCCCTTTTACGGTTTTTTGTTTAATGATCAAATTTTATTGGAAAATCATATCTCTTCTTGACAGAATACCATGAATGATATAATTCATTATAAATAAATAATGGAGTAAATATTCCATGAAAATATCAGCTCTGATCTCCGAAAAGCAATCTAAACTTACCGCCGGGCAAAAACGTGTATTAAAATATATTCTCGAGAATAACGATGAGGCTGTTTTCATGACCGCGACCAAACTCTCGAAAAAGGCCGGCGTCGGAGAGGCAACTGTTGTAAGACTTGCCCAGGTTCTTGGATTTCAGGGATACTCGGATATGCAAAGGCATCTCAGGGAAGAATTCCAGGACCGCCTGTCAACTGTCACGAGACTCGAAAAATCGATAAAAGATGTGCGCAATGACGGCGATCTGCTGAAAAAAATAATTCAGCAGGACATTCAGAACCTGACCAGGACATTGAATGAAATTTCCCCTGAGACCTTTCAGAAGGCGGTTAAAGATATCACGGAATCAAGGACAATCTATGTGGCAGGCTTAAGGGGCTCTCACGCTCCGGCAATAATTCTCGGTCTCTATCTTAACTTTCTTAAAAAAGATGCAAGGTTGCTGGTTCCGGGTTACGGCGATGTGTGGAATGTCCTTTTCGGTCTGGGTCCGGAAGATCTTGTAATCGGTATCAGTTTCCCAAGGTATACGAGGCTAACTGTTGAAATTCTTGAATATGCACATAATCACGGGGCAAAGGTCGGAGCAATAACCGATTCGCTTATTTCACCCCTTGCCGAATATGCGGACTGGGTTCTGCCGGTTTATTCCAGGATGGATTCTTTCGTTGAATCCTTTACGGCTTCCATCAGCATAGCCAATGCGCTCCTGACTGCAGTCAGCATACGAAATCTTGATGAAACTCTCGAAATTTTACAGGAGAAAGAGAGTATCTGGAAAGACAAAAAAATATATGTTCCATCGACCACAACCGATATTCAGCAAAAGAAGAGAAATCTTGAACGTATGATACCATCTATCTCAAACTCAAACTAATTTACTGTAAATTTATAAATATTATATATATCAGGAGGTTTTTAGATGAATCATCCCCTTTTCCCGGTTTTCCATCCAGAATCGATAGCCATTATCGGTGCATCCGAGGTTCCCGGTAAAGCTGCTGAACGGAGAACAAGGAGTCTGATTCGGGGCGGTTATAACGGTGATATTTTCCTTATTAATCCGAAACGGGATATCCTGTTCGAACGAAAAGCCTATCCCTCCGTTTTGGATGTGGGAAAGAAAGTCGATCTCGCAATGATAGTGGTTGCTCCAAGGTTCGTTCCGCAGGCGGTTGCCGAAAGTGTCAAAATGGGAGCAAAAGGGATTGTTATCATCACTGCAGGTCTGGGCGAAACCGGAGAGGATGGGAAAAAGATAGAGGCGGAAGTATTAAAGATCGCCGATGAGGGCGGTGCAAAAATTATCGGTCCCAACTGCTCCGGCTTGTTTTCCGCCAGCACCAGTATGAATCTTCTGGGCATCCCTCCGATTAAAAAAGGCCCCCTTGCGATCATTGCCCAGAGCGGGAATATCATTGACTCTCTTACTCACTATGCCGAAATGAGAGGAATGGGATTGAGCACCATCATTTCGGTTGGAAACGCGATCGGAGTGAAGTTCCATGAATACATCGAGTATCTGAGCCAGGATGACGACACAAAAGTCATCATGATGTATATGGAAGGAATAAAAGAAGGCAGCCGGTTGGTGCAGGTGGCAAGAAGGGTGTCGACAAAAAAACCGATCATTATCTTAAAAGTCGGCAGGAGCAAAGCAGGGATGAGAGCTGCCGCCTCTCATACCGGTTCATTGGCCGCGGATGACGCCATCGTAAACGCTGCTTTCAAGCAGGCAGGTATCATAAGAGTTTTCAATGTGGATGAGATGTTTGATGTTGCCATGTGCTTTGCCAATCTTCCCCTTCCCAAAGGGAAAAATGTTGCGATCATTTCCGAAGGCGGCGGAGACAACTCCGTGGCGGCGGATAATGCGGAAGTATATGGGCTTGAGGTTCCGGTTCTCCCTTCATCTGCACAGGAAAAAATCAGACCCTTTCTTCTTGCCGGCATGCCTGCCGGCAACCCCATCGACTACGGAGGAACGGCCGAAGAAAATCCCGATATGATCAACAAAATCGCGGCCGTCCTGATGGAGGAACCGGTAGTGGACTCCATATATATCACCGGTTTTTTCGGAGGATTCAAGGAGATCATCGCCCCTCATGTTGGAGAATTGGAAGAAAAAACATCGCAGGCCCTGGTGGATCTGGTAAAGCAACACCAGAAACCGTTAGTCGTCCACACCTCTTTTGCCAACGAGCCTTTCCGGTCCATGAAAATATTGCATGAGAACGGCATCTTTGTCACCCCCTCATCTGAACGGGCAGCCCAATGCCTGTCGTATCTCTCCCACTTCTCAGTCAACAGGGACAAACTAAAAAATGCCTCCCTGGTGAAAACTAACGGGGTTAACGTCGATATGACAAGAGAAATTCTCCGGAAAGTCAAAGAGGCCGGCAGAGCCAACCTATTGGAAACCGAGGCAAGGGAACTCCTGGCGCTTTACGGCATTAAATTGCCCCGAGCGTTCCTGGCAACCACCAAAGATGAAGCCGTAAAAGCTGCAAAAGAGATCGGCTCTCCCATAGCCATGAAAATCGTATCACCGGAAATTATCCACAAATCGGATGCCGGCGGAATCATGTTAAATCTAAAAGAAGAAAGAGAAATTCAAGAAGCCTTTGAGAAGATCATGAAAAATGCGGAAAAAGTCACTGCTTCTTCAAAGATCATGGGCGTCCTGATAGCACCCATGGCGCCCCGGGGACAGGAGTGCATCATCGGGATGGTGAGGAACCCTCAGTTCGGCCCCGTCATTATGTTCGGACTCGGCGGTATATTTGTTGAGGTTCTCAAGGATGTCTCCTTCAGGATGATCCCCCTGACCGATCTGGATGTGGATACGATGATAAAAGAGATAAAAGGATATCCGCTGCTTGCCGGCATCCGGGGAGAAAAACAAAAAGATATTGCTGTGCTTAAGGATATTATAACCAGGATATCCCAAATGGCGGTCGACCACCCGGAGATCCGGGAGGTGGACCTAAACCCGATCATTGCCCATGAAAAAGGCGCATCGGTTGTGGACGCGAGAATCCTCATCGGGTAAAGGAGAGAAACATGAACTTTGAGTGTATTATCTATGAAAAAAAAGAGAATATCGCAATCATCAAATTGAACAGGCCCAAGGTATTGAATGCCATGAACAAGCAGCTCTGGCTCGATCTGCAGCAGGCGCTTACCGACACTATTGATAATGAGAAGGTAAGGGTTCTGATCATTACAGGGGAAGGAAGGGCTTTTTCCACAGGGGCGGACCTCAAGGATTCAAAAGGTCGGTCATTAAAGGCGTACAGGGATTATCTCGTCCATCTCCAGGAGATATCAAGAATGATCATCCGGTATCCCAAACCGACAATTGCCGCTGTTAACGGCTATGCGCTCGGAAGTGGTTACGAGCTGGCCCTGGCCTGCGACATCAGGATTGCGGCACAGAGCTCGAAATTCGGTTCTCCCGAAGCCAGGGTATCATCATCTGTAACCGGCGGAGCCATGAGACTTCTTCAGGATCTGGTAGGCCCCGGAAAGGCAAGAGAATTGCTTTTCACCTGCGATTATATCGACGGGAAAGAAGCTGAAAGAATCGGTCTTGTCAATAAAACCGTACCTGACGATAAGCTCATGGAAGAGGCTCTCGCCATGGCGGAAAAAATTGCAGCGAACTCGCTTTTTTCCATCAATCTAATAAAGAAGGGCCTGAATATGGCAAATGAAGTAAGTATGGAGGCTCTCATGGACTATGAAGTAGAAGCCTGCCTGGCGACTGTGTCGGCGCCTGAGAGGCTGGAAAAGTTGGAGGAGTTTCAAGACAGGAAAAAAACCGGGGAATAAATGTACCATTAACAATAAAAAGGAGGTTATTATGAAAAAGTCTTTGTTTTTTACAATCGCGTTGTTATTTGGATTCGTTTTTATCTTTTCTTCAATTCCGATTGAAGCGCAGGCCAAAAGCACATTTGTGACCATCGGAACCGGCGGCGTAACCGGCGTTTACTATGTTGTGGGCGGCGCCATCGGCAAGATTGTCAACCAGAAAAAAGATATATACAATCTCAGGGTAACTGTAGAATCAACAGGCGGATCGGTTTTTAATGTCAATGCCGTCATGGCAGGCGACCTTGAATTCGGCGTGGTTCAGTCCGACAGGCAGTTTCAGGCCGTAAAAGGTCAGAAGGAATGGGAGGCTTTAGGTCCTCAGAAAGATCTGCGAGCCATATGCAGTTTTCATCCTGAAAGCGTTGTACTTGTTGCCGGTGATGACACTGGAATCGAAAAATTTGCGGATCTTAAGGGAAAGCATGTCAACATCGGAAATCCTGGTTCAGGCCAGAGAGGAAATTCAATAGATGCTTTTGAAGCCTGCGGAATCAACTGGGAAAAGGATTTGAGAGCAGAAGGACTTAAGGCGGACGAATCGGCCAAAATGCTTAATGACGGCAGAATAGACGCCTTTTTTTACACGGTAGGCCACCCCAATGGTTCCATTAAAGAAGCGACAAGCGGGGGCCGCAAGGTTCATTTCGTACCCATAGAAGGCAAATGCATAGATGGTTTGATTGCAAAATATCCATATTATGCAAAAGCTTATATTCCGATAAAACATTATGCCATGGCAAGAAACAAAGAGGATTCTCCCACTTTCGCGGTAAAGGCGACTTTCTGCACAAGCGCAAAGGTGTCAGATGATGTTGTTTATGCCATTACAAAAGCGATTTTCGATAACCTGGAAGAGTTAAAGGGTCTCCATCCCGCATTTGAAATGCTTAAAAAGGAAGAGATGCTTCAGGCCCTGAGCGCTCCGATTCATCCGGGCGCGCTTAAATATTACAAAGAAGTCGGATTGATAAAGTAATATGATTTATTGACCATAACCCATTTCAAAACCCATTTGGCTATTGGCAAACCTTTGAAATTATTGGTTTCGAAATAACGAACAAGAGGTTTTGAAACGGCTTCCATGTATAAGAGGCAGAAATGGACCCGCAAAAAACAGCTGAAATGGATGAAGGCGTAGAAAAAGCTAAAAGGATGGCCGAAGAGAGCGAATTCGGTTCAAGAAAATTATCAGGCTTCAGCCGGTATCTGATCCCTGTTATAGCTGCAGCCTGGTCTATTTTCCAGTTATCTCTGCCGGAATTTATCATGCTCGATTCGGTGCTTGTAAGATGCATTCATCTTGCATTTGCAATTCTGCTGGTCTATTTCTGCCATCCCGCATTTAAAAAACGCGAAACAAAAGGTATTTTTGGTTTTCTATCCCAAAAGGCGAAGCTCCCTTTTGCAGACCTTTTACTGGGTATTGCTGCCGCAGGCTCAGCGCTTTATCTCGCTATTAATTACGATGCGTTGAACCTCAGGCAGGGCGCTCCTTCCGGAATGGACATGGTTGTGGGGGTTGCTTTGATTCTTCTTCTTCTTGAGGCCGCAAGAAGATCCCTCGGACCCTTTATGCCCATTGTCGTTTGCTTTTTTATCATATATAGCTTTTTTGGCCCGTATATGCCTGAGGTAATTGCCTTCAAAGGTGTTTCAGTCAGTCGTTTCATGAGCCAGATTACAATTTCATCGGAAGGCATCTACGGTATTCCTCTTGATGTTTCAGCAATGATTGTTTTTCTTTTTGTATTGTTCGGAGCCATGCTCGATAAGGCCGGAGGCGGGAAGTATTTTATTGATCTGGCCATCAGTCTTCTTGGGCGGTTTAAAGGCGGCCCAGCCAAGGCGGCTGTCTTAGCCAGCGGATTAACGGGACTTGTTTCCGGTTCAAGTATCGCAAACACGGTTACAACCGGGACCTTTACAATTCCGCTCATGAAAAGCGTCGGATATCCCGATTACAAAGCCGCGGCAGTTGAAGTGGCAGCAAGCACAAACGGCCAGCTTATGCCGCCTGTCATGGGCGCTGCGGCTTTCATAATCGCCGAGTACTGCAACCTTGATTATTTTGAAGTTGTTCGTGCGGCATTCATCCCTGCAGTGATATCCTATATCGCCCTCTTCTATATTACACACCTTGAGGCTTCAAAACTCGGTCTGAAAGGGTTGCCGGCTGATCAGTTGCCGTCGTTCAGAAAGACCCTTCTCGGCGGGCTTCATTACCTTATACCTCTTCTTTATCTGATATATGAGCTAATGGTGCTCAGACATACCCCGCAGCTTGCGGCATACAGAGCTATCCAGGTTCTTGCTGTTTTAATATTTCTTCAGAACATTGTCCGTGCGATTATAGATAAAACATCTCTTGCCGATGCTATCAAGTTCAGTTTCGTACAGATATGGCAAGCCCTTGTTTCAGGCGGACGAAACATGATGGGAATAGGAGTGGCTGTCGCTTCAGCAGGAATAATAGTCGGTGTTGTTTCAATGGGTCTGGGAGGGCTGATTGTTGAGGTCATTGATAAAATAGCCGGCGGAAATCTGGTATTGCTTCTTTTGATAACGGCCTGCGCAAGCCTTCTCCTTGGGATGGGACTCCCCACAACCGCCAATTACATTGTTATGGCATCACTGACAGTCCCTGTAATAGTAAAACTTGGGCCCGATTACGGTATGACTATTCCTTTGATTGCAGCCCATCTCTTCTGTTTCTTTTTCGGCATCCTTGCCGACGACACGCCTCCTGTCGGCCTCGCTGCTTATGCGGCTGCGGCAATAGCAAAATCGGACCCCATACGTACCGGCATCCAGGGCTTTACGTATGATATACGAACAGCCATTCTTCCTTTCATGTTCATATTCAATACCGATATACTTCTTATCGGCATAGACGACTGGCCGCATATTATAACTATTTTTCTGACAGGCGCAATGGCCATGTGCGCTTTCGCTGCGCTCACCCAGAATTACTTTGCCGCAAAAAACAGAATTTATGAGAGCCTCCTCCTTGCCGCGGTTGTTATTGTGGTACTGCGTCCTCACTGGGTTGCAGATGTAACGGGTTTTGGCAATAACTTCGTATGGTATGCCATCGGAACCGGAATATTTATTTTTACATACATTATTCAGCTTCCGAGGGTGCGGGCTGCGGCAAAGAAACTATAAATATCAATGGTGGAATGAAGGGATCTATAACGCTCCCATTGTCAATCTATACCGCAAAAAGAATCAAAACGCCCTTTACAACTTGAAGCGCTTGATTAAGCTTGACATACAAGCTGATTGATGCGATGCATTCACCAATTTGTGAAAGGCAAATTCTTATTCATCAATCTTTTAGAAAACATGGTAGTTGAAAAAATCAATGCCGGCCGCCAGTCTTCCAAACCGGTTTCTGATATCATTTTCAAGGACATCGAGCGCCTGGCTGACAGTTCCCAGGATGCTATCTACCACTACGACTTAGAATCCCAGCATTTCCATTTCATCAACAAGGCTTTCATTGAAATATTTCGCCTGCCTGCAGAAACAGGCCGTTTGATTTCGATCGGAAAGGTGCTGCTGGTCATACATCCTGATGATCGCGACACCATGCTCCAGGCCATCGACCAATCGCTGGAAGCCGGTCTTAATAAGGGCGAAGTGCAGTACCGCGTGGTCTATCCGGATGGGACGATGCGCTGGCTTCAGGACCGATGGATCGTCCTTCGCGACTCTAAAGACGGCCGGCCCCTTTCCCTCGAGGGGTTCATCCGTGACAACACCGAAATACGGATCGCCGATACCCAACTGATCGACAGCCGGCAAAAAGCCTTGATCGGCAGTTACATAGTTCAGGACGGGAAGTTCCGCTACGTAAACCCCGAGTTCATCCGCATTACCGGCTTCAGCGAAGACGAACTGCTGGGCACCGACCCCATGGTCATCGTCCACGAAGACTACCGCGATCTCGTACGCCAAAACGCCGTGGCTATGCTCAAAGGCCACAGCGACATGCCTTACGTGTTTTGCGTGCGGGACAAAAATGGCCAGGCTCACTGGGTATTGGAAACCGTCACTTCTGTTGCTCACGGGGGCCGACAGGCTGCTCTAGGCTATTTTATGGACATCTCCGAACTACGGCGCATGCAGGGCAACCTGTCGACTCTGGGCCTGATGATCGGCACCATATCCCACAGTCTCAGGAGCTGTCTGACAGGACTGGATGCCAGTCTCTATCTAATCGAAACAGGTTTTTACCGCAACAAACCGGCCCGTATCGAGGAAGGCATCGATGTAACCAAGCTGATGGTAGACCGGATACGCAAGCTCGTACTGGACATTCTCTACTACTCCAAGGAGAGAGACATAAAACTGGAAACCACAGAGGTGTGGCGCTTTTCCAAGGATCTGGCCGAATCCATGGAGGCCCGTATCCGGGCGGCTGACATTATCTTTGAAACCGATTTCCCAAAAAACATCGGAAAATTCCGTGTTGACGTCAACATTCTGCGGCCGGCCCTGATCAACATTCTGGAAAACGCCATGGAAGCGTGCATAGAAGACCATCGGCCTCTGGCCCACCGGATCAGGTTTTGCTCCAAAGGGGACGCCGATCAGATCACCTTCGAGATTTCCGACAACGGTCCGGGTATGGACGAAGACCAGAGCCACCAGATATTCAAGCTTTTTTATTCATCCAAAGGGACCAAGGGGACTGGAATAGGGCTTTTTGTCACCCGTAAGGTGATCAGTGAGCATGGAGGAAGCATTACCGTAGAAACCAAACCCGGAAACGGAGCCCGCTTTGTCATCACCCTGCCCCGCCAGATGGGCGCTCTCCCCTCCACCCTGATCTTGCCAGATCCCATGCCTGAAACTCCGTAAAACCTGTATCCATCTAAACGTCGAATTGAACCGAAACAGCGAGCGCCCTCCACACAGCAATGCAGGTGCCAGTTTGAACTATTGGCATGTATTCATTTCAATGGTTACATGCACCAATTCCTTAATTCCATCCAATCTGCCCTTATACTCTTCAACGGCACAGGGATTTCCCGTGACTAATGACACGATACAGGCATATTTATTCTGTGCAACCTTCCACAAATGTAAATCACTGATTTTAGTCTCCCCATCCGATTCGATTTGCGCCTGAATTGCAGCCATCAGCGTTGCATCCTTTTCATGGGCAAGTTCCAGTAAAATACCGGTGGTCTCTTTCAATAAAGAAATCGACCAGCGAATGATTAAAGCAGCTCCGACAATTCCCATAAAGGGATCCAGCCAATTCCACTCAAAATATTTGGCTCCCAGCAAGGCTGCAATGGCCAGAATTGAAGTTAACGCATCCGCCAGAACATGCAAATAAGCTGCTTTCAGATTTAAATCATCATCTCCGGGATGCGAGTGCGCAATCGGATGTTCCCCATGATGATGGTCATGTTCATGAGAATCGGTTTTAAAATTCAAGATGATGGCACAAATCAAATTGATGACCAACCCCAGAAGGGCCACAATAAGTGCCTGATCATATTGAATGGCAAGCGGATTAATGATTCGTTCCAGGGAAGTCAAAACCATAATTAACCCTACAATTCCCAGCACAACCGCACTCGTATACGCTCCAAGGATTTCTATCTTCCATGTCCCAAAAGTAAAGCGGTGATCTTTCGAATATTTTCGGGCAAAAATATATGCCGCCAGAGAGATGCCCAGGGCAAAGGCATGGGTGCCCATATGCCAGCCATCTGCAAACAGGGCCATCGAATTGGATATCCAGCCGAACACTATTTCGACAATCATGGTGACAAAGGTGATGAAAACCACGATAAGGGTTCGTTTCTCTATCGCCTTTTTTTCTATATTAAATGAATGTTTATGTCGCCACATTTCAATCTGTTCGTTATGCATGATATTATCCAATAATGAAGCGCAGCAGAATTGCCATTGATAGGCTACACAATATCTCTCAATTCTCAACCGGTTTGTAAATTGCCCCTGCTTTTTCGATAAGTTTAAGAGCCGTAGTAAGTGTAGACAGATCTGGATTTATCTTGCCGTCAATCCCGGCCACATGTCCATGTCCTATGATTTTGGCTTTACTCTCCGAGATCTGATCACCAACTAAGAGGTTACCCTGCCAAATGACTGAAGGTTGCCCCCGGTACCAGCTGTAGTTATGGTGCTCGTTATCGTCAAAGCTCTTATTAACCTCGATATAATAATAGTATTTCCCCGGTTTGAGTATTTTCTGCTGGTGCCAAAGCCAAACAAACTCCCCGGCTTTTGGAGTAGCTGAACTGATCGCGTCAACAAGTGTTTTATCTTTTGTTGGATAAAAATTGCCTCCTCCATAGTCAATACCTCTTTGATACGCCCAAACAGGTAGAACGCTTAAGCGTGCCCCTCCCCATTTGTCATCTATCTCCCCGCCTCTGTTACCAAGGCCTTCCTTGGCGACCTTCCTTGTAACATAAACCGTATCTTCAAAAACTCCTTGTTCGTTGACCAGCCAGATAGCCATCTGACAATTTTTATCGGTCAAAACAATATGGAAGGTGAATTCCGCCTGAACATTCTTCGTTTCGGCAAAAACTTCACTTCCCCATAATATTAGAGCGGCAATCAGGCAACCGAGGCTCAAGGTAATGACTCTTCGTGCAAATGTTGTAATCACTAAAATACTCCTTTTATTTTTCAATACAAACCGCATAACATTTGGGCATTCCCATTTCCTTTTGTTGGTGCTGGCGTTGGTAATAAACGAAAATGTTTCCATTTATTTCCATATTAACAATAACACACTTAAAAAAACAATTGAATGTTTATGATTTATCACCGAGCAGGTTAGAATATCTTGTTCATTTCAAAATGTGATGATAAAAGTCCCATATTTGAGTATCGTGGATTCAGGAATCTATTTCGTTTTGTCGCACATGGCTTTAAAAAGGCCTAAAGGAACTGCCCAGGAGATGAAGAAACCACTATGGCGTGATGGTTGGCTGATGGCAATCTGCATTGGCCGAATCTTCATGTATTTGAACTACATGGTTTATGCCGCTTGCCTGCCGATCCTCAAGAGCGAATGGGGGATGTCGGCAACGCAGGCCGGCTCTATTGTGTCCGGATTCATGATCGGTTACTCACTCTCACTGGCAATCGCGTCCTGGCTGTCGGATCATTTCGGCGCCCGTCGTATATTCGTATTGTCAGCAATCACCAGTGCGGCCACTGCCCTCGTGTTTGGTTTCTTTGCGCGCAGCTATCTGACGACATTGCTTCTCTATTCTTTACTCGGCATCGCCCAGGGAGGCATATATACCCCCGGCATCGTTTTAATGGCCGAGAGGTTTCCGGTAGCTTGCCGCGGGGGTGCAGTCGGCTGGTTTATCGCAAGCACTTCGCTGGGCTATGCATGTTCCCTGGCTGTTTCGGGAATCCTGATCGCAGTTGGAGGCCATGAACTCGCCTTCATCGGTACTGGCATCCTGCCGTCCGCAGGGGCTTTGATCTTATGGATCGCACTCAGGCGTACGCCGAATATCATTCATGATCACAGCACCGGCGTGCGCTTCACTGATGTTCTGAGGAACGAACGGAATGTCAGGTCCCTGATGGCAGGTTACACTTGTCATTGCTGGGAGTTGCTCGGCATGTGGTCCTGGACCCCCGCCTTTCTCGCGGCAAGCCTTGCTTTGTCAGGTGCCGCTTCAATCCAATCCGTAGAGCTTGCCGCCTATTGCGTGGCCGCCATGCACATTGTCGGCGCCGTCGCCTCATCCACCATGGGGCATTTATCAGATCTTCTGGGGCGGCGGGCCGTTCTGACCGGCCTGGGCGCAGCCGGTGCACTCCTCTCCTTGATCTTTGGCTGGCTGGTCGCCGCGCCCGTGCCGATTCTGATTGTATTGATGCTCATCTACGGATTTGTAGCCATCGGTGATTCTCCGGTACTTTCGGCCGCGATTACCGAAGCAGTTGCACCCAATTGTCTTGGGTCGGTACTGGCGGTACGGGCCCTTCTAGGATTCGGCGCAGGCGCCGTTTCTCCGGTAGCCTTCGGAGCAGTGCTTGATTACCTGCGTATCGGCGATAATGTTGCCTCGGCATGGGGACCGGCCTTCATGGTTTTTGCAATCGGCGGGTTCGGCGCCACCTGGTACGCATGGCGCCTTCGCCCATCCGTCGCTGCAAGGAACATTTAATATGGAAAAAAATAACCTGATTACGGCAGTTGTTGCCGATAAAGAGGGTAAAATATTTGAGCTTGAAGGTTATGCCGCCGTCGGGATGGCCGGCTCTTCTTTTACACCCCTTTCGACCGGCAACACCATTGATATGCCTTATGGCGGTGAATTCATGCTTCTGCCGGACAGAAGCCCGGTTTTATTTAATCTGAAAACAAACAAGCTTGAAACTATAAAAGAAAACCCATATGCGCACGGCGAACCTATATTTCCCGTAGCGGCATTCAATTCACCCGGATATGTTATTTCTCATGTAAGTGCGTACAGGGAGAAACAGGCCGCAAAACATCTCCCTCTTTTTTCCTATGGAGCCGTCGGCTGGTACAAGAGTGGTTTCAGGACAGCCATTATCCTTGTTGACAGTGAAAAGAGACAGGATTTAAGGCTGATGCCGCGTGAAAAAATTATCGCCGGGGTCCGGGCAATGAAAAAAAAGATGCCGCAAAACAGGCTGCGCGCCCATCTTGAAAACTGCGCTCTGAAATACGGTTGTCCCGCAGCGAAAAACTTCTTTCTGGGACGTTTCGAAGCTCCTCTTCCGACTTCTGAAAACTGCAACGCGAGATGCATCGGCTGCATATCGCTCCAGAAAGAAACCGGAATAAAAAACAGCCAGGACAGGATTTCATTCACCCCGTCTCCCGATGAAATTTCAGAAATTGCGCTTGAGCACATTAGAAAAGTTAAAAGAAGTGTTGTGAGTTTCGGACAGGGATGTGAAGGAGACCCCCTTCTTGCAGCGCATGTGATTGAACCGGCCATAAAACTGATTCGTTCAAAAACAGACCGTGGAACAATAAACATGAATACAAACGGAAGCCTCCCTGAAACAATGGAAAGGCTATTTGATGCCGGGCTTGACAGCATCAGGATCAGCATGAACAGTGTAAGAAAAAAATGTTACGATGCCTATTTCCGCCCCAAAGGATATGTTTTTTCAGATGTCTTAAAAAGCATAGACAGGGCTCTTGGCAGAAAAGTATTCGTTTCAATAAATTATCTTAACTGTCCCGGTTTTACAGATTCGCCGGAAGAAGTTGACGCTCTTTTTGCTTTTTTAAAAGATCATCCTGTGAATTTCATACAGTGGCGAAACCTGAATTTTGATCCTTTGAGATACTGGAAGGTAATGTCAGGAGTTACTTCAATGAGTTCGCCGGTTGGGATAAATGAAGTTCTTTGCCTGATAAGAAAAGATTTTCCGGGCTTAAATCACGGGTATTTCAATCCTCCGAAGGAAAAATTTTGAAGGCTTCTTAAATAGTATGAAATGGACTGAAGCAAAAGTGATTTTTGATTACAATGACAAACAGATTGCAGCCGATCTGATTTCAGACATATTTAACGAGTTCGGGCTTCAGGGCGTTGTTATTGAAGATCCGGAAGCAGAACCTGTTGAAGGCTGGGGCGATGGAGCTGTTGAAAAACCTTCAGACCATTCGGTTGCAGGTTATTTTCCATCAAATTCAAGTCTCTCAAATAAATGCCTGGCACTTGAAGAAAAGCTGACAGAGCTTGAAAGCAGATCGGGTATTTCCTGGCAAATAGCATACAGCGAAATAGATGAAAAGGACTGGGCTGAATCATGGAAGTCATTTTTCTGGCCGGAAAAAATCGGCGAAAAAATCGTTGTTAAACCGACATGGAGAGAATACACACCTGAAAATGACGACATTATTCTTGAAATAGATCCCGGAATGGCTTTCGGTACAGGCGCCCACCCGACTTCCGCCCTGTGTTTGAGAATGATAGAAAAACACTTAAAACCGGGGGATTCTTTTCTCGATATCGGAACAGGCTCGGGCATTCTCATGATTGCAGCAGCAAAGCTTGGAGCAAAGCGGCTCATGGGAACGGACACTGACGAAGTTGCGGCAGAAATAGCAAGAGCGAACCTGCTTTTAAACAATATTGACGAAAACAAATTCACCATACAGGTTTCAAGTCTCGCGGAAAATATTAACGAGCGTTTCGACATTGTGGCCGCGAACATACTTTCCGAAGTCATAATGACCCTTCTCGACAGCGTGCAAAAAGTTATTTCAGACAATGGGCTCTTGATATGCTCGGGAATAATCGAAGAAAACAAAAACATGGTTGAAAAGAAAATGAAGGAAAAGGGGTTTGAAATTATTGAGACACAGGTAAGGGACAGCTGGGTTTGTATTGCCGGAATGCTCCAGTCGTAAGAACCTCCGGTTGTCGGAGTTTTGAACCTCTCCGAATAATCTTTATTTTGGCATGATATACGGAAAGAAGAAATAAATTATTGCGAAATATAATCAATAAATATATGTATTTTAAGTCAGTTAAACTGGAATAGAAGCGCTGGCGGCACACTGTTTCAAGGACTTCGAAAAATGATCACTTCCTGTAGCTTACGGGTTTTGGAGTCCACCGGAAACTATAGAATAACTTGTTGGGCGCCTAATGACATCGAGCGGGCGAGCTTGGCCTGACCATCGGACAAAGGAATATCACGAGGTGCTCTTATGCGTGAGTTGAAACTGAGCAAGGCCTTTACCCTAATCGAATCAGGGCCGGTTGTCCTTGTGACGACCCATGATAGG
>JAHJJB010000060.1 GCA_018823005.1 Pseudomonadota bacterium | reverse complement strand
TAATGGTTTTTATCCCATTCATCGGCATTAGGGGCAATTTTTTTTGCTGCAAACTCACGGACGGCTTTCCGCAGCATCTCAAGTTCTTTGGATAGGGCAAAATTCATCTTTCTTCCTCCATCAACATTTTAATTTTTGGGATTACACTACAAAAAGCTACAATATGACTGTTTTATGACAGAAATCGGCGTGCCTTGTCAATGATACTTTTTAAAGCTCAACCCGGTTAACAAGTTCCAAAGCAGATTCAAGAACAGTCTCTCTGAAAACCAGTTTTAATGCGGCATTAAGCATATCCGCATTAATGACCTTTTTAAGCTTTGCCATGACAGCAAGAGAAGCAAGCGCCCAATCCTGGCTTTTAATTCCCCTAGCTTTTAAATCTACATCAAGCATGGTTGCGCGGCTTTCCGGTGTGTCAACTCCGGCAGCTCTTATTATCAGGGTGTTTTCGGCAAGATCGCTGAAAAGATAACGCCTGCGGTCAACTCCTTCCTGCGCAAGAGCAATGATGACAGATGGTTTTTCTATTCCGCTGTACCCGATATCATCCGGAGAAAGTATTATTTCGCTTATTGAAGGTCCGCGAAGGACCGTAATATTATAATCGTTTTTCTGTGTTACATTCAGCCCGGCAGTAAGGCCTGCAATACACAGGATGTCGCCGGATGTGATTATTCTTTGCCCTGCGCTTCCCAATATTATTACTTCCTGTCTGTCCGATTCGGGAAAAACAAATTCTGCCTTTATTCCTCTGGGCGGGTCAACTTTTTTGAGTTTTGAGATAATCTCCCGGTAATTATGGCTGTATTCTTTCCTTTTATTCTCTTCCACGATACCTGAACAGGAAGGAAAGCCGGCAAGAGTTTCGTCAATAATCTGAGGAGTAAGTTTGTTTCTTTTTGTATATCTGCCCGGACAGATTCCCCACATGTCAATAAGAGAGAAACCATCGAATCTGACGGCTTTTTCAATTTCATCAGGCAAGTCGCTGCTGTAACTTGAACAGCGTGAAACATACGGTGCGCCGGCAGACCGGGCTACATCGCAAACATCAAGAGACTTTTCGAGCCTGTTTAGAAAACCCGAACCGACCTGCGCTTCCTGCGGAGTTGTTACTGAAAACTGACCTCCGGTCATACCGAAATTGAAATTATTCAAGATAAGAAGGGTAAGGTTAAGGTTTCGCCTGCACGCAGCCAGAAGGTGCGCTCCACCGATTCCAAGACCCCCGTCGCCCATTGTGACTATCACGTTTAAATCGGGTTTTGCCATTTTAATGCCTGCAGCATATGTCAATGCCCGTCCGTGGAGGCCGTGAAATGCGTGAGTGTTGAAAAAAGTATCGAAAAGGCCCGAGCAGCCAATATCGCTTACAATTACTGCCTTGTCACCGGAAAGGCCCATGTTTGAAAGAGCCTTGTCGAGAGCCTTTGTGACCCGTTCATGAGAACAGCCGGGACAGAAAACAGGCGGCCTGCCGGTATTTAATAAACTATCCATTGCTGATTGCCTCCATAATCTGACGCGGTGTTATAAGCCTGCCGTCCATCTGGCCGAAAAACTTAACTTTTTTATCCGGCAGGATGCGTTCTATTTCATGAACGTACTGGCCCATATTCATCTCAAAAACAAAAATGTTTTTAGCCTTTTTTGCCTTATTCCGGACAAGGTTTTCCGGAACCGGCCAGAGAGTTTTTAATATAAGAAGAGATACCGGTTGCCCGGCTTTCCTCTGTTCGTTGATAACCACTTTTGCGGCACGACCCGTGACTCCGTATGTAATAATAAGGGTGTCGGCATTCTCATCAGTGAAGCTGTCATGGAAGCTGAAAGAGTCTATTGCAGATTCGAGTTTGTTTTTCAGCCTGTTC
Source organism: Pseudomonadota bacterium (assembly GCA_018823005.1). Lineage (GTDB taxonomy): Bacteria > Desulfobacterota > Desulfobacteria > Desulfobacterales > RPRI01 > RPRI01. The sequence continues at coordinate 18,881 of JAHJJB010000060.1, read as the reverse complement.
TGGAACCGGGAAATAATATTGGAATCTGTTGTAATGTAGCCATCCGCCCCGTGGGTGGATGAGGTCTGCCGAACTAATGTTTTGCTGCCGATAGGAAGAAAGTCCGGAACCATGCTGCCTTCTTTAACCGCAAACGGGAGAAATTTTTCTTCATTTGATTGAATACGGTCAATTATCCGGGGCTTTTCAACAGCATCAAGATCTATGCTTTCCTTTGTCATGGCTATTTCTTTGTTCGATGCCAAAAAAACAGGACATCTGAATTCTTCGGCAAGATTAAAAGCATGCATTGTCAAAACAAAGCAGTCTTTAATATCGACAGGAGCAAGGACAATTACAGGCAGGCCCCCGCTGCTCCCCCAGCGCATGAAATTAATATCACCGTCGGCCCCGCGTGTTGCTGAACCGGTAGACGGGCCGAGTCTCTGAACATTTACTATTACAAGCGGAATTTCACTTCCAATGGCAAATGAAATCTGTTCGCTGTAAAGGCTTATGCCGGGACCCGACGTCGCGGTCATCGCTTTTAACCCGGCCATTGAAGCACCGAGACAGTATCCTATAGAAGCTATTTCATCTTCTCCCTGAAGGCAGATACCGCCGGCAGGAGGCATGATTCTGAGCAGGGTGTTGAAAATAGTTGTAGCCGGAGTAATGGGATATCCGGCGAAAAAGCCGCATCCCGAAGCCATTGCTCCCCATGCAACCGCTTCATTTCCTTCCATTAAAGATAAAGGCATATATTCTCCTTGATAAAATTACAGTTTGTAAAAAGTAAATAGGCATATACAAAAATCGTTGATAAATAGAAAGACAAAATAATGAATCAGCAAGTTGATCCTGTTCGATGACCAGATAATTTGAAGGATACTTTTTTGAAGGTCAGTTTATTTCGCTTACTATTGTTGAAGCAGGGACCAGATTAACCCTTTTTTGAAGATATGGCAGCATTTCCCGGATAACCAGATATGTTTCAGGATGCGGATGAATTATTCCAACGGCTTCACCATGCTTATCTGCAATTTTAACCAGGCTTTTTATCTGATTCCGAATAAAGTCCGGGGCCTGACTATGGTCAATAAAAACATCTCTTTCTGCAAAAGGGACCTTAAAAAGTCGTGCCGAAGGCCCGCAAATTGTCATGGCCGTTGTTCTGCTGTCCACAAAATAAAGGTTTCTTTTTTTCAGAACAGAGAATATCTGGTACATCTGGGTGTCTATTGCAGTCATCTTTGATCCCATATGATTGTTGACGCCTTTGATGAACGGAATATCATCAATATCATTATTGAGTTGCTCTATCAGCTTGTCGGGAATCATGCTTGTCAGTAAAGCTCCGGGGCCCGGAGATATCTGAGGGTATTCGTCAGGTTCCATAGGCAGATGAAGCATTATTTCGATACCTTTTTTATGAGCAGCCATGGCAATGCTTTTTTGATACGGACTGAAAGGAAGCAATGAAAAGGTGAAAGGGATGCCAAGTTTAAGATAATCTTTTGCCAGATCATTGTCGTATCCGAGATCATCAATAATGATCGCTACGTTAGGCAGGGATTTATCAGGCGGCTTCCTGGTTTTTACTATGGTTTTACTGAAGGATTCTTCGCTTTTTGGATAAACTTCAAAAATAATCTGCTTTGATGGCGGCCCTTTTTTTTCCGGTTTTTGTACCTGCCGCGCAGGGGGGGACTCTTTTTGGAATAAGAGGAAATTGGCAAGAAATCCGGCCCCGATAACCAAAACAAGAAGTATGAAAACACCTGAAACAGCCTTCTTTATGTTAACTTTGAGAGAGCCCCCTTTTTTTGATCCGCTGCTGTTCCGTTTCGGTTTGTTACTTTTAGCCATAGTTGATGCTCTCGTAAAATGTCGATTCCGTATTTATTTCGCTCGCTTTTGCGCAGTTAACCGGACTGATTAAAGTTTAATTTTATCCTTGAATATTTCATAACTTAACAGAATTTCAAGGCCGTGCATCACCTGATTGTCAGACTGAAGCCCTTCAACAGTCAGTGGTCCGAGCCTGTAATCCATCTCTCTGGGCTTCCTTTTTTTCAGGAGATCTTTTTTATCCTTGTCGGGTTTTTTCTCTGAATCCGGCTGGATATCTTTTTTCTTTCCGTCTTTCTTTTCATCAGAGGTTTCTTCAAGGTGATTTCTTAAATCCTTTTCTTTTAACATGCCCTCATCATCATACATGCCATCGTCGCCAGGCGTTTTGTGTCTTAAAACAATATCAGGTTCAATTCCTTTTGCCTGAATTGATCTTCCGCTTGGAGTATAATATCTTGCAATTGTCAGCTTGAGGGCATAGCCGTCCCGCAATGTTTCAACACTCTGTACAGATCCTTTCCCGAAAGAGGTTGTTCCAAGAATCAGAGCCCTTTTATGATCCTGAAGAGCGCCGGCTACTATTTCCGATGCACTTGCAGTTCCGCTGTTTATAAGAATAACCATTGGATAGGTGCGTTTGACTTTGTCCGGATGCGCAGTAAAGATTCTTGAATTTTTTTTGAGACGCCCCTCTATGGAGAGAATTTTTCCTTCTTCAAGAAAAATGTCGGAAACCTTGATAGCCTGGTTTAAAAGGCCTCCCCCGTTATCCCGAAGGTCTAGTATGAGTCCTTTCAGTGGAGTTGATCCCGACTCCAGCTTATCAAGGGCTTTAATAAAATCGTCCGTAGTGTTGCCGGTAAAATTTGTAATCCAGATATATCCGTAGCCTGGTTTGATGACTAACGATTTTATGCTTTCAACAGGTATTATATCTCTTGTGAGCGTTAATTCAAACGGTTCCGAGTCGCCTTCGCGTGCTATGGTAACAACAACGGTTGTCCCTTTAGGTCCTCTCATTTTGCTGACAGCATCACGCAGATCCTTCGGAACAACACCGTTTATTTTGATTATTTTGTCCTTTGCTTTTATTCCTGCTTTAAATGCGGGAGTTCCTTCGATTGCCGATATTACTGTAACAAGTCCCTTTTGTAATGTTATGTGAATACCAATGCCGGGAAATTCGCCTTCAGAATCAATCTGCAGATCTTCATAGGCTTCAGGAGGAAGAAGAGATGAATGCGGGTCCAGGCTCTGAACCATGCCCTGAATAGCTTTTTGTATCAGATCTTTTGTGTCAACCGGGTCAACGTAATTGTTTTCTATTATATCAATTACATCACTGAAAACTTTAAGTCCTTTGTATGTTTCTTCGCTGCTCGCCGCAAGATCACGGTAATAACCTGTCCCCAAAGTCAAAAAAACAGCTGCAATTACCACTGTTATCCAAAGATTTAGATGGCGATTTTTCTTTAAGCTCATTTTGTACTCCTTCTATCCCTTCCTGATCCATTCGAGCGGATCAATTGGTTTCCCATGATGCCGCACTTCAAAATATAATCCGGGACCGGATAAAGAACCAGCATCTCCTGCTGTTGCTATCACTTCTTCCATTTCGACCATATCGCCTTTTGATTTAAAAGTTTCTTCAAGGTGGGCGTAAACCGTATAATAGTTTTTCCCATGGTCAATAATTATCATATTACCATAACCTTTAAGCCAACCGGAATAAATTATTTTCCCGTTGCTGACCGCTCTGATAGGCTCACCCCTGTCTGTTTTAATTTCAATTCCGCTTTTGAAATTTTCAACTTTGTATTTCGGGTCATTATATGCGCCGAAACGGGAGATAATTCTACCCCTTACGGGCAGGTTTAGCAACCCTTTTAATGATTCGAGACCGTTCAAAGAAGCATCGCCCGGCTTATCTGCAACACCATATTCACGGCTTAATGATTTAATTATGTTATCGAGCTTGATAGCGGCCTCTTCGAGGGATTTAATAGCAGCCAGTTCGAGGGATTTTTTGCTGCGGATTTCCTTTAATAATTTTGACCGGTTATCCTGTTCAAAGGAGATTTTTTCAATCTGGCTTTGCAGGCTTTTTTGACTTGATTGTTGCTTTGATATCTGAATATTGAGACGGTCTTGCATGCTTTTTAAAAGATTCCTGTTCTTAAACAGGTTATCAATCTCATTTTTATCGTAATCCAATATCCTTTCAAGAGACATTTTACGATTAAAAAGCTCATAGATGGACTCGGAAGATGCCAGAATATTCATCCTGCCCAGCCAGTTGAGTTTGTAAAGTGCTGTCAGACGTTTTGAAACATAGTGCTCCGAAACTTCTATTTCGCTTGATAGCCTCTTTGATTCGTTATTAATTGTTTCAATTTGCCTGTTTATATCCGAAAGCTCCCTCTTGATAAAGGATGCATTCTTTCTCAGGTTATCTATTGCCAAATCCTGTTCGTTAAGTGCGTTTAAAACCAATGATTCTTTTTTGGAAAAGTTTATTATCTCTGTTTTACTTTTTTCGATTTTGTCGTTGATGAGTTCAGCTTCTTTTTGCAGATGCCCGATATCGGAATTTTGGCCGCAGTAACCGTTTATTCCGATCAGAAGAAAAAACCCTGCGGTTGCTATTATACTGTTTTTGAGGGCTTTGCATAACTCCAGATTAAATGGTCTGGTATGGGTAATGGGCTTTGGCATTCTGCAAGAATGCGACTCAGACTCCGCCAACGGCAGCAAATCCGCTCCCATGAAATCCGGGCAAGCCCCAGTGGATATACGCCAACGAAGCCGTGATTTCGTCTCTGCCTGTGTCTCTTTGTTGACAATAAGGGGGCGTTGATATGTTTCCTTAAAAATTTCTTGCGAAATGCCAAAGCCCATTACCCATGCCAGACACGAATGGGAGATATTCAAAGCTCTCTTTTTATGATGTGTTTTAGAGATAAAAAACAACCAAACCATCCTACAAACATGCTGGAGATCAAAATTATTAACATACTGCTGTACGAAAAAAAGCTGATTTGAAAAGCACCTGATGTTATGCCCTGATCAATATTTGACGTAATGGATATGAAGGTGGTGAAAAGGACAATCAGGCCGATAATTCCGCCAAGAGCACCCAGAATAATACCTTCTATGTAAAGCGGAACTTTAATAAATCCGTCTGAAGCTCCGACAAGGCGCATGATTTCAATTTCATCACGCCTTGAATAAAGAACAAGACGGACTGTGTTGGCAACTATAAATACCGAAGCTACTGAAAAAAGAATCCCGAGGGCATATCCTGATAATTTGAAAAGGTTGATAATGTAAGAAAACCGTGCCAGCCACCTTTGCCCGTATTCCACCTCTTCGACCTGTGGAATTGATTGAATCTGGGATGCCAGGTTTTCGATCTTTTCCCATGTCTGTGAAGATGCAATCATTCTGATTTCGAAAGCATTGGGGAGTGGATTTTCCTTGAGATTTTCAAGAAGGGAGGATTGCCTTTTCATCTGCTCTTTAAGTACATCGAAAGCTTCTTCCTTTGAAATAAACCTGACATCCTCCACACTGTACAATCCTGAAATTTTTTTCTGTATTTCGGGTATTTTTTCTGCTGGAACATCCAGGTAAAGGTAGGCCATTATTCTTACCCCTTTTTTCCACAGGGTTAAGATTTCGCTTGTATTAATAAAAAACAAAACAAAAGAACATGTAATAATTACAGATAATGCTATTGTAATAATTGAAACAGCATTTACAAACCTGTTTTTCCCGATATCGCGCAATGCATGTTTGAAATAAAGAGATATCATTTTGTGGTCAGGCCGGTGGGGGCTGGATTCGGCCCTGTTTTAAATATACCGCTCTCCCGCCCGATTTTTTAATAAATTCTTTGTCATGAGTCGCAACAATTATTGTTGAACCCCGGATATGAAAATCTTTCAAAAGCCCGGTTACCTGGCTTGCCGATTCGGCATCAAGGCTTCCTGTCGGTTCATCTGCAAGTATTATTGTCGGATCGCCTGCAACGGCTCTTGCAATTGCAACGCGCTGCTGTTCTCCCCCTGATAAAGAGAGAGGGGAAGAGTTTTGTTTGTCTTCCATTCCAACGGCTCTCAATACACTGCCGACCTTTTTTTGTATAAACTGGCGCGGTTTGCCTGCCGCCTCCAAAACAAGGGCAACATTTTCAAAAACGGTTTTTGAATGTATAAGCTTGAAATCCTGAAATATTATCCCGATCTTTCTTCTTAAGAAAGGAATGCGGTTCCGCGATATTCTCGCCAGGTTTATTCCATCCACAAGAATCTGACCTTCGGATGCCGGCTCGCCGAGATAAAGCAATTTTAAGAGAGTTGATTTCCCTGCGCCGCTCGGGCCTGTAATAAATATGAATTCGTTTTTAAAAACTTCTAAGTTTATATCAAAGAGAGCGGCTTTTGAGCCGTATCGCCTGTAAACATGAAACATCCTTATGAGGGAGTTTTCATTGTTTTCATTCATTCGATAAGTTCCGTGCTCAATGCCCTGGAGAGGGATGCTTTTGAAATTTTAAAATCGTAAAGTGCGTTGAAATAATTTGTCATCGTTCTTGAAAGTAAAGTCTGTGCATCAAGAACGTCTGTTGAAGTGGATATCTGTTCTTTGTAGCGCTCCTGGCTTATTCTTAAATTTTCCTTTGCCTGCTCAATCGCTTTCTGAACAGTTATAATGTTGCTTTCAGCCTCTTTTGTTTTAAGAAAATACTGCTTTACTTCGAGCCGGATTTTATCGAGAATTTCATCCTTATTAAGCTTTACCTGTTGAAGTTTGCTTTCCTTCTCTTTCTTTCCATAACAGGTCTTTCCCCATTCCCAGAAATTCCATGAGGCCACAGCAGCTATATTCCAACTATTTGGGTCGGAAATTCCAGTGCCTCCGTCAACGTCCCAATTTGTTCCACGCTGATAACGAGTTCCAGTGAGAGTTACTGTAGGGTAGTAATCTTTTTTTGCAAGTTCCACCTCTTTTTCAGCCATTTCAATTTCAAGATCAGCCAGTTTTATTTCAAGACGGTTTTTTTCGGCAAGATCAAGATAATAGTCAAGATCTTTTAATAGGGTCATATAATTAAGTATATCCTCAAGCTCAACAGGGGCATTGATATTTCTTCTTAAAATATTGTTGAAATCGGCCTTTGCAACTTCCAGATTGTTCCGGGCGATGGTAAGATCCTGACGGGAATTGGCAAGTTCGACCTGTGACTTAAGCAAATCGTTCAGCGGGGTCATGCCAACTTCGTAGAAAGATTTTGCCACGTTTTCATGAGACAACAGCAGGGTCACATTATCTTCGAGAACGCTTTGAATTTTAATTGCCTTTAAAACAGAAAAATATGCCCTGCTGGCTTTATAAATAATATCAAGGCGGGTAATCTTTTCGTTTAATCCTGCTGCATCCAGTCCGAGGCCGGCAAGCTTATAGCTGTTTAAAATGGAAAACCCTGCAAAAAGAGGCTGGGTAACTGACGCAGCGAAAACATACTCTTCTTCCGGAGTTGTTATTCCGATAAGGCGGTTTGAAATTTCTTCATAATTATGCTTGTACTGGTACGTCGCATTAAATGTCGGGAAAAAATTTGCTCTTGAAGCATTTTTCGTTGCAGTTGCAGCATTGATTTTTTCTTTTGCCTTCAACAGTGCAATATTATTGCTGATTGCCGTTTGGATTGCTTTTTCAAGAGAAAACACTTCCGGAGTTTCACCTGCTTTTGAAACCGGAGAAAAAATAAGGACGATCCCAACAATAAAAACAAGTATTTGCAGATGTGCTTTGGCCATTTTATTTAATCTATGAAGATTATACACGATAGTATTTAATCCTTTTTTAGGGTTTTGATTGCTTCATAAAAAGTCAGGCTCTCACACCAAACCACGAAGACCACAGAGTTAACTTAATAATATTAAATAATATTTTCCTGGTGTTCTTAGTGCTTTGTGTGAAAATAAAGTTTATACGAGTCCATCAGTTTTGATTGACCCGGTTAAAATTAATTGCTATTTAAAAATTGAGCCTGAAGGAATGCTTTAAGAGTTTTCCTTGCTCAAAGCCTCTGCCGATTCCCATAAAAGCTTCTTCCCTTTCGGTGGGGGCTTTTTTATACCTAAAACGCCTGTTAAAATCAACAGTTTCTTGTTATTTGTGTTAAGATTAAAACATATTAAGGTTTTGACTGAATATGTTTATGACATTTATTATATAATGATTCCAGTGAAAAATTAGAGGAGCGCGTGATTATTGTGAAACAGGAGCTTATAGATCTGATTTGTCGCAAATCCTTCAAGTACAGTGAGGAGCCGGTATTTAAGCTTGTGTCAGGCAGGATGAGCAATTACTATGTTAACTGCAAACCGGTTACGCTCAGCCCGAGAGGAATGTTTCTTGCCGGACATCTTGTTTTTGATGAGATTAAGGATCTGAATGTCGCTGGTGTGGGTGGGCTTACTTTTGGCGCAGATCCGATAGCGGTTGCAACTGCCTTTGCATCGGAGTTGAGAGGAAAACCTGTCAATGCTTTTTCCATCAGAAAAACAATGAAAGATCACGGCATAATAAGATGGATAGAAGGAGATTTGGCGCAGGGAAACAGGGTTGTAATTATAGATGATGTTGCAACAACGGGAGGTTCAACAATAAAGGCTGTTGAAAGAGCCCGTTCCGAAGGCATGGATGTTGTTAAAGCCGTAATACTTGTTGACCGGCAGGAAGGCGGCGTTGAGAACATCAAGAAGCATGTTGAGGATGTTGCTTCAATTATTACAAGGGATGAGCTTATGAAACACTGGAGGGTAATAAAATAAGCTCACTTCGGCATGTCTGGTCTTGTTAAAAACATCTGTAAGTTGCACAGGCATCCTCTGATTCCCATGCCGTGACACTTGATACCTTTACCGAAGGATCATCAATCTTTCCCTGTAATTCCCGTGCAATTTTCATTGCTATAATTTCAGAGGATGGATTGGCGCCTTTAAACCACTCCAGTTCATTCAGAAATTTATGGTCCAGGCTGGTCATTATTTCTGAAACATATTTTTTAATCTGTCCAAAATCTATTATAACACCTGCGGCATTTAACTTTTCACCCGTCACACGGACCTCTATTTTCCAGTTATGTCCATGCAGATTTTCGCATTTTGCTGCTACCAGTTTAAGCTGATGTGCTGCTGAAAAATGATTTATTACTTTTAGTTCAAACATGCGGGGTAACTCCTTTATCAGTTAGCAGAACTTGCCGAACCACTCTTAAGGATGTTTTTTAATTTATTGGATAATTTATTTGTTTCCAGTTTCGCAAATTCCTGCAATAGGGATTCCTGTTTTTTTGTCAGGTTTGTCGGCGTCTTGATAGCTATCTGAATAATCAGATCTCCCCGCCTGTTATTTCTTAAGTGCGGAATACCTTCACTCTGTAAACGTACCAAATCTCCGGGTTGTGTTCCTTTAGGAATCTCGACGGATTTTTTGCCGTTTAGAGTCGAAACGGTAATCTTATCACCAAGCGCGGCCTGCACGAATGAGATCGGAATTCTGCAGTAAACATCATTTTCGTGTCGTTCAAAGACTTCATGCGGTTCAACCTGTATAAATACATACAAATCTCCACTGGAGGCCCCGTTGGCTCCTGATTCTCCCTCTCCGGTGAGGCGTAGCCGCGATCCGGAATCGACTCCCGCCGGGATCTTGACGGAGACTTTTTTATTAACGATAACCTGTCCGGCGCCCCGGCAATTCTTACACGGATGAGAGATTGTCTGCCCGGCACCTCTGCAGTAATGGCATGTTGTTCTTACTGTGAAGAAGCCCTGATTTCGTGAGAGCTGTCCTGAGCCACGGCAATGGCGGCAGGTTTCTGGATGAGATCCGGGTTCGCTGCGGGTTCCGTTGCATACGGAGCAAACCTCCTTTTTTTCAAGGTTTATCTCTTTTTCGATGCCAAAAGCGGCTTCCATAAAGCTAAGAGTCATGTCATAACGAAGATCCGCTCCTCTTTGAGATCTGCTTTGTGAACGCCGCCCGTTTCCGAATCCAAAAAAATCTTCAAAAATATCGCTGAAGCTGGAGAATATGTCTTCAAATCCGCCAAATCCTGAAAAACCTGAACCTTCAAGACCCTGGTGCCCGTATTGATCATAAATAGCTTTTTTTTGAGGATCATGAAGAACTTCATATGCTTCTGCAGCTTCCTTGAATTTTTCCTCCGACTCCTTGTCTCCCGGATTTCTGTCAGGATGGTATTTTAATGCGAGTTTTCGGTATACGGTTTTTAATTCTTCAGGAGTCGCATCCCGGGCAACGCCCAGAATTTCATAATAATCACGTTTGTTTGCCATTTGGTTTCCGTAACAGATTAAATATTAAGAACCATAAATTTGTTGTTTTTGCAAAAACCCATAGTTTTCGAAAATAATGATCTAAAATAATGCCGAAAAAAAGTATGTCAACGCCGTAATTGCTCAGGAGCCGGAATTCAGACCAGAATTCGGGACAGATGAAATTCCGGCTCCCGGATAGTCCCCTTTCTTCTTATCCTGAATCGTCCATCATTGTCATGGATCATGTATTGCTGCATGTCCTGAAACCAAAGCAGCGCTCTCTTCTTTGTCAAAATGTTTTCCGTAACGGGTACAAAGGAAAAAAAGTATGATTCCGAATACCATTATCCAGGCTCCCATATAAAATGCCTGACGAAGCTTGAACATATCCATGATCAGACCGGCAGCCAGTGAACCCGCCAGCATTCCGGAACTGTGAGCGGTTGTGATAAGCGCCATTACAGACCCCATTGAGTCAGTCTCTTTTCCTTTCAATACTGCAAGAGCCATAAGAGCAGGCATGGAAAAACCACCTCCGACGCCAAAAAGAATGCTGGCAAACAACAGGTGAAAAAAACTGCCGGATCTTGCAAAAACAACCATGGAAAAACATATTATAATTCCTCCGGTAATAACAAATACCCGCTTGTTGAATTTATCTGCCGCTATTCCCATTGGTGTGTGCAGCAAGCCGCTGATAAAAACTCCGAGGGTCACTAATATCCCGGTTGAAAAGCTCGAAAGGTGAAATTCAAGGCTTGATAAGACCGGCAGAAAAGACCAGATTATTCCGATAGATGCCGTATAGGCAAACCGGAACATAAAAAGGCCTATCAAAACTCTGTCATAAATCAAATGTTTCCATGCTATCGGCGGCCTTGGGGATGAAACGGTTTTTTCAGTTCTTGTAGGAGGAAGAAATATCTGGCTTGTTAAAAATGCTGTGAAAGAGAGAAGCCCCATGCAGATAAAAGCCGTATCAAGGCTGAAATAATCTTTAATGAATCCGCCAATCAATGGGCCGAGGCTTAAACCAAAGAACATGGACATATTAAACATGCCCATGATCAGACCTTCCTTTCCTTTCGGTGTTATATCTCCTACATAAGCCTGGCTGACAGGCATTATCATTGCCGAGGCAATGCCCTGTAAAAAGCGTATTATGATAAGCGTATCAATACTTGTTGAGAAAAGAAACGCTATGGACACAATAGCATAGGCAATCAGGCCGGCCGAAATAAGGGGTTTTCGCCCCTTTGTATCTGACAGCCTGCCAAAATACGGTAAAAAAACCGTTCTGGATAGAGAAAAAGCTCCGAATACAAGCCCTATGTATAATCCGCTTGCACCCAGATCATGCGCATAAACAGGCAACAGGGGAACTACAATGCCGACTCCTGTAACTGCTGTAAATATTGATAAAAACAGCGCGCTAAAGATTTTTTTATCCGATTTTTGCATAATTTGCATAAGATATGACCGTAAGAAAATTAAGTTTTCGGGCACGCAGATATCATGTTTTTACATCGTCAACAAGCCCGATAAAGGAAAAAAAGACTTTTGTCAAACTGTCCGCCTCAATCGGGTTAATTGTTATGGCCAGCTTAAGGGATCCGGGGCTGAAAGATAATGAAAAAAGGCTGTTGACTTGAAAGTGTTTCTGCAATATGGGCAAAACGTTATAGCGATTATCAGAATAATGTTCCGAGTTTTGGAGTTCGTTCAAATTGTCTGGGTATTGCTGCTGAGCACAAAGACGTGAGAATACGAGACTGAACCAGTTTTCGGCTTTGTCCGGCCGAAGCCGGCTGAAGTTAAGCAATATGAAGAGGGGAACACGTGCATCTTTTTTTTATATCTCTACTCGTCATCTTTACAGGAGGCATTTTAACCTTGCTGCTGAACCGGAATTTCACCCTGATGAAGTCGGTCGGGGCTTTATCGATTGCGGCCGGGTGCCTCCTGGGCCTGTATTACGCCGGTTTACAACTGACCCTGCCGGTATCAGCGAGAGCTTCGTTTGATTATTTACATCATTTTACTATAGCCTTTCAAATAGATGCTCTGTCGGCCTTTTTTCTGGTACTCATCTTCGGCATTTCCCTGCTGGCTGCAATTTACAGTTTCCATTATATGCACCAAACTGAAAAATCTCTGGCAACAGCAGTCAATTATCTGTTCTTCAGTCTGCTGGTGGCTTCCATGGCGATGGTTGTAGCCGCAGCCAACGTCATTACATTCATGTTCTCCTGGGAAATCATGTCCCTCTCTTCCTTTTTTCTGGTGATACACAACTACAAGAAAGAGGAAAACCGCAAAGCAGGTTATCTCTATTTTGTTTTTTCCCATGTTGGGGCAATGTTTATTTTGACGGCTTTCGGGATTATGTACTTCTACACCGGCAGTTTTGATTTTGGGGAGACGGCGGCATTGACAAACACAGCAAAAATATTGGTGTTTGTTTTCGCTTTTATCGGATTCGGTTCCAAGGCCGGTGTATTCCCTTTCCACGTCTGGCTGCCTCATGCGCATCCCGCTGCTCCCAGCCATATTTCAGCCTTAATGTCGGGCATTATGATAAAAACCGGAATTTACGGCATATTGCGCATTTATGCCCTGCTGAACTTTCATACGCCGGTGTTTGGTGAAATTGTGCTCATTACCGGCATGGTTTCCGGAATCCTCGGCGTGGTTTACGCCTTAGGTCAGCATGATCTCAAGCGACTGCTGGCTTACAGCAGCGTTGAAAATATCGGCATCATTCTGATCGGCATCGGCATCGGCATGATCGGGGTATCATCAGGCAAACCAATGATGGCCCTCTTTGGTTTTACCGGCGGAATGCTCCATCTGCTCAACCATGCGATCTTTAAATCGCTCTTGTTCATGGGAGCGGGCATGGTGCATCATAAAACCGGCACGCTTACCATCGATGCGCTGGGAGGGCTTCTGAAAAAAATGAAAATAACCGGGAGCACATTTCTGATCGGATCTCTGGCCATTTCAGGGCTGCCGCCTTTCAACGGGTTTGTGAGCGAATTTTTGATTTATCTCGGAGGTTTTGAAGGAACGGGTCTGGACAGAATGGCCTTCATATCTATTCTTTTGGCAATTATCAGCCTTGCTATTATCGGGGGACTGGCCCTGGCCTGTTTTACCAAAGTGTTTGGGGTGGTTTTCCAGGGCGAGGCGCGCAGCGGCGCAGCGGAAAATGTCGATGAAAAAGGGTTGACCATGCTTATTCCTTTGCTGGCGCTGGCCGGAGCCTGCGTTCTAATTGGCGTGTTTCCCAGGGCGTTTGTTCTTATGGCGATCCATGGCGTATCTGGTATCGGGATAGGGTTTGAGCCTGCGCTGCTTGAACCGTTTATTAGGCTTACCGGCAATATTACCATGGCCTCGGCAATCTTCTTTGCATTTATCCTTGCTGCTCTGGCCGTTCGAATTCTCCTCTACCGGGGCAAAACGATAACCCGATCCGGCACATGGGGATGCGGGTTTACAAAACCGACCGTCAAAATGCAGTACACCGGCGCGTCTTATTCCGCCTCGGTTCTTGCGTTTTTCAGTACGGTGGCTCCGCTGCGCGAAGACCACACCGGAGTAGAGGGCTGCTTCCCCGGCCACTCCAGTTATCGCAGCAAGGTCAATGATGTGGCCGAGCTTCACATGAATGCCGTTATTGTGCATCCTGTTCTGGCCTTGTTCGCCAAGCTTCGCTGGATTCAGCACGGTGATATACATCTTTATATCGGCTATATTCTGCTGGCTATCATTGTTTTGCTGTTTTTCATATTGGGCTGCATATATGATGTCCGCGGATAGTGGTAAAAGTAAACGATTGCTTTGCATAACCTCTGATTAAATGGTCTGGCATGGGTAATGGGCTTTGGCATTCCGTAGCCCATTACCCATGTCAGACTCGAATGGAAGGTATTCAAAGATTTCTAAACGTGTGAACATTTTATGAATGAGACAGATATGATTGTATCCGTTATTCTATGGTTTCTTGCGATTCTTCTGGCGCCGTTTTTCGCAGCGGTCATTCTGAAGGTCAAGGCCTTTTTCGGTGGTAAAAAGGGGCCGCCGCTCCTTATTCATTATTATACCATGATCAAGCTTTTTCAAAAAGGTTCGGTTTACAGCACCAGCTCAACATTCATATTCAAGCTGGGCCCTGTCGTTTCATTATGTACCGCTGCGATGGCTCTGATGTTTCTGCCCGTCGCCGGTTACCGGCCTCTTTTGTCGTTTCATGGAGATGTTATTTTTATCTTATATCTCCTCGGGCTGGGACGTTTCTTCACTATTGCCGCAGCCATGGATACGGCTTCTCCATTCGAGGGCATGGGAGCAGCCCGGGAAGCCTACTTCTCAATTATCTGTGAAGCGACTTTCTTTATGATTTTGATTCTTTTTTTCAAGCTTACCGGTTCTTTGAGCCTGGCCGATTATTTATCCGGCAGCGGTCCTCTTGGCCTCTGGCAGACAGCCGGGTCTCCCTTGCTGTTTGTGATCATTGCCTTTTTTATTGTCCTGCTTTCCGAAAACTCCCGTGTGCCGGTAGATGACCCGGCAACCCATCTGGAGCTGACCATGATCCACGAGGTCATGGTGCTGGATCACAGCGGGCCTGATTTCGGGTTCATCGAACTGGGAGCCTACTGCAAGCTTTTTTTCTATTCGGCTATCGTCAGCCGGCTCCTTGCCCCGCTTAATCCGGGCAATCCGGTTTTAACCGGCTGCCTTTTCATTGCTGCTCTTCTGGTGGTGTATGCGGCGGTGGGTGTTACTGAATCGGTCATGGCCAGGTATAAAATGGATAAAGTCCCCAAATTTATTCTGACCTCTTTTGTCCTGGCTTTTTTCGCAACCGTTATTACCCTGGAGTTTTTGAAATGATTCATCTGGTTGATATTGTCCTTTCTCTTGTACTGCTGTCAATTTTGCTTTCCTTTGGTTCCAGCCGTCTTCCGGTACTGATCAGAGTAATAGGCTTCCAGGGAGTCGTGGTGTCCAGCGTCCCGCTGTTCATGGGTCATGATCTTTCCGCCTTCGGCATAGCCTTCAGCCTGGCTACTCTATCAATTCGAGGAATTATTATTCCGCTCAGCATTTATCTGGCCATTAAAAAAGTTGCCATTCGCCAGGAAGTTGAGCCTATTTACGGCCACCACGCATCCATGCTGGCATGGCTGGGCCTGATTGTCGCAGCGGCCTTTATCAGCGGTAAATTCAATTTGCCTGCCATCAACAATCATCCCCTGCTGATGCCCACCGCCATCGCTCTTCTGGCGGGCGGCATGTTTCTGCTTATGGGCCACAGAAACGCCATTGCCATGGTCCTTGGCTACATCATGATGGAAAACGGAATTTATCTCGTAGGAACCACTTTTTCAACCAGCACCCGCCATATTGTGGAATTTGGAATCCTGCTTGACGTGCTGGCCGGAGTCATGATTATGGCAGTCATTCTGCAGAATATAAAGCAGCAGTTTGATGATGTGGATACTTCACTGCTCAGAACTCTCAAGGAGTAGGTGCTTCATGGTTGAAATCGTTTTTCTGATCCCGTTTCTTACCGGTATAGTCGCATTTTTTCTTCCCAGGACATCCGGACGCGTGCTGCTGGTTCTTACCGGCGCTGCTCATCTTGTTTTATCCCTTATTCTTTGGACCGGGTGGCCGGAACCGGTTTTTCCGGCTTATTTTGCAGTGACCCCGGAAGGGCTTCTGTCGCTTATCGTCATATCTCTGCTCTTTTTTCTGATTTCAATTTACACCACCGCTTATCTCAAAAAATCTGATATCAGGTCTGAAAACATTTTTACCGGATCTATGCTCCTGTTTTTATCAACAATGACAATGGTGACGCTCTCAGATCATATCATGGTAATGTGGATCGCTATCGAAGCAACTACCCTCGCCAGTGCCCCTTTGATTTTTACTCACCGGTCGGCCGCATCACTCGAAGCCACCTGGAAATATGTGCTGGTCTGTTCGGTAGGAATCGCCCTGGCCCTCCTCGGGTCGGTGCTGATTACTCTCGCCATGGATATAGGCGGAGTGGATGTGCCGGTATCCTTTTCGGCCCTCACTACTGCGGCCAGGCAACTAGATCCCCTGTGGCTCAAGGCCGGCTTTGTTTTCATCCTCGTGGGCTATGGCACCAAAATGGGCCTTGCCCCCATGCATACCTGGCTGCCTGACGCCCATGGCGAAGCGCCTAGCCCTGCCTCGGCACTTCTCTCCGGAGTGTTGCTCAATTGTGCGTATCTTGGAATTTTTAAAACCCATAAAATCATGGTTGCCGCTGGTCTGGAGTCATTTTCCGGGACGATTTTAATGGTTTTCGGTCTCATGTCGATACTGGCGGCCGCAACGTTTATTCTCAAACAGACTGAGTATAAAAGGCTCCTGGCATATTCAAGCATTGAAAATATGGGCATTATCGCTTTCGGAACCGGTATCGGAGGATTGGGCGCTTATGGAGCCATGCTTTGCCTGATCCACCACAGCCTTATCAAATCCTCTCTCTTTTTAACTTCAGGCAATATTCTGCTGGGCTTCGGCAGCCGGCTGATCGAAGACACGGGGAGTCTTGTCCGCCGAATGCCCCGAACCTTTGTAGCCTTTTTCTGTGGTTTTGTCGGTATTTCCGGACTTCCGCCCTTCGGTATTTTCATCGGAGAAATGCTTATTATTATGGGAGCCTTCCGCAACGGCCATTATGTCGGAGCAGCTATTTTTATTTTGAGTCTTTGCGTCATTTTTGCCGGCTTTGCCAATCATGCCCTCAAAATCTCTTTTGAGGGCTACCGTACAACAGTCCAAATGGAAGAAAGCGCAAGCATGGTCTGGCCTCAGTACGTCTTGCTGCTGACATCACTGTTGTTGTGTTTCTGGATTCCTGACATATTTTCCCGGACCATAACCCAGGCGGTAACCGCCGGCGGTGGAGTATTTTAATGAAAACGGTTTTTAAACAAATTGCAAACGGCAAGGCCATAGCCCTGGATATCATTCCGCACCTCGCCTTCGATGAATTTGCTCAAGAAGTCATTACCATCGTACGTCAGGGCGGCAAAATTGTCCACTACTTTGCCTACGCGGACGGCGGCGCGGTCAAGCTGATGGCCGTTCTCCGGACCGACAAACTGCTGCTTGCAGCCGGCTGCGATGCGCCGGAATCTTATCCTGCTTTTTCTGCCCAATGTGAGCCGTTCCACCTGTTTGAACGGGAAATGGCCGAACAGTTCGGCATTAAACCGGAAGGCCATCCCTGGCTTAAAATGGTTCGATATCATGCCAACAGCCGCGGTCTGCCCGATGTTTTCGGCAATAACTACTCCCATGATATCCCCGGAAACTACGACTACTTCGCGGTAGAGGGTCCGGAAATCCATGAGGTTGCGGTGGGGCCGGTACATGCAGGAGTGATCGAACCGGGGCATTTCAGGTTCAACTGCATCGGAGAGCGTGTGCTGCATCTTGAAATACAATTGGGATATCAGCACCGGGGTGTGGAAGATCTTATGTGTAATGCCGATGTCAAACGGCTGCCGGTGATAACCGAAGGAATTGCAGGCGATACTGCCATCGGCAACAGCCTGTGCATGGCCCAGGCATTTGAAGGATTAGCCTCTCTTCGGCCTGACGCCGGCGCGCGTATCATCCGGACGATTGCGCTGGAACTGGAACGAATCGCCAATCATTTGGGGGATCTCGGCGCCTTAAGCGGAGACGTGGCCTTTCTTCCTGCGGCCAATTATTTTGGCCGCATGCGGGGCGATTTTCTAAACATGACCCTCCTTTTATGCGGAAACCGATTCGGTAAAGGGCTTGTACGCCCGGGCGGGGTTTGCTTCCCGATGACAGATGAGGACCGCAAAACTCTTACGGAAAGAATAAAAGAACTGAAGCCCCAGGTTGAACACGTCATCGATCTTTTATTCTCCACAATCAGCGTTCTATCACGCTTTGAGAGTTGCGGGAAGGTCAGCCGCCCGGACGCAGAGAAGCTGGGTCTGGTGGGACCGGCCGCGCGCGCCTGCGGAATTTCATATGATACCCGGCGATCTTTTCCTACGGAGCATTATCCCCTTCTTGATATCCTTGAAAATGTTGAGCTTGCCGGAGATGTTCACGCCCGGGCCAGATTGAGGGCGCAGGAGGTATTGCAATCCATCTCAATTATCCAGTCTTTGCTTAAAGATTCTGTTAAAACAGAATGTGTCGTCAGCGGCTCTTTTAATCCGGCTCCGTCATCTTTTGTTGTTACCATCAACGAAGCGTGGCGCGGGGAGTTATCTCACTGCGTTTTGACCGATGCCGCCGGCAAGATTCTCCGCTACAAGATCAAGGATCCCTCTTTTCACAACTGGAACGGTCTGGCAATGGCTTTGCGGGATACCGGAATTTCGGATTTCCCCCTTAACAACAAGAGTTTCAACCTCTCCTATTGCGGGTTCGATCTCTAAGATGACTATAGGCATAAGACTACAAGGATCAGAATTTGGAATAAATAAGCTGAAGAGAAATTACAATGCTGAATACGCTTAAAAACAGATTTGAACAGGGCTATAGAACCAGCCGCTATCCGAAAGAAAAAATCGAACTGTCTTCCCGCTATCGCGGTCTGCCAAAGGTCAACTCGAACGCCCCGACCGAGGTGATTTTGCAGTGCGCCGACGC
>JAHJJB010000059.1 GCA_018823005.1 Pseudomonadota bacterium | reverse complement strand
TTTGTCAGGTCGTCAAGAGCCCACTCTTTTCCCAGAAGTTCCATGGCTGCCCCGGGGCACTCTTTGGCACATGCCCCGCATCCTGTACAGGCCGAACGGTTTATTTCCACACCTGCTTCCGTATATGAAAGCGCGTTTGACGGGCACACATCCATACATGTTTTACATCCAAGGCATCTTGAACCAATCCAGTAGACCTGGGGCTGCATTGAAATGCTTTCCGGGTTGTGACACCATTTGCATTTCAGGCTGCAGCCTTTAAAAAAAACGGTCGTGCGGATTCCCGGACCGTCTTCCGTGGACATCCGCTGAATTTCAAGGATTCTTGCCGTTGGTTTAGAACGCATTGTGGCTGGTCCTCCGGATGACTTCATTCTGCAACTCCCGTCCGACAGTCGTAAAATATGCGTTGTAGCCGGTTATCCGGACAAGCAGATGCCGGTAATCCTGTGGATTTTTTTGTGCATCAATCAGTACCTTCGGTTCAAGAATGTTGACTTGAAGAGCGGTGCCTCCGTTTTCGTTATATCCCCGTAAAAAGGCTTTAAATTTATCGCGATGTTCCGCATCACGGATAATCGATGGATTAAAAGTAATGGTATGGCTGGCGCCATTGGGCAGGTGATTCACATAATCTTCCCGGTATCCGGCTGTTTTTGATTTGCCGCCCATGACTTTTCCAACTGAATTGGCGTTGGCTGTCGGCCCGTGGATGTCCGCTCCGTTTGACGGGCAGATCGCGTTGGACAGGAACTGCCCCTTCTCACGGCCATCCGCACTCGCGGCCATAATATATCCGTCACCAGCCCAGTAGTTCCAGCTTAACATCCCGGGCCTGAATTTTCGCCCGGTTGATCGAGTGGAATGCTTCCAGGTTTCATTGCCCCACAGTTCCATGACATGTGTCGCAAGCAGATCTGCCTCATCATCATCCCTGCCGTATTTGGGGGCTTTGTTTTTAGACATTGCCCGGAGAATTTCATGCCCCTTCCAGTTGTCTTTCAGTGCCCGGATCAACTCGGACATGGTGCATTTTTTTTCATCATAAACCAGGTATTTTATTGCAAGCAGCGAATCAACGGTGGTTGCGTAGGTTACGGCCTCAATGGTGGTATGGCTGATTTCAGCACCTCCCTGGGTGACATCCAGACCTTTTTCGGCACATCCTTTCACAAGACAGGAGAGATACGGCGTGTTGAAATACTCTTTTCGTATGGATTCGGAGCACTCATACAACTCGACACATTTCCGGATAATAAACCGGGTTTGAATCTCAAAGGCCTTCCAGAATTCCTGCCAGGTAGTAAAACCGGTGGCAGCACCCGTATCCGGGCCATCCCTGGTGATTTTTTCCTCCTTACCGGTCATGGGATTTCTATAGGGGAGAAGATCTTTTCCGCCGGTCATGGCCAGCTCCACTGCTTTTAAAAGATTCAGGTTATTATCGACGGTTCCGGACCGGTCATTGCCCACCATGGTATTTTCAAGGCATCCCACAGGCGCGTAATCAAAAACATTATCATCATTGATCAGATGGCTGATTCCGGACATTTTTGCTTCCAGCATCATGCCGGCCATTGATCGTTCGTCAAAATTGAGCAGAAAAGGAGCGCCCTGACTGGTGGAGATCATATCCGTTATTTTATTCAGAAGCGCATCCGGTGAATTGCGGTGCAACCTGACATTGGGTTTAGGTTCCAGTATTGGTGACATCTCATCAATCACTTCCAGAAAGGCGTAAGTGAGGTCATTGGTCAGATCCTTTCCGCCTTTGCCCATCCCGGAGAGGGTGATGAGCTGGCCAAATCCGGCAGTAATCCCCTGGTTGCCGTTTCGAATCATGGCATCATATGCTGTGTTGCAGTGTATCCAGAAACACTTGAGGATCTCCTTTCCAAATTCCCGGTTCATTCCCATGTCAAGGGAATACTCCCAGAAGGGTAGAAGATATTGATCAATGCGGCCAAAAGAGATCCCCGGACCCGGATAATTCTCGTCGCTCATTATCAGCATGTGGGTGATCCAGAGCGCCTGAACCGCTTCCCAAAAAGTTTTCGGGGGCTCCCATGAAACCTGATCCAGGTTTCGGGCCATCTGCAGGAGTTCTTCCTTTCGGATCTGGTCCGGCTCCTGTTTGGCAAGGCTCCGGCACTGTTTCGCATAAGCGGCTGAAAAATCTCTCGGCATGGTGGCGGCAGTAATCATGGCACGAAGCTGAGCGCCTTTACTGCCGGTTTTTTCAGCCGGGTTCAGCTGGTCATACTTATGGATGAGCTCTTCATGTATGCCTTTCCAACCGACCTGCAAGGCTTTCTCATATCCCGGAATCAGATGTCCGCTCGTCGCGCCGGCGTTGCCGTATCCATGATCATGAAATCGTTTCATCCTGGCCCTTGCACCATTTTTGCCGGCTGTCAGTTTATCATATTCTTTTTGCTCTTTTTGGTTCAGGCACAAAGAGGTCTGGACATTGAACCTTGCACCTGCGATCAGATCTCCGGGAAGGATTTCTTTGGGAACATACCTAACCATGGTTTCTTTGACAAACCAAGCCCTTCTCTCCGGCAAACTCCAGGACCAGAAATCTTTATCCAGAGCAACCATCCTTGCCGCCTGGCGATATGAGCTAACCATTGTCTGCATCAGCATATAGGTTTCCGGAACAATATAGAAAGTCAATTCATTGAACTGGATATCCCAGGGGGTTCCGGTGGTCCATGCGGTGAATTCATTGTTCCATGCCCGCTCGGTTCCTTTGAAATAGTATTCCCTGAGCCAGGAGATTCTGCCGGATAGCTTTTCGGGTTTTTTGATCCCGGGGGTTTCTTTTTTTAAAGCCGGTGAAGTCATGAATATCTCCTTATCTGTTTATGATCTCTTTCAGGATATTTTCTCCGTGGGCAAGAAGACGGGTCATCACATTGACGGCATCTTCTTCATCTTTTTTTTCAATTGCGGTAACAAGTTTATGGTGAAATTCAAGAACTGCCGGAACCACAGAAGGCAAGCTGAAAAACAGTCCGGTGAGATTGGTGTAAACCTGCTTAAAAGAGTTAAGCAGAAGGGGATAGCTTGGATTGCCGGTTGAGATGGCAAGAAGCAGATGAAATTGAAAGTCGAGTTCGGTCAACAGGTATAAGTCGTTTTGGGCGGCATTATGTTCCTCTTCAACAACCTGCTTCAGATCTCCGGCCTGTTCATCTGTACGGTTTCTGGCAGCCAGTTTGGCATTTTCCGTTTCAAACAGGATTCGCATGTCAAGCAGTCCGTCCAGAAGCTTTGGCTCCAGCTTTCCGTTGTGATAGTTGACAAGTGAGTTCAACAGGGCAAGAGAACCTTCTCTTCTGTAATCATTCACAATAGAACCGATCCTTGGCTTCAGGGAAACCAGTCCCTTGGCCGCAATATCCACAAGGGCTTCGTGGACTACCGGCCTGCTTACACCAAGCTGCATGGCCAATTCCCTTTCTGAAGGCAGTTTCTGTCCCGGAAACAGCCTTCCGGAAATAATCAGTTCTTCGAAACGGGTAACGCAAACATCTTTTAAGGAATCTATTTTAACCGGTTTTAATTTGGGGATCATCCACAATCTCCTTTTTGGCTGGTGGTATTACCAGATTGCCATATATCTCTCTTATTTGTCAAGGTGTTTGAATTCACCAGGTGATACCTTTGTAAAAAGTCTATCAACAATTCAAGGTCATTTAAAAAATCATTCGCTAACGAATATAATGGATTTTTTACCTTAAAAAATATATGGAAAAGTACATAAGGTGCTTTTTTACGATTCCGTCAAAGGTGACGGACTCGTAAAAAGCTAATTTCAGACGGCAAAGTAAAAAGCTCATTATGCAAGGCGCGCGAATCTTAAGAAATACCGCAATCGCGGGGCCCGAAGGGCGCGTACCGACTGGTACGCTGCAATAACGAAAGATGAAGTGCAACACAGCAGAATGACTTTTTACGAAGCCGTCAAAGGTGATTAATTGAAGATAGTCATATCAAACAACCTCAGACTTTCAGAAATACCAGCCCTTTTATATCAGACACTTACAGAAAGGCTTACCATATCCAATCCGAAATGGATCGAAAATGAAAGGATGGGGCGCTGGAACAGGGGAACTCCGAAGATTTTGCGCTTTTACGACAGGATAAAGGGAGGGGGACTTTGGATCCCGCGGGGTTTTATCCGCCAGCTTATACTCATTTGCAAACGCAATGGAACCGAATATGAAATCATCGATAAAAGACACTTGATTCCTGAAGTTGATTTTACCTTTAAAGGCACCTTAAAACCATTTCAGGAAGAGGCGGTAAACATAATGCTTTCAAAGGATTTTGGAACATTGAGCGCTCCGACCGGAAGCGGCAAGACCGTCATGGCGCTATCTTTAATAGCAAAACGCATGCAGCCGGCTCTCATAATAGTACACACAAAAGAGCTTGCTACCCAGTGGATCGAACGTATTGAAACTTTTCTTGGAATACCCGGCGGAGAAATAGGCATAATTGGAGCAGGAAAGAAAATAATAGGCGATAAGATTACAGTTGCCCTTGTCCAGTCATTATATAAGTGTGTTGATGAAGTATCTTTAAGAACGGGACACCTCATAGTTGACGAATGCCACAGGACACCAAGCAGAACATTTTCAGAGGCTGTAACAGGTTTCAATTCACGATACATGCTTGGTTTATCCGCAACACCGTGGCGCAGGGATAATCTTACAAAGCTCATATTCTGGCACATAGGAGATGTGCATCATGAAATTGACAAAACCGGGCTGATCGAAACCGGGGATGTATTGCCCGCAGAAATTGTTGTCAGGGAGACAGATTTTGATCCTTTCTTCGATCCTGTCACCGAATACAGCAAAATGCTTTCGGAGCTTACCGCAAATGATGGAAGAAATCATCTAATTGCATCTGATATTGCAAAAGAGGTAAAAAATGGCGACGGACGATGCTGTCTTGTCCTGACAGACAGGAAAAAACACTGTGAAACCATTAAAGCTCTGCTTAAATACAGGTATAAAATATCATCAGAACTTCTGACCGGTGATGTTTCAGATGGTGAAAGAAAAGATATACTTGACCGCTTGAACAGCGGGGAAATTAAAGTTCTTGTGGCAACAGGTCAGCTGATAGGAGAAGGATTTGACTGTAAAAACTTATCAACCCTCTTTATTGTCACCCCTATCAG
>JAHJJB010000007.1 GCA_018823005.1 Pseudomonadota bacterium | reverse complement strand
GTAAAAATAATGGGAAAAACATTTAAAAGACCCGAAGCCCTTTCAGAAATGGATAGTCATTACTGTCCCGGCTGTACGCACGGGGTTGCCCACAGGCTTATAGCAGAAGTGATTGATGAGCTGGGTATAAGGGGACGGACTGTCGGTATAGCGCCTGTAGGCTGTGCTGTTCTGGCCTACAATTATTTTACGTTTGATTTTCAGGAAGCAGCCCACGGCCGGGCTCCTGCCATGGCAACAGGAATAAAAAGAGTCCGCCCGGATCTCGCCGTTTTCACTTATCAGGGTGATGGCGATCTTGCGAGCATAGGTATGGGGGAGATTATCCATGCTGCTAACAGGGGAGAGAAATTTACCACTGTATTCATAAATAATGCTGTTTACGGCATGACAGGCGGTCAAATGGCTCCGACTACCATGCCCGGCCAGCGCACAACAACTTCACCATTTGGCCGCGATGTAAAGGATGTTGGCATGCCCATAAAGGTTGCCGAACTTCTTTCGGCCCTTCAGACTCCGGCATATATAACGAGGCAGTCGGTCATAAAACCCAAATATATTGTCAAAGCAAAGAAAGCGATTAAAACGGCTTTTGAATATCAGCTTGAAGGCAGGTGTTTCAGTTTTGTTGAACTGGTGAGCACATGTCCTACAAACTGGGGACTTACCCCTTCTGAAGCCGTCAAATGGGCAGAAGAAAAACTGCATTCTTATTATACGCTTGGAGAAGTCAAGACTCCGGGGCAGGCTGAAGGAGGTTCTGATGCAAAGTGAAGTCATGTTTGCCGGTTTCGGCGGGCAGGGGATTCTTTTTAGCGCAAAAATACTTGCTCATGCTGCTATGGAGCAGGGCTTTGAAGTTGTCTGGATTCCTTCTTACGGTCCTGAAATGCGCGGTGGAACAGCATATTGCATGGTTGTAATAAGCGACAGGCCAATAGGTTCTCCGATTGTCAGGAATCCGCACCATCTTGTTGCAATGAACCGGCCTTCCCTTGAGAAATTTGCGTCCGCTATTAAACCCGGCGGTGTAATAATGATCAACAGCTCTCTTATATCGTGTGATTCGGGCCGGAAGGATGTCGATGAAATAAAAGTTCCGGTTTCTGATATCGCAAAAGAAATCGGAAGCATAAAAGCCGCAAATATCGTTGCCCTTGGGGCGTTTGCTGCGCGAAGCAGGATAGTCGATTTTGAAATTCTGAAGGAATCAGTAAAAACGGAATTTGCGAGCAAAGAAAAACTCATACCCCTTAACATGGCAGCCCTTGAAAAGGGGAGACTTGCAGCAGGATAGTAAAAATATGAAACTTAAAGTGCCGGAGCATATTCTTTCTATAAAGCCTTACGTTCCGGGAAAACCCATTGAAGAGCTTGAAAGGGAATATGGTATTTCAGGTTCCATAAAAATGGCTTCCAATGAAAATCCCCTCGGACCTTCCCCCATGGCTGTTAAGGCTATTGAAAGCGTTATTTCAGGTCTCAACCGATACCCTGACGGAAGCGGACATGATCTTATCATAAGTCTTTCGGAATATCTGGGGGTTTTGCCGGGAAAGATCATTCTTGGAAACGGCTCTGATGAAATTATAGGATTGCTAACACGCGCATTCCTTGTCCCAGGGGATGAAGTTATAATACCTGACCCTTCATTTCTCATGTACGAGATAATGGCCAAAAGTGCAGGTGCAAGGCTTTTGCATGTTCCTTTAAAATCGCTCTCAATTGATCTTGACGGTATAGTTGGAAGGCTTTCAGAAAGAACCCGCATAATTTTTATATGCAATCCCAATAATCCGACAGGGACAGTTTTACCAAAAAGTGATTTTGAGAGATTTCTTCAAAAGGTTCCGCATGACGTCATTATTGTTGTGGATGAGGCATATATTGAGTTCGTGCGGGATAATAACTGCTTTAGAGGAATTGATTATCTCGATTCGGGACGATCGGTTGTTACTCTCCGAACTTTCTCCAAAATATATGGTCTTGCCGGGCTCCGGATCGGGTATGGCGTAATGCCCGAAGAAATAACAGACATATTAAACAGGATCAGACCGCCCTTTAATGTAAGTTCCTTAGCTCAGGCCGGGGCCATCGCTGCTCTTCGTGATGAAGCATTTTTCAGAAAAACTGTCAGCCTGATTCATAACGGACTTGATTTTATGTATGATTCCCTTAACCGGATGGGCATCAGGTATTTCGCTACTCAGGCCAACTTTTTTTTAATAGATGTCGGAAAAAAAGCGGAGGATGTATTTGAATATTTGCTTGGGCAAGGAATTATAATAAGATCAATGACATCTTATGGCTATCCCGAATATATCAGGGTTACGGTCGGACTGCCGGAAGAAAACATTCGTTTCTTAAAGGCTCTTGAAAAGGTCTTTTCATGAAAAAACGGTCAGATTCTGACGGGAAACTCCTTCTTATTACCATAGACGGTCCAGCAGGAGCCGGAAAAACAACAGTGAGCAGAATGTTGTCAGACCGTCTCGGATACAAATATATTGATACCGGAGCTCTTTACAGGGGCGTTGCCTGGGAAGCAAAAAAAGCTGGTATCAGCCATGATGATGATGCAGGCCTCGAGAAGCTTTGCGGCTCTCTCAGGCTTGAATTCGTCAGAGACACAAATGGGCTGCACCTTTTTTCAAACAACTCTGATATTAACGGGGAAATCAGGACGCAGGAGATGTCAATGCTCGCTTCCTCTGTTTCTGCGCGACCGGTTGTAAGAAAATATCTTCTTATCCTGCAAAGAGAGCTTGGAAAGGGGAAAGGGGCTGTTTTTGAGGGGCGCGATATGGGAACTGTGGTTTTTCCCGATGCAGATATAAAATTTTATCTGAATGCATCTGTAAAGATCAGGGCGATAAGGAGGTATAACGAACTTTCGGATAAAAAAGATTCTTCTACCCTTGAGGAAATTGAGCGAGATATAAGACGGCGTGACGAAAATGACAGCACCAGAGCTCTTGCTCCCCTTAAGCCCGCCGAGGAGGCCATTAAGATAGATTCGACAGATCTTAATGTAGAATCTGTTGTCAATCTTATGATATCCCACGTTCAGAAACATCTGATGCATTGATGAAAAGGGTTCGAGGATTCAAGGGATCAAGTGTTTGAATTCTATCCTATTTCACTCGAACCATCGAACCCTTGAACTCTGGAATCCTCATAGGATCATCAACTAATTTGGAGATGATCCTTCAGAGTTATGAAAAAAGATGTAAGCAGCAAAATAAGATTGTTTTTTAAAAAATAGTCTGATACTGAATACAAGTTGTAATAAGCTATATATTTAAGGGATAGCGATCAAATGGCTAAGGGGGTACTTTCTTTTCATGGAAAATC
>JAHJJB010000058.1 GCA_018823005.1 Pseudomonadota bacterium | reverse complement strand
TTTTTAAGCATTTATTCGCTTCCGATCATCACTTCGTGGAGTTTGAACCCTTTCTGATTTGGGCGGATTTTTCACTCGAATACTTGAACCCTTGAATCCTCATAGAATCACCAACCAATTTGGAGATGATCCTTATATATTATATCTTTTCAGGAAAAAGATTTCGAATACCTGCGGCGTCGCAGATACCCCGCTCTGTTATATAACCCGTGACAAGCCTTGCAGGGGTGACATCGAATGCAAAGTTTGCGGCAGGACTGTCGGCGGGGGTAATGAGAACGCTTCGGATTACGTCTTTATCCAGTCCCTGCACGTACCTCACTTCGTCCGGATCGCGCGTCTCGATCGGTATCTCCTTTACTCCGTCAGACAGATTCCAGTCGAAAGTGCTGGATGGAAGAGCCACGTAGAATGGAATGTCATTATCTTTTGCGGAAAGAGCCTTGAGATAAGTTCCTATTTTGTTTGCAACATCCCCGGTTGAAGTCGTTCTGTCGGTACCGACTATCACCAGATCAACCATGCCGTGCTGCATCAGGTGCCCGCCGGCATTATCGGTTATTACCGTGTGTTTCACGCCATGCTGACCCAGTTCCCATGCAGTAAGCCTTGCGCCTTGATTAAGAGGCCTTGTCTCGTCAACCCAGACGTGAATGTCCAGACCTTTTTCATAAGCCGCGTAAATCGGTGCAGTTGCTGTTCCGTATTCTATGCATGCAAGCCATCCGGCGTTACAGTGGGTCAGGATGTTTACCGTTTTGCCCGCCTTGTGCCTGCTTATCTCTTCGATTATTTCAAGACCGTAAATCCCGATATTTCTGCAATTGTCGACTTCTTCTTCTGCTATTTTACCAGCTTCATTCCGGGCTGCCTCGATTTTATTTTGAAGGCCTTTCGCGGAAAAGACTTTTTTAAGTACCCTTTCCGCTGCCCACGCAAGATTCACAGCCGTCGGTCTTGCGGCTTTAAGTCTCCTGCATTCACCGATTATGAAATCATCTCCGGACAGGTTTTGGGGCGGGCTGAGCGTTGCGAGATAGATGCCGTATGCGGCGGTTACCCCTATAAGTGGAGCGCCTCTAACGCACATCTCTCTGATAGCATATATAACATCATCAACACTCTTTAAGTCAATTACGCTGAACCTATGAGGAAGGAGTCTCTGGTCAATGATTTTGACTGTATCCGGATCGTCTTCCTGCCATATGGGGCGGAGGGGTTTATTGTTTTTCATATATCAATCTATATTCTGGCGAGGGCGAAATCGGTCTGAACTTCACCAAGAAGTACATGCCTCTTGAATACCTGCCGCATTCTGTTTGAATCCATTTTCTGGTAAACCACCGATTTTTCACCTTTCGTCTCCACTGTAACATTGGGCTCGCTGCTGCACATGCCCATGCATCCCGAAGCGACTACCCGTATATCCTGGCGGTCTGCCTGGGCCATCTCTTCCATTAGCGTATTCATGACTTCACGGGCTCCCGCAGCTATTCCGCATGTTCCCATGTGAACGGTAATTTTTATGGAGGCGGCGCCGGTTCTTAACGATGTCTCTTTCGATGTTTTTCCCTTGATTCTTTTGAGGTCTTCAATGGACATTTTTGCCATTTTTTACTCTCCTTACAAACATATTATTCATTGCCCGCGAGTTTTTTCAATTCCCGCTCTATATGTTTCTTCAGGTGAAACAACAGGGCAGGATCAGTCAGGGGATCTTCAAAATTCCCCCTTAATTCCCGCGTGTCAATTGTAAATCTTTTTCCATCAATAACATGATCATAGACAAAGTCAATATTGGGATTTCCGGCCATTAAAATTGTTATTGTCCCGGCAATATCTCCCATGGGAGCACGGTCTATATGGTCGTATCTGAATGTGGCGGTGACGACAGTTCCCTTTCCGGGCTCAGATTCAATTGAAAAATCTCCTCCACATCTTTTTGCAGCCTCCTTCCAGAGCGACAGCCCCAAGCCGATCCGTCTTGTTGTTCTTGTTGTTACAAAAGGGTCAGTGGCAGAGCGAAGGAATTCGGGAGACATTCCCTTTCCATAATCCCTTATTACGACCTTTATCAAGTTTTTAATGCGATTCTCATCGATAAGAATATGAATTATATCCGAACCTGCAGTTATCCCGTTTTCGGTTATATCCATTACATGTAGTGCTATTTCCCGCAAATCATACCTCTATATGTCTGTTATATTTTCCGGTCAATGCCAGACGGATCTCATCTATTGTGGGTTCGGATATGAAAAATTTGGTTATGGCCTTGCCGATATCGTCAGGGAAATGGGCATCCGAAGATACGATAAACGGAAACCTTTTTATATCAGGCATCTGTTTCATCGCTTCGGAAGGCTTCATCCGCCACGAGATCTCGACTCCGTCAAGGGGAAGGTCAGTAGGTATGAACCCGAGCTGGCTTATGATTCCGAATACAGGCCTGTCGACATGCGAAGCAATACAAAGACCGTTTAGCGAGTGTATTTTATCGACAATTTCTTTTAGTCTAAGAGTCGTAGCCCCTATCAGTAGTCTTTGATTTTCTCCGGCTACCTCATCATTTTCGTCTGAAATGATCTGATATCCGAACATCTCAGGACTGTTATTCCCGGGCAGGTTGCCGTAAATATACTCCTGCATCAAAACAGCCTGTTTCGTCGTTTCAAAAACCGATAAAATATGAACCTCCTCTTTTGAGCATATTTCCATTCCAGGGACAACACGAATATCTTTTCCGTCCCCAGCTTTTATCACGGCCTCAACATTTTCAGCAGTGTTGTGATCGCATATCCCGATAATATCAAGTTTTTTTTCAAGGCTTTTTTGAATAATCTTCTTCGGGCTCATTTTCCAGTCACCACAAGGAGAGAGGCAGGTATGGATATGCATGTCGGCTTTGAATAATTTCAAATTAGCACCATGGACGACAAAGGAAAAAATTAATTTATCACACAAAGGCACTAAGAACACCAAGAAATTATCATTTGATATTAATAAGTTAACTGTGTGATCTTTGTGGCTATGCGTGAGATCTTGGCTTTTTAAGAAGGTATCCTATTTGATTCCGGCGGTGTATATACTGCCTGCCAGGGTATATGCCGAACCGGGCCAGAGAAGCAGTGGTATGCCTTCCTTTCCGGCCTTGTCGATTGCGTCGGCATCGGGCGTATGCCCGCCTGTTATTATTATGCATGCCATTTCGCGGAGAACCGCAACCGCAATTATGTTCTGATGGCTTTGTATTGTCAGCCAAACACACCCTTCCGGAGCATTTGCCATTACATCGCTCAGGAGGTCGCCGCAGTATCCTGATTTTACCAAACGATCAAGGCCTTTTTCTCCTGCTGCCGTCTGCAGCGCGAATTTCTCAACCAGATCATTTACCGTCACTTTTCACCACCCCTTCCAGGACATCCGGCCCGTCCTGATAATTCAAGTATCATTTATATTCAGAAATTTTATCAATCTCACGTTTACGGAGCATGATACAGTCATTCAATACGGCCTTGCCCATTACAACATCTTCGGCAAATGTCCTGCAATCGGGAGCTCCGCAGGCTGCGCAGTCTTTTCCCTGTATCTGTTGCATTATTTTTTCAATATCCTTCAGTTGTTCAATTGATATGTGTTCCTTATAAACACCAAATATGCGCTGAAGTTCATCCTGTGTCGTGTCGGAGAGCCCCCATCCGTTTTCATACAGGAGAATGACTTTTTCGCGGGGTATAAGCCGCTCAAGGCCGAACTTTCTTAACATTTTAAGGACCGTGTTTTTTGCAATGTATTTATCCACAGCATTGAGAGCGCCTCCGACGCATCCTTCGGGGCAGGTCCTGAATTCTATATATTCTATGTCTTTAAAAAGTCCCAGCTCAATTTTTTCAAGATAGGCTATTGTTTCTCTCAACCCTGAAACGGCAAGGGTTTTGTCCGAATTAATACCCGCTATTTCCCCTCCTGAAATTCCCCAAAGCAGGCAGTTTCCGCTGATTTTCTGAGTTTCCGATTCTTCCCGTAAGGCTTCAATGCCGTTTTTTTTCATATGCTTCAGTTGTCCGGATATTTGTGCGTATACATCCTTTATGCCCATGGTTCTGTCCACAAGAGAATTTTCCGGTGCGAAAGAAGATTTGCTGGGAACCATCTTGGCAGGGCAGGGGGTGAGATGATAAAGAATTACGGCATCCTTTTTTATCTTGTATTCCCGGCTGATATTCGCTCTTGTTTCCTTTGCCAGAAGAGATACCGGCCTCATAATCGGTATGAGGTGAGGCAGCAGCTTTGGAAACTGGTATGCAATAAGTCTGATAACAACCGGGCAGGCGGGCGATATGAGCGGCCATGGCGATCGTCCGGTAATCCTGTTTTCGATA
This sequence comes from Pseudomonadota bacterium, assembly GCA_018823005.1. Lineage (GTDB taxonomy): Bacteria > Desulfobacterota > Desulfobacteria > Desulfobacterales > RPRI01 > RPRI01. The sequence continues at coordinate 1,524 of JAHJJB010000058.1, read as the reverse complement.
ATGTATTCTTCTGCAGCGTAAAGAAACATCTCGATATAATAGGAAAGATCCATCACATGATGAAAGCCTATTTTTTTTACAGCGAGCAAGATGTCGTTCGGCATTACACCTTTAAACTGGGAGTAGAGGACTGGAGAGACGAGGGTTATGGACACTTTGTCTTTTTGTAAGGCTTCAAGTTCGTACGTTGTTGTACTTATGGCGCCGGTAGGGCAAACCCTTAAGCATTCCCCGCACCTGATGCAATTGTCCGTAAGGCATGTGGGGTTATCGTTGTATAAACGGATCGCCTTGGTCGGACATGCTTTGATGCAATTAGTGCACCCCGTGCATATATCAGCGTTGAAGATAACGTAATGTGAAGAGTGCATTGAATCGGTGGAAACCTGCATAATTAAAACCCGTTTTAGTCGGCTGAAACATTAAATTCCATATGCACTTGGGTTCCTTTCCCTTTTTCAGATTCGACCGATAATATATCGGAATTTGCTTTCATGTTGGGAAGTCCCATTCCGGCCCCGAAACCCATTTCTCTGTGCTCTTCGGTTGCGGTAGAATATCCCTTCTGCATGGCAAGTTCAATGTTTTCTATACCATCGCCATTGTCTTCAATATCGAGAATTATCTTCCCGGTATTAATTTCAACCGTCAAAATTCCGTCTCCGCCATGCATGACGACATTCATTTCGCTTTCGTATCCGCATATTGCAATCCGGCGGATAAGTTTGTGATCCATGTTTAATGATTTGAGAATATTCTGAACGTTTATTGAGGCTTCACCTGCTCTGACAAAGTCCCTTTTTTTAATATTAAAGCTTTTTTTAAAGGCCGTCATCGTATATTCCCTTTTATTGAGGACAGCAGGGCAACAAATCGAATTGTATATGTCAGGTGATGGAAAAGAGGTTTAATATCCTCTGAAAAAACATCTCATGCTTAATTAAACACCTATCTCAGTCCGTTGAGTCCGGTTATTCCGAGAGCATGAAGCCTGCCGCATGATATAAACATTGAAAAATGAGTTATCAGCAAAGGGATGCCTTCGGTCCGGGCAAGATCGATTACTGCCTGAGGAGGGGTTTTACCCCTGACAAAAACTATCGCTCCCACTCCGGCTACAACGGCAGTTCTTACTGCCTGTATATTAGTGAGTCCTGTAAGAAGGACAGATCCTTCGGAGAGTCCGGCCAGAATATCGCTCATGAGATCGCTGGCTCCGCATTTGTCGAATTCCCTGTTGAGGTGTTCATTTCCGACCAGAATTGAAGCTTCAAGAATATCTTTAAGTTCATTGAGTTTCATCATCTAAGGAGAATCCTGCCCAGACAGTGCAGAAAGACAACTTTCTTAATTAAATAACGAATTGTCTACGGAAATTGCCTCAAGAATATCTCAAAAATATAATAAAGAGGCGGATGTGTCAATAAAAGTTATTAATCTGTTAGAAGCAAGTAAACTGTCCGGGTTTATAGCACACGATCTGTCCGGTTTGATATGATCACCGATGGAGGTGACAGATGAGAC
>JAHJJB010000057.1 GCA_018823005.1 Pseudomonadota bacterium | reverse complement strand
GCGGTGTGGTGGTATTTGCGATCGCTGCCCCAGTAATCGCGCACCATGCCGAAATCGAGATACCAGCTCACTACCGGATATTTGCGCTTCTCCAGGGCCTGAACGGCCGCGGTGCTGAAGCTGACCGGAGAAAGCCCCGGCGGACAGGATATGCACTTCTGGGTGCCGCTGTAAGCCGCGTCGATCTTCATCTCGTCGATAGAGACATTCATTCCGCCCAGGGATGTGACGCAGTCAACCAGGAAAAGAGATCCGGCTTCGTGGGCGATCCCGGAAATCTCCTCAAGAGGCGTGCATGCGCCGGTGGACGTTTCAGCGTGCACCACAGCCACAACCTTGGGGTTGCAGCCTTTCACCGCCTTAGCCACAGCCTGAGGGTCAACAGCCCGTCCCCACTCGCCGTCCACCCTGATCAGCTTACCGCCTATACGGGTGACAATGTCACACATGCGGGTGCCAAACACTCCGTTGACGGCCACCACTACCTCGTCCCCGCACTCCACCAGATTGACAAAGCAGGCTTCCATGCCGGCGCTGCCGGTGGCTGAAACCGGAATGGTCAGAGCGTTTTGGGTCTGGAAAAGATGTCGAAGTAACTGCTGGGTTTCGTTCATGGTCCCAAGGAAATAGGGGTCCAGGTGGCCTATGCAAGGGGCAGCCATGGCCTGCAGCACCCGGGCCGGAACATCGCTCGGTCCCGGCCCCATCAGGAGCCGTTCGCCCGGATTGATGTCTCTGAATTCCTTTGGATCAATATTGGATGGATTATCAATCATATGTCATTCTCCCTCTTTGTTAAATAAACAATCGCTTAATATATCTTGCTGTATTTTATGAGCCTTATTATCTGTCAACTCTTCCTGCTTCTTATGTTTAGGAGTGCTTCCTGAATCCCTGAACTCCTGACTCTTCGAACCCTGTACGCTTTGTGCCTTTGCCACTGTCTTTCCCTGCCTATAGAACCCTCGACCCCTTGAATCCTCGAACCCTTTCCTTTTTTTAAACTATTCACTCGTCACTATTCACTGTTCACCATTCACTTGCCACTATTCACCAGATGGCATGCCACCAGATGTTCTTCATCCCTTGTCCCAGGCGCAGGCTTCAGTTCCGGCTCTTCGGATCTGCACCTGCCGAAAGCAAAGGGACAGCGGGTATGAAAGCGACACCCCGGAGGCGGACTCAAAGGGGATGGAACATCTCCGTGAAGGACTATCTTTTGCTTTCTTTCTGACGGATCTGGAACAGGAATTGCCGATATAAGGGCTTGCGTATATGGATGGAGCGGGTTCTTATAAACCGAATCTGCATCGGTATATTCAACAATTTTTCCGAGATACATAACCGCGATATTGTCTGAAATATGTTTTACAACGGAAAGATCATGTGCAATGAAGAGATAGGTCAGGTTCATTTCGGATTGCAGATCAAGAAGAAGGTTTAGAATCTGTGACTGAATCGAAACATCTAAAGCAGATACTGGCTCATCGCAAACAACCAGTTTAGGCTTCAAGGCAATCGCTCTTGCTATTCCTATTCTCTGCCGCTGCCCGCCGCTGAATTCATGCGGAAAACGGGTAACAGCACTTCCGGATAATCCCACGCGCGACAGAAGTTTTTCGATTTCATCCCGCCTTGTTTTTGCTGTCCCGATCTTATGAATGATAAAGGGCTCCTCTATTATCTCCCCGATAGTCTGGCGTGCATCAAGAGACTCAAAGGGGTCCTGGAAAATCATCTGCATATTTCTCCTGAGCAATCTTAACTCCCCTTGTGTCATCCCGGAAATGTTATCTCCTTCGAAGAAAACCTCACCCCCTGATAAATTATAAAGCCTGAGGACAGCCCTTCCAACCGTCGTTTTTCCGCAACCGGATTCCCCGACAAGGCCGACTGTTTCTCCCTTTTTTATTTTCAGGGAGAGGCCGTCAACAGCATGCACCTTTCCGGTCTGCCTGCGGAATATTCCGCCGTAAACCGGAAAATACATCTTAAGATTGTTCACTTCAAGCAGGTATTCAGACATAAAGATAGCAGTTCACTAAATGTTCATCTTCAACAATGGAAACAGGAGGATGTACTGTTCCGCATACAGGCATTGCATTTGGGCATCTGTTTCTGAACCTGCATCCCGTGGGAAGTTCGTGCAGGGCAGGAACCATTCCGTTTATTACATGAAGCTTTTTTTTCCTTTCCCCCTCAAGACGCGGGATCGATAAGAGAAGTCCTTTCGTATAAGGGTGCAAAGGTTTGTTAAATATTTTATCAACAGGACCTGTTTCGGCCACCTTGCCGGCATACATAACAAGTACTCTGTCGCTGGTTTCAGCAATAACTCCAAGGGCATGAGTAATAAAAATTATTGCCATGCCGGTTTCGGCCTGCAGCTGATTCATCAGTTCGAGTATCTGGGCCTGAATTGTTACGTCAAGGGCGGTTGTGGGCTCGTCGGCTATCAGGATATCGGGTTTACACGCAAGAGCCATTGCTATCATTACGCGCTGGCGCATACCTCCTGATATCTGGTGCGGATATTCCTCCACACGTTTTTTTGGATCAGAAATTCCGACTTTCCGCAGCATTTCAACCGACCCTTCGCTGATCTCTTTTTCATTCATACCCTGATAGCGAAGCCGGAAGACTTCTCCTATCTGATCCCCTATTCTGTGAACAGGATTCAAGGCGGTCATAGGCTCCTGAAAAATCATGGATATCCGGTTACCCCGGATCTCATGCATCCTTTCAGCCGGAAGGTCTGCAATATTGGTTCCGGAAAACATGATACGCCCGCTCTCAATTCGGCCTGAAGGCTGGGGAAGAAGCCTCATTACGGAAAGAGCCGTAACGCTTTTACCGCAACCGGATTCCCCGACTATGCCAAGAACCTCTCCCTTCCGAACCTCAAAACTGACATCATCAACAGCACGAATCCTTCCCGCTTCGGTATCAAAAGATGTAACAAGGTTTTCAACCCTCAGTATGGCATCTTTATTCAATTCCAATTCCTCGCACTTTGCGCCCAGCTTTCTGATCCGTACTATGAAAACCGAATTTCGAATATCGAATTTCGTACTTCGAAGTTTGATATCCAATGTCCGATATTCTATGTCCTATATTCGATATTCGTCGCCCTTCACTATTTACTCATCACTATTCACTATTTATTATTCAATTTTCATTGTTATGGATTTCATCTTGTATGTCTCGTTAATGATCGTAACGGGCCTGAGCTTTTCTCCCTTTTTCATCGCTTCTTTTGTCTCATGGTAAATCTTTTCGTCAAACCAGAACAGCCCACCGGCCATGCTGCCAAAAGGGTCAAAAAGACTCGCCGAGTGCTTGGTTCCGGGAATTTCGGGGAATCTCCACCATCTCCAGTAGGCATGCCTCACGTATGGAACCATGAAAGTCGGTACAAATACACCCAGCTCATGAATCTTCGCCTGGATTTCAACCGACAGCTTTATCCGCTCTTCTTCTTCGAGGGAATTCCGATATGCATCAATAAGTTTATCCATTTCAGGGTCATCGGTGTTTGTTATGTTGTTAGTCTGAGGCTTGTGCGCATTCGCGGAATGGAAATGCTCCCAGAACTGGGGTCTGAAAGAAGTGCTCCATCCCATCCAGGCCACATCATGTTTTTTCTCGAGGAATTTCTTGAAAGCGGCTGTTGAATCAAGGTTCTGGAGCCTAAGCTCAACTCCGGCTTTCTTGGCCTCCTCCTTTAACACAACAAGTCTTTGAGTGTGCGCTTCAGACCCGTATGTCACTTCAACTGAAAAGCGGTTCCCGTTTTTTCCCCATATCCCGTCTGCGCCGCGATCCCATCCGGCCCTTCTCATGTAATAGCCGACCTTCTCAAGATCGAATCTTCTTGCCCTTATGCTCTCGTTTGAATACTTCCCGTAACCAACAAATCCATGCTCGAGCCTGAAATAATCGTTTCTCAAAACCTTCTCTATCACTCTCTCCACATTCATCGCGTGGGCAAATGCATATCTGACATTTATATCTTTAAATATCTCCCTGTCCTGGTTCAGCCATAACCCCATGGCAGACTGCTGGGTATCGTTGAAAAACCAGATCTTATGAACATACCCGTTCTCAATTACAGGCGTTTTTGATTTAACATGCCAATACTCAGGTATCGTAAGGCCAAACTCATCTTCCTTCCCCTTTTTGAAATACTCCCATATCATGTTCATATCTCGCACAACAGTGAATATCACTTTCTCGACATTGAACCGGTTTTTGAAATACTTAAGCTCATCTCCCCACCAGTCGTTTTTACGCCTGAAAATAATGTGCTTTCCTTTGACAAATTCGCTCATCTGGTAAGGTCCGGTGTTGGGAACAATTTCCCAGTTGTACTTTCTCACAAAATTATCATCCAGTTTTCCGTAATAGTGGGCAGGCGTCGGGGCTATTCCGAGCTTTAGATAAAGATCCGGCTCTGCTTTAGTTGCAACAACGGCAAGGGTATAATCATCAAAGACAATTACCCTGTCAATCTCCCTGGTATAGTAATCATTGTACCAGGGTGCCACAATATGTTTTGAACGCATGAATTCGAGTGAATAGGCAAAATCCCCTGCCGTTACCGGAGTTCCATCGGACCAGCGGGCCATCTTGTTGAGCCTGAAGTACATTGTCTTTTTATCCTTGCCAAAAGCCCAGTAGGTTGCAAGCTCAGGTATGATATTCAGGGTGTTCGGATGAATTCCGATCAGAGACAGGTGATTATCAAGTATGGCGCTTCTGAAACTTCCGTTTGAATCAGGCCCCACTACCCGGAAAGTCATCGGAAAACTCATTACGGCAGCATGAAGAGTTCCCCCTCTTTTTGCTTCCTGCGAAGCAAACACGGGATCCGAATCATTTGTAAGCCATTTTATATCCTTCGGAAGCTCCGGAGCGGCGGCATATGACGGCACATGCAAAAAGAATATTCCGGCAACCAGGGCAAACTTAACAAACGTTTTTATCATCATTCTCAACATGTTTACTCTGAACTCCCTCTTCCTGGTTTCCGGCTTGATAGTCTGAAGGTTTTTAGACTGAAGACTATTAGTAAATTCGGCCTTCAGTCTTTTCACTATTCACTGTTCACTATTCACTCGTCACTATTCACTGTCCCGTTCATTCATACGTCGAATACATCTTTGGATCAAACGCCTCCCTCACTGCCTCGCCGACAAATGTCACCGTTACAAGAGTTATGGTCATTGCCCCGATAACAGAACTTCCGATCCACCAGGAATCCATGTGTATCCACCCCTGCTGGAGAAGCTCTCCCCAGCTCGGCGTGGGTGGAGCAAGGCCAAAGCCTAAATAATCAAGGGATGTCAGAGCGACAATTCCGCCTGAAACCGCGAAAGGAGCATAAGTTACTATCACAGATATTGTATTCGGAATTATATGTCTGAATATTATCCGGCTGTTCGAGGCTCCAAGCGCCCGTGCCGCAAGGACATATTCCCTTGCCTTCTCCTTGTAAGTAACCGTTCTGATGGTCCATGTCATTCCAATCCATCCGAAAAATGCCATGATCAGTATAAGGGTAAAAAAACTCGGCACTACAATCGATGAGATAATTATGATTACATAAAGAAACGGCACATTTGACCATATTTCTATGATCCGCTGGAAAAAAAGATCGAATTTTCCCCCGAAATAACCCATTGCGCTTCCTAAGCTGATGCCGATTCCATAATCAAACAGCAGCAGGAGTAATGAGAATATTATGGCAATCCTGAAACCATATACAAGGCGGGCAAGAATGTCCCTTCCTACATTGTCTGTCCCGAGGTAATGCTTTTCGGCAAAAGAGGGTGGAAAAGGAGGAAATCTGTCTTCCCTAAGATCGTTTTCATAAGGATTATATGGAACAGGCGGTAAAATGACCCAATTACCTTTTGCCTCTTCTTTAAAACGCTTCTGAAGCTGCCTGTAGTTGGTCTCATAGTCATAATCAAGGCCGAATTTTACCCCCGGGTTCATGCTTTCGTAAACGGGGAAATAGTAATTCCCGTTATAGAAGACTATAAGGGCCCGGCTGTTAACAAGCATTTCAGCAAAAAAAGAAGAAAGAATCATTAAAACAAGAAGTAAAAACGAATAGAATCCCCTCCTGATGGATTTAAAACGTTTTATCTTCTTTATAGTAAGAGGATTCAGTCTCATAATTATCATTCGAACTTGACCCTTGGATCAACAATTGCGACGCATATGTCGGACAGGATATTTCCTATCAAAAGCAGAAGAGACGAGATTACCAGTATTCCGAGAACAACAGGATAATCACGTTCGATTATAGCCTCATAGCCCAGAAGCCCCATGCCGTTTATGTTGAATACTTTTTCTATCAGAAAAGAACCCATGAGAATAACTGATATATTGTTCCCGAAATGGGTCGCAATCGGTATCAGGCTGTTTCTCAGAGCATGGCGGAAAACAGCTTTTTTAAAGGAGAGTCCTTTTGCGATTGCTGTGCGTACATAATCCGATGACAGATTATCCATGAGCGTGTTTTTCATCAGAAAAGTCATAACCGTAAAGGAACCGGCCACATATGCAGTCAGGGGGAGAATGGTATGCCAGAGTATATCAAGGGTTTTGTTAAAAACGGTCAATTCTTCAAAATTTTCACTCACAAGTCCGCCAAGAGGGAACATGTCAAGGTAAGAAGAAAAGAATATGAGTAGCAGCACTCCGACAACCCATCCCGGAACAGCATAACCCGTAAAAACAACAACTGAGGTTGCGTTATCAAAATAGCTCTTATGTTTGACGGCTTTTGCGATACCAAGCGGTATGCACACGCCATACACAAGTATCATCGTTATTATTCCAAAATAAAGAGATACGGGTATCCTTTCTTTTATCATGCTCCAGACAGGATCATAATAACGGGTCGATACCCCGAGATCTCCTGTCAGAACCTTTTTCAGCCACAGGAAATAACTGGTAAGAACCGGCTTGTCGAAACCGTAATATTTTTTTAATTCCCCGATCTGCTCTTCTGAAAGGGGCTGATTCTGCTCCCGGGAAGATGTTTTAAATCCGCCTTTTCCGTCCATGCTCTGCATCTGCTGAGCCTGGGCTATCATGCGTTCAATAGGACCGCCCGGAACGAACCTCGTAATCACAAAGACCATTACCGTGATTCCCAGAAAGGTCGGCAGGATCAATAAAAGGCGTCTCAGGATATATGTCGTCATCTTAAGATTTTATCTCCGAGGCTGATTATATTAATAATTTTCTTTTTTCCTATTATCTGAAAAGCCTTTATATCTCAAGATAAAATAGTAAATAGTGACGAGTGAACGGTTACAAGTGAATAGTGAATAGTTAAAGAAAAGATTGTATGGACTAAGAATAGAGATCAGACCTCGACCCCATACCCTGAACCCTTGACCCTTAAAGTTTACCAGGTAATTGGCATTGACATGATATATATATTGTTGTTAACACGTTACTAATATACAGGCACCATTGCCAAACCAGAGACCAGGAACCAGAAACCAGAAACCTAAAATCATGAACCAGGAATTTTATAAATGTTCAATTCGGAACTCAACACTCCTGTATCAGAACTTGACCGGAGAATAGAAAAATTCAAGGCATATCTTCAGGCAAATAAAATAGACGGCGCACTCATTATTCAGAATACCGACCTTTTTTACTTTGCGGGAACAATCCAGCAGGCGCATCTTTTCATCCCGGCAGACGGTGAACCACTCCTGATGGCTCGTAAAAGTTTTGAACGGGCACAAGCCGAATCAAACATAAAACGTATTATCCCCCTCACGAGCCCAAAACAGATTCCGGGTCTTTTGCGGTCAAACGGATACAAAATACCCGGAGTTCTCGGCCTTGAAACAGATGTAATGCCTGCGAATTTTTATTTTACCTACCGTGAATGTTTCGAAAATTCAAAACTTGTTGACGTATCCCATTTCATACGCCTTGTCCGTTCTGTTAAATCAGATTACGAGATTGAAATCATTAAAAAAGCTGCCTGTTTTTCCGACATAGTCGCCCAAAAAGTAAAAGAGCATCTTGAGGAAGGCATCACCGAAATCGAATTTGCCGGGAAAATCGAAGCTGAAGCCCGTAAATTGGGCCATCAGGGAATCGTAAGAATGAGGCTCTGGGGAAGTGAAATGTTTTACGGGCATATCATGGCCGGCCCGTCCGCCGCCATTCCGAGTTTCCTTTCATCTCCGACCGGAGGTCTTGGCGTCGGGCATGCAGTCGCCCAGGGGCCGGGTTTTATGGCCATACAAAAGCATCAGCCCGTACTTGTCGATTATGTCTTTGCCTGGATGGGATATCTTGCGGACAACACAAGAATTTTTTCAATCGGGGATCTTCCGGATGAACTTGTAAAAGCCCACCAGGCCATGCTGGATGTTCATGCCATGCTGAAAAAGGAAGCCAAACCCGGTTTAAAAGCCTGCGATCTTTATGAAATGGCAACAGAGTTAGCAGGAACACTTGGTTACAGCGACAACTTCATGGGGATCGGCGACCAGAAAATACGCTTTGCAGGTCATGGAATCGGGCTTGAACTCGACGAATATCCATTCATTGCAAAAGGCCAGGAAATTGCCCTGCAGGAGGGAATGGTAATAGCCCTCGAGCCCAAGCTCGTCTTTCCGGGAAAGGGTGTTGTCGGTATTGAAAACACCCACTTAGTCGGAAAAGACGGACTTATCCAGCTCACCGTCGCCGATGAACAGATCGTAATAATATAGGTCTCGTGATTCGTTGTTCGTGGATCAACGCTCGTGAATCGTATATCGTGCTTCGTTTATCGTAAATAGCAGTTACCTGTCACCAGTCACTCGTCACTATTCACTTATCACTATTTACTTGTCACTATTCACTATTTACGAGTTTAATCATATCAGTTTTTTTTGAAACATATATGATAGTTTGTGTTATAAAGGCATACCAGAAAGGAGGCTCGGCATGAACCCGAAAGAAGAAACAAGACTCATCGGTCCTGAAGGACGGCCCGTATTTGGCATCCACAGCTCTACAGTGGAATCCTTTAATCTGTCTGACCTGCGCATTTACGGGAAAGATAAAAAAGAAGGCCTGGTCAAAAGTTTCATCACCGGGTTCCGGATAAAACGATGGCAGTATCTTGGCGTCTGCAACGACGAAATCATATTTGGCGCAGCAATTGTAAATCTTGGATATATGACCAACATGTTCACGTACATATTTGACCGGAAGGCCGGAAAAATAAAACAACTGGAAGCCATAACTCCATCCGGAAAATCCGGCCTGTTTGAAGGGTCTTTTCAAAACGGCTCTGCAAGTTTTCAGAACAGAAATGCTTCTTTGAATTTTATCAACCAGCCGGACAGGGTTCTTGCCAAAATCTCGGTTAGCGGAAAATTGCATGCAGAGCTGAATTTCTTAAAGTTAACGGAACCCATGTGTTGTACCTCGCGGGTCGGGCTTGACGGTTTTAACTATACGCATAAAGAGGCCGGCATTCCTGT
>JAHJJB010000002.1 GCA_018823005.1 Pseudomonadota bacterium | reverse complement strand
TTTTATCTGAAAAGGATAAAAAGCTCCCGACCTTTGCCGATACTTTTGGCAATATACGCCGCATTTAGAAGCCGAAAGAGTGATTTTATATTGTAAAATCGGACTTTTTACGAAGCCATCAGGATTGAATGATATGAGAATACTTGTAACCGGGTCAGAAGGTCAACTCGGATGGGAGATTTTAAGGCAGGCCTCTTTTTTTAATATTGAAGCCATCGGACTCGATCTTCCCTGTCTTGATATAACTGTTGAACCCGGCATAATGAAGGTATTCAAGGAATACAAGCCGGATATTCTTATCAATGCTGCTGCTTATACGAATGTCGACAAGGCTGAAACCGATGAAAGAGCCTGTTTTGCAGTAAACGTAAACGGTCCCGAAAACCTGGCCGCAGCATGCAAAAATGCAGGAATTCCGATGATTCATATTTCAACCGATTACGTTTTCGACGGTACAAATAAAACCCCGTATACTGAAAAAGATCCTGTTTCGCCTACCGGTATTTACGGAAAAAGCAAGGCCGAAGGTGAAAACGTCGTAAGAAATATTCTGGAAAAGCACATAATATTAAGAACTTCATGGCTTTATGGGGTTCACGGGCATAATTTCGTAAAGACTATTCTTAAGCTTGGAAAGGAAAAAGAGGTTATCGGGGTTGTTTCTGACCAGTCCGGTTCACCGACATCTGCCGCTGACCTTGCCGAAACCTTATTAATAATTGCTTCCCGCATTCAGAATAATTATGAAATTAGATTTGGAACCTATCACTACTGCGGAGAAGGGATAACATCATGGCATGGGTTTGCAGAAAAAATAATTGAGACTGCAAAAAAACACTCTCCCGTCACAACAGAACTTGTAAAGCCTCTGACTACGGGTGAGTATCCAACGAAAGCCAAAAGGCCCCCTTTTTCGGCCCTTGACTGCAGCCTGATTCAAGAAAGGTTCGGAATAACTCCAAAACCTTGGCAGAAAAGCCTTGAAGCCGTGATAGAAAGAATATTTTCCGGTTGAACCGCAATAGCGAACGCATTCCCCGTAGCTTGCAACGGGGGTAGTGAGCGAATCAAAAACAGAAAGAAAGTCCTTACGGTCGAAGATTCCCAGTAGCTTGCTACGGGGAGCTTCAAATTAAAAAGGAATACAATTTTTGGATAAAAGACCGAACAGCAAAATAGAGCTTCTTGCGCCTGCGGGAAATCGTGAAAAACTTGAAATTGCCATACACTACGGCGCCGATGCGGTTTATCTTGCCGGGAAAGATTATTCCTTAAGAAACTTATCGGAAAATTTCACTCTGGAAGAGCTTGAAAGCGCAGTCCTGTTTGCAAGAAAATCAGGGGTGAAGGTTTATGTGGCGTGCAACATATTTTCAAGAAACAGCGAGCAGGAAGCCATTTCAGATTATTTGAAGAGCCTTGCCGAAATTTCGCCGGATGCCGTTATTGTTGCAGACCCGGGAATATTGCTGGAAGTCCGCAAAGTTATCCCCGATATACCGGTTCATCTCAGCACTCAGGCAAATACTACGAACTACAAAGCAGCCCTTTTCTGGAAACATCTCGGAGTTACGAGGATAAATGCGGCAAGAGAGCTTTCATTAAAAGAGATTGAAGAGATAGCCCTGCTCGGCAATGTTGAAGTTGAAATATTTGTTCATGGCGCAATGTGCATCTCATACTCAGGACGCTGCCTCTTAAGCAATTTTATGGAAAACCGCGACAGCAACAGAGGCGAATGCTGCCAGCCATGCAGATTCAGATATTCGGTAGTTGAAGAGACAAGGCCCGGGAGATACATGCCGGTTGCGGAAGACAACCGGGGAACTTATATTTTCAACTCAAAAGATCTCTGCATGATAAGATACATTCCTGAAATGATTAATACAGGCGCCTCTTCGCTGAAAATTGAAGGGCGCATGAAAGGTATAAACTACGTCGCTTCGGCCGTCAAAGTTTACAGGGAGGCTATAGACTCATATTATGAATCACCCGCGGAATATACGGTTAAAGACGAATGGATCGATGAACTTTCACGGATAAGCAACAGAGACTACTGCACAGGATTCTATTTCGGAAATACGAATGAAACCATTCCGAATTACATGGACATTAAACCTGCTACGGAAAGAACATTTATCGGAAAAGTGACCGGTGTTGAGAACGGGAACGTTGTTGTTTTTGTTGTAAGGAATAAGTTTTTCTTAAATGATCCAGTTGATATCCTCGGAAAAAAAGGACCGGTTAAGCGGGATACCATAAAACGCATTCTGGATATAGAAGGCAATGAAGTCACGGCCGCAAGATCGGGGAGCACTGTGAAGGTGCTGCTTGAAAATGAATGTTCGGTAAACGACCTTCTGAGAAAAATCGAAGAATGATGGATTGGTAAAAATGAGGGTGAATTAATGAAAGGTTACGTTCAGGTATACACCGGAGATGGAAAAGGTAAAACAACAGCGGCAATGGGGCTGTCAATAAGAGCCGCCGGAGCCGGTTTAAAAGTTTACATAGCCCAGTTTATCAAGATGGGAGATTACAGTGAAATCAGGGCGCTCAAAAAGTTTTCCGATTTAATAACTGTAGAACAGTTCGGCCTTGGGCGCTTCATTAAAGGGAAGCCTTCGCAGGAAGATATTGAAGCCGCCCGCAGAGGAATCAATAAAGTAAGGCTTCTGATGGAGTAATCCGGCTGCGATGTAATGGTCCTCGAGGAAGCGAACGTGGCAGTTAAATGCGGTCTTATATCAGTTGAAGATCTTCTTGATATAATATCAGGCAAACCTGATCATATGGAGCTTGTCATTACCGGAAGAGGCGCAGCCCCGGAAATTATTGAAAAAGCCGACCTTGTCACGGAAATGAAGGAGATCAAGCACTATTTTCAAAAAGGTGTACCGGCAAGAGTGGGAATAGAAAAGTAGTGGCATGAAATTTGCCCCGGAGAGCTTCAATTTTAATATTTAAAGTGCCGGATAATTGTCGGGTAACAATCACTTGGAAGATACACCTCCTAATCCCTTAAACACGACTTGTAGCTATAATTCGATAATCTTCCCGGATATCATTAGAGCAGCATGGTCCTGCGCCAGTTACCGAGAGCAAAGAACCAATAGGAAATTCCAATGTTTCATTGGTTTATAGATCGTCGCCGAAAGAAGCTCGCCCAGGCTCCTTTTCCTTACTTATGGGAGGATATAATCCGCCGTAACGTTGCCCACTACTGCATGCTCGAAGATGCCGAGCGTGTTCAACTGCGTGCCTTGATAAAGGTGTTTATCGCCGAAAAAAATTGGGAAGGAGCTGGTGGGCTGGAGCTTACCGACGAGATACGCGTCACGATCTCCGCTCAGGCCTGTCTGCTTATTCTGGGTCTGTCCCACAACTACTACCGGAATATCGAGTCAATCATCGTCTATCCCTCTACCGTTGTTCCGCCTCAACGCAATCCGGGCTTCTTTGAAAATAGATTCGCGCCAATTGAGCAGGAACATCCCATTATCGGACAGGCGTTCCAGCAGGGGCCGCTGATTATTGTCTGGGACGCCGCCCTGCTCGGTGGCCGCCATCCCGAGTCCGGCCACAACGTTATTTACCACGAATTCGCCCATAAACTGGACATGCTCGACGGCGCGGCCGACGGTACACCTCCTCTGCGCGACCGGACTGAATACCGTGACTGGGTCCTGACATGTTCGCGTGAATATCTACGTCTCAAAGACGACACAGAAAAGGGCAAGAAATCTTTCCTCGATGCCTACGGTGCGACTAGTGAAGCGGAATTTTTTGCCGTAGCCACTGAACAATTCTTCGATCAGCCGCGGTTAATGATTGAGCAGGCACCGGATCTTTATCGTGTTTTGAAGGAATACTACCGACAGGATCCCTCAGAACGTGCGTACCGGAATAACTGCACGGGGGGAAGTTAAAATAAAGACTGAATGGCGGAAGTCTGAGCCTGTTTAAAAAGGTCGTGTTGTCAGAGGCTGCACCGATTAAGGGAGGCGATTAGCTATGGTGAAAATGATTTTAAACAAATTTGGATGCTTGTATCGGTTTTAAAATACAAAAGGATTAGGAAGGAATTATGACGGTACTTATTGAAAAAAAGGACTCTATATTTACAGTAATCATAAACAGGCCTGAAGCAAAAAATGCTGTTGATGGACCAACAGCAGCAGCTCTTGCCAATGCCTTTCGTGAATTTGAAAAAGATGATGCCTTTCTGGTGGCTGTATTATGTGGTATCGGCAATACTTTTTGCGCAGGAGCGGATTTGAAGGCTTTCGCCAGTTTGGATAAGAGCCTGTTTAATAGACTTGAACCTGAAGGTGACGGTCCGATGGGGCCAAGCAGAATGATGCTTAAAAAACCGGTCATTGCAGCAATTTCAGGGTATGCGGTTGCAGGTGGTTTGGAGCTTGCTTTGTGGTGTGATATACGAGTAATGGAAGAAACAGCTGTTTTTGGCGTTTTTTGCCGGCGGTTTGGGGTCCCGTTAATTGATGGCGGCACGGTACGTTTGCCTCGTTTGATCGGTATGAGTAATGCAATGGATATGATTCTGACCGGACGCCCTGTTGAGGCTGTTGAAGCTAAAAGGATGGGACTTGCAAACAGAATAGTGCCGCATGGAGAATCCCGGGAAGCTGCGGAAGAATTGGCGGTTCAAATCGCAAAATTTCCACAGATGTGTATGCGAAGTGATCGCATGAGCGCTTATGAACAGTGGGGGAAATCTTTTGACGATGCTATGACTAATGAATTCCGGCATGGCATGGAAACGGTTAAAAAAGGTGAGGCTTTTCAAGGGGCTGAAAAGTTTACAAAAGGTGTTGGAAAGCACGGGAAGTTTCAATAAGCCAGTTTTTATAAATAATTTCAGATATCTGGACTTTGCAAAATAATAACAGGCTGCCGCACAGGAGCGAAAAAAATACGCCTGGTGAACAATCCATTATACAAAAAAGGAGGTACTATGAATAAAACTATTAAAGTAATTGCTGTTGTTATATTAGCAGCAGGACTGTTTGGATGTGCTACCCCGAGTATGAATCTGTCTGTTCCAATTGACACTGATATAGCCCTGGAAAATGATAATGCATTGGTATATTTTATTCGGCCTACTTCTTTAGGTTTCAAAATTCATGCAGCAGTATATGATGATGATAAATTTATAGGCTTTGTGCCGTACAATCAGAAACTGCCATACTTGGCTGAATCTGGAGATCATTTATTTATGGTAGTTTCTGAAGCCGCTGACTTCATGAAAGCCAATCTGCTTCCCGGCAAAACCTATTATGTTCAGGTCGAACCGCGGATGGGTGCATGGAGAGCCAGATTTTCGTTAGTCCCGGTTACAAAGGATCAGTTGGGAACTGACAAAGTTCAAAAGTTGATAAATAAGGCTAGATTAATCAAAAACAGTGATTCAGCTTATCAGTGGGCAAGTGATAACCACGATGATGTATTAAAGAAAAAAAAGGTTTATCTTGAAAAATGGCAATCAAAAGATGAAGATCAGAGGCCTATGTTAAAAGCGATCGACAGCGAGTAATTTGAGTTTTCCCGGGTCATTGACATATAAGCCTGTCTGCCGTATACTTTTTTTCAAAGAAGATTCTAATCAAATTCAGGCAAAGCATGTTGCAGAATTAATGAAAAACAGCCCGGCTGGGAGTTAATTATGAAAAAGCTTTTTTTTAGACTTTTCCTGTATATCCTGACGGCAGCTTCTCTTTTACTTCTGAACTCCTGCGCAGGAATCCGGCTGAAAGCAATTTCTCCTCCTCCTCCTACCTCAAAACTTAGAGTTTATATCCAG
Source organism: Pseudomonadota bacterium (assembly GCA_018823005.1). GTDB lineage: Bacteria > Desulfobacterota > Desulfobacteria > Desulfobacterales > RPRI01 > RPRI01. The sequence continues at coordinate 1,565 of JAHJJB010000002.1, read as the reverse complement.
CCGATATCAGCCCCTTATCCGTATCCAGCCGGAGCAGGACCCTGGAACTCTTTTCACAAAGAGTTTGCGGTTAGACAATTCAACGGTGTTGGGCGATTTCTCAAACAGACGGACATCTATGAAGTTGTGCCGGCAAGCGATGTGGAAGAAGTTTTAGGGGGGCTTGCTCTTACATACTTTGAGGTTGTGAAAAACGGGTGTATGCTTGCAAGGCAGATAGGAAAGGCTCTCTATGCGGAATATACTATCATAATCGAGCGTAGGATTGAGTCGAACATGCTAATAGAAAACGACTATTATTTTACCATTATAATGATAAATAACAGTACCGGCAAGAGATTCGAAGCGCGCGACCGGATTGATAAATATGAAAGATCAAGCAGTGAAAAGATGAGCCGGATAATAAAGGAATTGTACCGGATCGTTTTTATGAGCGCTAAGAAAGACATGCTTGAAACGGCATTAAGAAAAAGTGAAAAGGTCTATGTTCAGGATAAAGAACTTGCTGTGGCTCCTGAGCCGGAACCGGTTGCGGCATCTCCTGAACCTGTCCCGTCTATAATTACGCATGTACCCGAAGCTGTTACACAGGTTACACCTCCGTCAACTGAGCGGCCTGTGACACCTGCTGATCAAAAACTGATTGCCTTGGCCCCGGAACCAGAACCGGCAAAACCAGTGGATACTGTTCCCGTGAAGCCAGGGCATGAAGAGATTTCAGGTACGACCAGGCTTGTTATATATGATCTGGAAGCGTCTGAACAATACAGGACGGTTGCATTGATAATAACCGAGGTTCTAAGGGAGGAGCTTTTCCTTTTAAACAGGTTCATACTGGTAAACAGAGAAAACCTGCTTGATGTGCTCCATGAAATGAAGCTTCAGCAGATCGGTCTTGTTGATGAGAAGCAGGCCGTTAAAGCAGGAAAAGGCCTTGCCGCGAACCAGGTCGTAACCGGAAGCCTTAGAATTATAGGGAAAACATATCTTTTGAATGCCAAAAGAATAGATGTGGAAACATTCGCCACCCTTGGCATTGCATCCACAAGGTTTACGCAGGGAGAAGAAGAAGATGTGCTTTCCAGGCTGCCCGGTCTTGCAAAAACTCTTGCCGGAGTGCATTGAGATAAAATAAAATCTTCTCTATTATGCCTGAAGCTATGAAAAACTCATGGGGTTTGACTATGGTAACTCTATGATTATACAGATTTAACGTCCTGTCACTATTTATCAATAAATATAACGAATGTGAGGTATCCATTAATTGTTGAGAACTATAAGCATGCCATTCATCATATTGAGAGCGCTCACGCTGATGGGCATATAATTGAAATCGACAACAACTTATTCCGGTGTGATTATGAGCCTTTTTCTCACTTATACACCCCGATAAGGGCGGGTAACTATAGCGGTTCTCAAAATAACATTCCGATTGGAGATCATTAAATAGTTTGGGTATGGGTGCGTATGCGAACCGCAGAAATAATTCCATGCCCTTCGTCAACGGCGGCATATCAGCATCCATGAAATCCGGGCAGCCCCAAATGGGCCGTGCTCACGGAGCC
>JAHJJB010000056.1 GCA_018823005.1 Pseudomonadota bacterium | reverse complement strand
TTTGGACGATCAGTTGAGGTTCTCCGATCGGAAACCGATTGCAGTCCATGCTTTGAAACCGGAAAATCAGACTGCAAAGAGATGAAATGCCTTGAGGGAATAACGCCGGAAGTGGTAATAAACGCTTTTTTAAAAATAAAGTAGCTGTTCAGGAGTCTGACTATCCGCGAACTTTATATCTTTACATGCTCAAGCAGAACATTTTGCTTAAGTGTGACTCTTGCGGTTTTTGCAAACTGATCCGTTACATCCGATACAAAAATTCTTGTTTTTCCGTTTTTGCTCAACAGAGAATCAATATCGGGACGCTCTTTAAGAAATTTTTCCACTTTCCCTGCAACTCCTGTTGAAGAATCAATGATATTTATCCTTTTCCCGATTTTCCGCTGGATTACATGCTTTAACAGGGGATAATGTGTGCATCCCAGAATCAGTGTGTCAATCTGTCTTACTTTCAGGGGATGGAGGTATTTTTTTACTATCATCGCAGTTTCCGGCCTGTCTATCCACCCTTCTTCAACCAGAGGAACAAGAAGAGGACATGCAACAGAATAGATCCTGGCGCCGGGATTTAAAGCCTTGATCTTTTTTTCATAAATGCCGCTTTTGACCGTTGCCCTTGTACCTATTACTCCGATAGCCATTTTTCGGGAAGACTCAAGGGCAAGCTCTGCTGCCGGAGTGATAACCTCAAATACAGGGGCATCAAATCTTTTTTCAATAATATCAAATGCAACGCTTGAAGCAGTGTTGCATGCCATTACAATTATCTTCGCCCCGTTGTTGAGCAAAAAAGTCGTATCCTGAACTGCATATTCTATAACCGTTTCGGGACTCTTGTTTCCGTAAGGCGTGCGTGCCGTATCACCGAAATATATTATATCATAGCCGGGAATCCTTTCCGTTATCGCCTTGACAACAGTCAGCCCGCCGATTCCTGAATCAAATATTCCTATCATCTTTTATATATCACCCTGAGTCTTTTGTGTTGATTTATGTTTTATGGTTTCGTAGAGAGTTAATTATACTTCTTGAATGGCTTTCTATAGGCAACGAAATCAAAAACCAGGCTAATTAGAAATTATTGAACAAGGGAATGCTCATGAATCACAACCATAATCCCCCAGGGCCAACCATTAATCAGTATATATTCAGAATAGGTCTTTCAGTCGAAACCATATCCGTCTATCTTTTATGCTGCGGCTTTTATGACAATGAAATCGTCATATCCACCAAAAATCTTCTCGGAGTATGGAACGGCACGAAAGAAGCTCTTTTTGAAGCTATAAAAGAACTGGAAAATAGGAATATCCTTCTCAAAATAATATCCGGCGGAGAAGATAAAAATGTTTACAAGCTGACGGAAAACAAAAGCTGGAAACTGTGATTAACCGCTTTTGGGCAGCTCCCGCTCGACACACTCTCTTACAAGATCGGCTGACACATCCGTACGAATGCCGGGACACATTCCGGCCATAACGTACCAGTTGTCCGAATCTGCCAGAACGCTTTTTATAAATGGCCATTGCCGGCACATGCGCGGTTTAACGGAATGAATCGTACACCTTTTGTCCCAGAAAATGCAATATCCGTTCCTGCCCCTGGCAAGTACAGGTTTTCCGCCGGAAATTTCGCAATACTTCGATATGAAGCTTTCATGATCGGCTTTTATATACCCGGCTATTGCTTCAATATCTTCATTTGCTACGAAAGTCCCGCCATAGCCCTTACAGCAATCGCCGCACATTGTGCATTTGAATATATCATCCGGCCGAACCGCCTTAGACTGCATGCCTGGTCTCCATGGCCCTTCTCAATGTTACCTGATCCACATACTTAAGATCACCGCCTATCGGAACACCGGAGGCTATACGGGTGACCTTTACCGGGTATTTTACGAGGTATTGAGCAATATAAGAAGCGGTGGACTCACCCTCAACACTGGTACTCGTTGCAAGTATAATCTCTTTGATTTTCCCTTCTCTTGTTCTTTCAACAAGTTCTCTGATTCTTATATTATCCGGCCCGACACCATTCATGGGGGATAAAGCCCCAGAAAGTATGTGATATAGCCCTTTAAAGGATCCTGATTTTTCTATTGCAACCATATCGGCAGGCTGTTCAACCACGCACACCAAAGCGATATTCCTTGCCGGATCGCTGCAGATATGACAGGTTTCTGTTTCACTCAATGCAAAACAGAGACTGCATATCCTCACTTTTTGCCTTATATCCAGTATGCTGGCTGCAAGCTGTTCTGCTTCTTTAAGCGGGGAACGCAGGATATGCATTGCAAGGCGTTCAGCGGTTTTTTCTCCGACACCGGGAAGTTTCGCCAGATTTTTTATAAGATTCAGAATAGACAGCGGGTAGTGCATAAAAACGCCTCAAATATGACGGCTTCGTACAAAGTTAATTTTTCACATGAAGGCACAAAGGCACGAAGAAAAGCCTATTGCAAACATTCAGATTTTTCTTTGTGTCCTCCGTGATCTTTGTGTGAAAATGATTTTTTACGGGTCCATTAATTATGTTCAAATGGGAAATTCCGCATAGAAGATCACATAAGTCCCGGGATACTGATGCCTCCGGTTAATTTACTCATCTCCTGGGAAACCATTTCCTGGGATTTAGACAGAGCATCGTTAACGGCCGCAATAATAAGATCCTGAAGCATTTCAACATCGTTCGGATCAACAACCTCTTTTTCTATGCGTATGGAAACGATCTGCTGTTTCCCGTTTGCCTCAACTTTAATCATGCCTCCTCCGGAAGTTGCTTCAACAGTTCTTAAAGCCAGCTCTTCCTGAAGTTTGACCATGCCGGCCTGAAGCTTCTGGGCCTGCTTCATCATATTCCCGATTCCCTTCATCAGAATTCCTCCTATAAAATCTTTGCATCCAGTACGTTCCCTTTAAATATTTCTACTGCATCAGTTACAAGGGGGTGATTAAGCGCATCAGATATCAAATTAGTAGTCCCGGTTTTTTCTTGAGCGATCTTTAGTTCAGAAGTTTTTTTTTCTTCCAAAGCAATTTCCATGCTCTTTCCAAAAAAATCTCTGCAAACTTTGTCCAAAATATCGAGGTTTTTCCTCCGTTTAATCATATTCACATTAAAACCGTTTCCGCCAACTTCAATCTCAAGCCTGTTTCCAGTTATTTTTCTTATCGAACATTTCGCCATACTCGCAGCGAGTGAAGGATGTTTTTCAGATATAATTGCATACAGCTTTTCCCATGTTCTTTCATAATCATCGCTTTGTTCGAGAGCTTTCTGTGTCATTGCCTCTTTTGTGTCAGCCCCATATCCTTCTTTATTTTCAGGCTCAAGGATCTTTTGAGGCGTTCTCCCAATTAATTCATCCTTATCCATCTTATAGTCCACACAAACAGTTGCTGTGTTAAAAAAATCCTTTTTCTGTTTTTCCGGAATCATGTGCCTTAGATTATCGATTTTTTCAATAAGAACTTCAATAGGCAAAGCCGGCTTTATTTGAAACATTTTTAGAAAAACCATCTCAAGGCAAAGTTTCGGATTTGGCGAAAGCCTGACAGAGGATTCTTCCTTATATAGCACATCAAAAATCTGGTTTAATGTGGTTGCAGAAATATTCTTTACCTGCTCAGACATCATGACTATCTCATGGGGAGGTAAAGTTACAAGCTTACTGACCTTCTTCACCATTTTGACTACAAGAAGATTTCTGAAATGCTCCACTATATCATAATAAAGCTCTTTTATATTATGACCACTATTATAAAGATCCTCCAGCAAATCGAGCAGAACAGGAAAATCCGAACTCAAAATAGCTTCAGAAATCATAAATATTGCTCTTCTATCTACAATTCCAAGAATATCCAGGATGTTCTCATTCGTCACTGGCCCTTCGGAACAGCTAATAACAAGGTCAAGAAGGCTCAGGGCATCTCTCATGCTCCCCCCCGCTGCCCGCGCAATTAAGAAGAGGCTTTCCGAGACAATATTTACACCTTCTTTTTCACAAACCAAAGCCATATGGCTTACGATCGAATCAAGACTGATTCTTTTAAAATCATGGCGCTGGCATCTTGATAATATTGTAACGGGTATCTTATGAGGTTCAGTCGTTGCAAAGATAAACATTACATGCGGCGGGGGTTCTTCAAGCGTTTTTAAAAGAGCATTAAACGCCGGGGTGCTGAGCATGTGAACTTCATCAATTATATAAATTTTGTAAGAGCTGTATGCAGGCTTATATTTAACATTGTCTCTGAGATCCCGAACATTCTCAACGCCATTGTTTGATGCTCCGTCAATTTCAAGCACATCAACAGAATTTCCAAGGGTAATCTCGGTACAGGATCGGCATATATTGCAGGGAGCAGGAGTTGGGCCATTTATGCAATTCATGGCTTTAGCCAGGATTCTGGCAACAGTCGTTTTCCCTGTACCCCGCGGGCCGGAAAAAAGAACGCCATGTGCAACCCGTCCGGCCGAAATGGTGTTTGTTAATGTGCGTGTAACATGCTCCTGACCTATAACATCATCAAAAGTCTGAGGGCGATACTTGCGAGCTAAAACAAGATAGGACATAATTAAATTTCCTGTGATATATAATCAGGGCTACATTTTGAAATTAAAGCCCGGAATAAGCCACATAAAACCGCATAATGAGAAGTAATACGAGACCCGGAGAGCACTCAGTTTTGTTCGATTTCAAGAAAGGCTGTTAAACCTTACATTAAATGGCGGAGAGAGAGGGATTTGAACCCTCGGTGCCGCTTTTGGCAGCACACACGATTTCCAGTCGTGCTCCTTCAGCCGCTCGGACATCTCTCCATTAACAAAGCTATTGTAAAATTACCCATTATATCCCAAAACAGCCAACTGATTTTATTATTTGGCGGAGAGGGTGGGATTTGAACCCACGATCCCGTTTTTGACAGGATACCGCTTTTCGAGAGCGGGGCCTTCAGCCGCTCGGCCACCTCTCCAAAACTCACCAAATCCAAAACGGTGGTTCCAATATAACGTTTGGATGTTAGCTGTCAATGTTGTTTCTTACATTCTTTTTATCCCATATTCAACGTATTTTTAAGGGGATCGTGGAGCAGGGGCTCCCTTGATCCAAACCAATTTCAGAAAAACCTTATTTTTTAACTTGAACTGCCGTATTCTTTCTAGTATCAGTTCCCATCATTTTTTTATTAATCTATATAGAAGAAGATGATTCCGTAAAATATACCTGCTTCGTCACGTATAATCAAAATCTGTCCCAATGAACAAGGGGATGGGCTTTTTACTGGGTCATCAGGGAAGGAAAAATTAATATGGCGGACGTCATCCCTTTCAAGGGGATTCTTTATAACACGGAAAAAATCGGCAGTTTGGCAGATGTTGCAACACCTCCATATGATGTTATCTCCAAAGAGGAACAAATTAATTTTCATAACAGGCATCCTAAAAATGCAATTCGTCTTATTCTAGGCAATGAAACAGAATTCGATGATGAAAAGAACAACCGCTACACAAGGGCTGCCGCTTTTTTTAACGAATGGCTCACGGATGCTGTGCTTGTAAAGGATAATGCCCCGGCTTTTTACCTTTCTTCTGTTGAATTTTCAACTGATAAGGGAGCGATAAGACGTTTTGGTATTATAGCTCTTGTAAGGCTTGAGCCATTTGAAAAAGGAATTATTCTCCCTCATGAAAAGACTTATTCAAAGGTAAAATCGGAACGTCTTCAGATTATGAAAGCTTGCCACGCCAATTTCAGCCCGGTTTTTTCACTTTTTTCCGGCAAAATCGATATACTGACTGTTCTTGAAAAAGCAGCCTTGTCTAAAACCGCCCACTTGGATTTCACCGATGATAAAGGGCACAGGCATCTGCTTTGGAAGATAACCGACCCGGTTATTCAGGAAAATATTTCAAACGGTTATAAAGATAAAGTTCTCTATATAGCAGACGGGCACCACCGATATGAAACAGCCCTTAATTACAGAGAATGGGCATCAAAAAACAATCCTGAGTTCTCAGCAACGCATCCTGCCAACTTCATAATGATGTACTTATGCAGCATGGAAGATCCCGGACTGATAATACTACCAGCCCATCGCATGCTGACTGGAGTCACGGAATCAAATCTTTCCGGTTTCGAGAATAAAGCTTCAAAGTATTTTGATATAACACGAATACCGTTTGACCCAAAAGTATCTGATAAAACAATAGATATGTTTATCGCTGAATTAAGATTAGAGTCCTTAACAAACAAAATTGGCGTACTAATTAAAAACAGAAACATTTTTTATATCTTATCACTCAAACAACAGGCTATGGAATCAAGATATGGAAACGAACTTCCTGAATCTCTGCTTCGTTTAGATGTAACTGTCCTGACAAAGCTGATACTTACTGAGATTATAGGATTCGATCAGGCCGGTTTTGACAATGAAAAACTAATTAATTACACGAGTTCCGATAATGAGGCTATAGAACAAGTAACTTCAGGAAAGTGCGATATAGCTTTTATTCTTAATCCCACAAAGATTGAACAGGTTCAAAGGATAGCCGGCGAAGGCCTGATAATGCCGAGCAAATCTACATATTTTTACCCCAAAGTAATAACCGGTGAAGTTATAAATAAATTCTCCTGAGCAACAACACCAACCGGCTATGGCATAAACATTCTGTTAACTTCATCAGTATATGTGCCGTCATCATTATATATAACAAGGGGGGAAACGATTTTTGCGCCGGTGCGACCTCCCTTCAATCCCTCCACTATTACAAGTTTCGATTCCGAATTGCTTTTTGAATATATAAACCGGAAATTCTTTGGCTCAATCCCTGATAAACGCATTTGTGTAACCACATCAGCTATACGCTCTGAAGGATAAATAATTATGAACCTTCCTGAAACATGCAATAAACGGCTTGCAGCTTTAAGGATATCTGTAAGAGTTATATCAATTTCGTGTCTCGCTATAGCCCGCTGATTATCAGAATTCACCCTTCCCGATTCGGCTTTCCTGTACGGTGGGTTACTCACAACAATATCAAGGGGTCCCGAAATCATATCTGCATTAAGATTTTTTATATCGGCGCATAAAATCTTGATCCTGTCTTCAAGATTATTATCCTTAACATTCAAGATGGCAATATCAGCAAGATTTTTCTGCACCTCAACTCCGTATATATTAATTTGAGGATTCCGGGATGCAAGTATGAGTGAAATGATGCCTGATCCTGTGCCGATATCAAGAATTCTATCGCCGGAGTTTGTTTTAACATGCCCGGCAAGAAGGATTGCATCTATTGAAAAACGGTATCCATTTCTATTCTGCTTAACACTTATATTACCATTGAAGAAAGTGTCAGTAGTAAGCAAATCCATATTCACACAGCTCCGATCCTGAATTTTATATCGCAAACAAGCTCTTTTCCAAGCGCATCATTTATTTTTGTTATCATATCTTTTTTATAGTACTGAAGTTCCTGTATCCAGACAGGACTGTTAACATAAACGAGAAGTATCTTCCCCTTGAATCCCGCAGGTTTGCTATTATTTGCAATAGCTTCCCCGACGACATTATTCCAGATGGTAAAAACGCCTGTTAGTTCCAAATCAGATTCAGCGCGGAACTTATTTAAAGCATCTCCTAAAATATTGCCAATATGCACAAAGTCATCCGGCTTTTTTTTTGTCTCTTCCATAAACGGTAAACTCTAAATAAGTCGCTTTAAAAGATCTTTTAATAACATCCGAATAAAAGGCCATATATGGGATATGGGAGTTATTCAAAGCTCCCTGGTAAGAACGGCTTTTTATTAATAAACACGGCCTCCCTGCCATAAATTACGGTTATTTTGCTTGACTTGAATTGGTGCGTAAGTTATCTAAAGGTTAAGATTTTTTTTGCGAAATCGTTAAAATCAATATTACATTACCAAATTTCCTAACATTTTGAATAACTGCTTATCAACAAGAAACATCACGAACGTAAAAAACAGAGTGCGATGCCTAACGTTAAGAATATCAAACATAAGGATAAATATCAATGAGTTGGGATTGGGAAAAGCTTAAAGAGCAGCAACAAGGCAAAACAGGGGTTCCTCCTCAGATGGAGAATTTTATAAAAAAATTTCCAAAACTTAATCTACCGGGGCTTCCGATTATAATTCTTATACTGTTTCTTTTGTATTTGGGATCATCCATGGTTTACACAATTGGGGTCGATGAGGTCGGAATCATTCAACGATTCGGGAAATACATCAGGACCAGCCAGCCAGGCCTTAATTTCAAACTGCCTCCGGTTATAGAAAAAGTTACCAAGGTCAAAGTAAGGCGTGTATACAAGAAAGAATTCGGTTTTCGCTCGCTCAGAGTCGATGACAAACAACGTTTTTCATCTGAAAGCGAGAGCGATAGCGTGGCTCTCATGCTGACAGGCGATCTTAATGTTGCCTTGGCTCCATGGATTGTTCATTACAGAATTAACGATCCATATAATTATTTATTTAAAATCAGGCAGGTTGATACTCTGCTTTCCGATATGTCCGAAGCTGCTATGCGGCTTATTATCGGTGACAGAAGCATTAATGAAGTCATCAGCAAACGAGGAGAAATAGCCGAAGAAGCCAAAGCTGTTCTTCAGGCTGAATTAGATAAATCAGAAGCCGGGTTGAGCATTGTTACAATCGAAATGGAAAAAACTAATGTGCCTGAGCCTGTTCAACAGTCATTTAATCAAGTAAACCAGGCTGTTCAGGAAAAGGAAAAGCTGATCTATCAGGCAAGGGAAGCATACAATAAGGCTCTACCGGAAGCAATGGGAGAGGCCGAAAGAACGATAAGAGTTGCCGAGGGATATGCTTTAGACAGAGTTAACCGCGCAAAGGGAGATGCAGCAAAGTTTGTTGCCTTATATCAGGAATACGCCAAGGCAAAGGATATCACCAAAAAAAGGATGTACCTTGAAATGTTAAAAGATATTCTGCCGAAGCTTGGAAACAAGTACATAATAGACGCCAACCAGAAGAATGTTTTGCCTCTTCTTAATCTTGAAAAACAAATAGGTGCCATAAAAAATGAAAAATAGAGGTATTATTTTAATTTGTTGTATAATTACACTTCTGTTAATTACAGGCTCGGCCTTCATTGTTGATGAGACCGAACAGGTAATCATAACTCAGTTTGGAAAAGTTGTAGGTTCTCCCAAAAAAGAACCCGGGTTATATATTAAAATTCCTCTTATACAGGAAGTAAACTATTTTCCTAAAAACCTTTTGCAATGGGATGGAAATCCAGGCCAGATACCGACTCTCGATAAAACATATATCTGGGTTGATACGTTCGCACGATGGAAAATAGTTGATCCGGTAAAATTTTTTCAGACAGTAAATAACACCGTAAGCGCTCTGGCGAGATTAGATGATATTATTGACCCGGCAGTCCGAAATTTTATAACATCATACAGCCTTATTGAAACTGTTAGGAAAAGCGCAAGAGAACTGGACACATTTGAAGTAGGAATGATGGAAAATAAAAAATATGAGTTTCAATCAACATTTGCCATCAAGACCGGAAGAGAATTAATAATGAAGGGCATTCTCGAGCAGGCCCAACCAAAGCTGGCCCAGTTTGGTATAGAGCTGGTAGATGTAAAAATCAAGCGGATCAATTATGTCACGGAAGTTAGGGACTCAGTATATGCCCGAATGATTGCAGAACGTAAACAAATAGCAGAAAAATTCCGGTCAGAAGGGCACGGTGAAGCCCAAAAAATAACCGGTGAAAAAGAACGCGATTTGAAACGAATAACTTCGGAGGCGTATAGAAAGGCACAGGAACTGGAGGGTAAAGCCGATGCGGAGGCCACAAGGATATACGCCAAGGCCTTTGGAGCAGATCCGGCTTTCTACTCTTTTGTAAAGACCCTTGAAGTATATAATGAAGCTCTTGGCAAAGACACCTCTATTATCCTTTCAACAGATTCTGAGCTGTTCAAATATCTCAAGGGATATTGACCTAAGTCGCTTTTGCCCTTTTTGTGAGCAGTTGCGGATTATACACCCGCAAAGTTTTTGCCAAAGTTATAATCCTTAAAAACAAAAAAAGCACCTGCACTGTTTTGTTTAAGATTGCAGGTGCTTTTTACAACATCACCATAAGATACTGCAGGTAGCTCTATTTACCCTTTCTTCTCTGATGTCGCGTACGGACTAAAAGCTTTTTATGCTTATGCTTTCTCATTTTTTTCCTTCGCTTTTTAACTACGCTACCCAACAGATCACCTCCTATGTAATTTGTTTTCTGACTCGCAAATTGTATTACTAACACCATTGATTATTATTTGTCCATATTTTTTTCATGTTTTTATATTTGACGGTTCTCAAATATTGACATATTTTAATATACAACTGTTTTAATTTCAAATAAGATTACACAATGCTTAATCAGAAAGAATCAGATAACTTCAATAAAAAACAGATAAAAATCGTTAATCAAGCGTCTGAAATGGCTGAAGAGCTTGTTAGTGATTATTACAAGTTATCTTCAAGCCAATGGCTTCGCCGGAGGTACGATATAAAAACACTGGCCGACCTTTCACCCGAAGAGATAGTTAGCGGGCCATTTGCCCAAATAATCAGATATAAAGTTAGTCCAAAAAATTCCTGTCTTGGCTCCTCTGCATATGATTTTTACAAAATATGCTTGCAGGACAATTCCATTCTTGCTGTTATAAGTGATTTTAAGGCTATAAAACTTTGCCCTTTTATACTTTACATAATTACGCACGAACTTATTCACATAGTTAGATTCAGTGAATTCCTCCAGAACTTTAACGCATCGCATGAAGAAAAATTGGCGGAAGAAACAAGGGTTCACAACAGTACACATGAAATACTCAAATCTGTTAAATTACAAGGTCTTTCAAATGTTCTTATATTTTACGACAAATGGCGCGTTCCTGTTGATAAATTTGATGAATTGCATTTGCAAAGCGCGTAGAAGCAAAACAAAATAGGTTCATTTTCTTGACAACCATGCGATGCTGACTATATTTAGTACGCTATGTTTTATATAAGATAAAAATACCTTGTATATCTGCGGGTATTTTATGAAATTCGGGAGGAAATCGTTTATGCCCATTTATGAATATGAATGCACAAAATGCGGCAAAATTGAAGAAACTATACAAAAGTTTTCGGATAAGCCGCTTAATAAATGCAGATTTTGTTCTGGAAAAATGCATAAGCTGATATCTCATAACAGCTTTCAGCTTAAAGGAAGTGGATGGTATGTAACAGACTATTCAAGCAGATCCCAAAGCAGTTCGACTCCTCCAAAAAAACACGGGGAAACATCTGATTCAAATAAATCTGATAAAAGCGCCGATAAAACTTCAGATTAGTCTGTTTTTTATAATAAATGGTATCTCAAAAGAACCCGGTGCTTTATTATTAATTAATCCGATGTAATAATTTGTTAAAAAATTCCAAAGCATCCCTTTACAAACAGGAATGCGTGATTATTGTTTTCAAAAAAGTTCTGCATATCTGAACTCAAACTTATTTAAACAATTAATATCATTTATTATCATCTTTGAAGGGGGGTGACTCCGGGCCGGGAGAATTCAATGCGGTCATTGATAATCCGATTATTACGATAGACAATTTCTATTAAAAATAACCAATTGTAATTTGAAAAACAAAAAGGAGAATGTAAGACCATGAAACTTAGACCATTGCATGATCGTATTTTGGTAAAGCGTGTTGAAGAAGTAACAACAACAAAGGGGGGGATTATTATTCCCGATACAGCCAAAGAAAAGCCGGCTGAAGGTAAAGTAATAGCCGTTGGAAATGGAAAAATCGGCGAAGACGGCAAAAAGATTCCTCTGGACATTAAAAAGGGAGACAAGATTCTGTTTGGAAAATATTCCGGTACTGAGGTCAAAATTGATAACGAAGAATACCTTATCATGCGTGAAGATGACGTTCTTGGCATAGTTGAATAATAAATTTAAATGGAGGGTAGATCAAAATGGGTTCTAAAATTATTAAATACAATATGAAAGCCCGCGAAGCAATGCTAAAGGGCGTGCAAACACTTGCCGATGCAGTAGTTGTAACTCTCGGCCCAAAAGGAAGAAATGTAGTTATTGACAAATCATGGGGATCACCCACTGTTACCAAAGACGGCGTAACAGTAGCCAAAGAAATTGAACTTGAAGATAAGTTTGAAAATATGGGCGCACAGATGGTAAAAGAGGTTGCCAGCAAAACAAGTGATATGGCCGGTGACGGGACAACCACTGCTACTGTTCTTGCCAGGTGCATTTATGAGGAAGGGCAGAAACTGGTAGCAGCCGGCAATAACCCGATGGCAATAAAACGGGGTATTGACAAGGCCGTTGAAGTGGCGGTTAAAGAACTTCACAAAATGAGTAAACCGACCAAGGATCAGCGCGAAATCGCACAGGTTGGCACAATATCCGCCAACAACGACGAGACTATCGGAAACATTATTGCCGAAGCAATGAACAAGGTTGGAAAAGAAGGCGTGATCACTGTTGAAGAAGCCAAAAGCATGGACACCACCCTTGAGGTTGTTGAAGGCATGCAGTTTGATCGCGGCTACCTTTCTCCGTACTTCGTAACAGACCCTGAAAAAATGACGGTTTCGCTTGATGATGCTTATATTCTCATCAACGAAAAAAAGATCAGCAATATGAAGGATCTACTTCCTATTCTTGAAAAAATAGCCAAAATGGGCAAACCGCTTCTTATTATTGCAGAAGATATTGACGGTGAAGCACTTGCGACACTTGTGGTCAACAAACTTAGAGGAACCCTTCATGTGGCTGCCGTTAAAGCTCCCGGCTTCGGAGACAGGAGAAAAGCGATGCTCGAAGATATCGCAATTCTTACCGGCGGACAAGCTGTATCTGAAGATCTTGGAATCAAACTGGAGAATATTTCCCTTGAAGATCTCGGAAAGGCAAAAAGAATCGTAATCGACAAAGACAACACAACAATAGTTGACGGTGCAGGTTCACGCTCCGCACTTGAAGGACGTGTAAAGCAGATCCGCGCACAAATTGATGAAACCACCTCTGATTACGATCGTGAAAAACTTCAGGAGCGCCTTGCCAAGTTGATAGGCGGTGTGGCTGTTATAAATGTCGGTGCTGCTACAGAAACTGAAATGAAGGAAAAAAAGGCCCGCGTTGAAGATGCTCTTAACGCAACCCGTGCTGCTGTTGAAGAAGGCATTGTTCCCGGCGGCGGAGTTGCGCTGGTTCGCTGCCTCGAAGCTTTGGAGAAAATCAAGATCAAGTCGGATCAGAAGCTCGGCGTAAAGGTAGTTATGCGGGCGATTGAAGAGCCCCTTAGGCAAATTGCAAACAATGCCGGTCAAGAAGGGTCAGTTATAATTGACAGAGTAAAGAAAGGCGAAGGTTCTTTCGGATATAATGCCGAAACCGATACTTTTGAAGACCTTATTGCAGCAGGCGTTATAGACCCGACAAAGGTTGTACGTTTCGCGCTTCAAAACGCTGGAAGCGTTGCATCCCTTATGCTTACAACGGAAGCCATGATTGCCGAGAAACCCGAACCCAAACAGGAAGGAATGCCTGGTGGTGGCGGCCACGGCGGAATGGGCGGAATGGGCGGAATGGGCGGAATGATGTAAATCAATACAAGCCATAATTGAATGACAAAAGCCCTTGTGTTATTGTACACAAGGGCTTTTGTGTTATATACTGCAAATGGATTTAAACTTAAATACTTGACAAACAAGCAATTTCAGACTAATAATCGTCAGCAATAACAACTAAAAGCCTTTATAAACAGTTTGTAGCCGGCTATTATTTATTTTTAACCTGCAACACAACAAATCGAGGCATTATATGCGGAATATATCAAATAATAAAATATTTTTTGCGCTTATTTGTATATTAACCACCTTGATTCTTGTACCCATCTGTTACGCTCAGGAAAAACCGGTGAGCGTTGAAAACGAAGTGGGATTCTACTACACAATCCAAAAAGGCGATACACTCTGGGATCTTTCAAATAGATTTGCTGATTCCCCATGGCTATGGCCTGATCTGTGGAAAGATAACCAGTACATTTCAAATCCTCACCTGATTTATCCGGGCAACCGGCTGCTCCTGTTTAAAAAGAAAGACACCGATACGATCATTCACCAAAAAGTGGAAGAAATAGTTGCTGCTCCCCCACCAAGGGAAATGAAGGAAGAAATTAAATCCTATAAGTATTTTTCCATAGATATGGTTGGTTTCATCAGAAAAGAGCCTATTATCCCAACCGGTTCTTTATTTAAGGTCAAAGATGATAAAGATATGGCGAGCACAGGTGATCTGGTATACATAAAGCCCGGAACAAATATGAATGTTTTTCCCGGAGCATGGTATACTGTATACCGGGTTTTAGGGCCATTATTCGATGAAAAAACTGAAGCTTTAATCGGTAGCCAGTATTATTTAACCGGCGTTGTTGAAATTAAAAAGATTGAACCATTATATGCCTTAGCTGAAGTTATCAAAACATACAGGGCAATTGCCATCAATGATCTGCTGATGCCATACGAGCCAAGATCTCCTGAAATACCTATAACAGAATGCGAAAAAGGTATTGATGGGGCCATTATATCCTCTGAAGAAAAAAGAGAAATAATTGGTGACAATACCGTCGTATTTATTGATAAGGGTAAAAAGGACGGCATCAAGCCGGGGCAGTTTTACAGCATCTATTATCAGGAGAAACAAAGAATCTCTCCTGACGGCAAAGAAGAAATATATCTTGATCCGGTTGATTTTGGATCACTTATTGTGCTGCGTGCAGAGCAGACAACATCGTCTGTTTTAATAACCAAGTCCGATAAGGATATTTATCCGGGAGCAAAAATCAGAAGCCCTTTTAAATATTAAATAGTTTGAAGTCTGACTATACCAAATCACAAAACTCTTTGTTGCTTAAATCCTCTATTTTTTTAATCTAATGAATACGAAGATTCACCTGTAGTTTCGTCGACAATGCAGTAAAATTCCCTTTTGCCACTCGGTGTAGTCGGGTCAATGGAACCTCCCACACTGTATATAAATGCTTCCATATAACAGTTGCCCATATTTGAAGTGTCATTATCACCGGTTATCCTTGCCCTGACACTGGGAGATAAGAAAAGTATAGGATCACGTGTATTCCCGCCCGTATCCACTGCGCCAAGAATATTACCATCACTCTCATTATGGGTGTAATCAATGTCATCAAAGGAGACAATATTATTTACAACAACATTTACAAGTTGTTTCCCATCATTCATTGCCGCAACATCATAAGCCTTACGCCTGTAGTTTAGGTATTCCGGAACTGCAATTTGAGCCAGAAGACCAATTATCGCTATAACGACAAGAAGTTCCACTATGGTTAAGCCTTTGTCATCATTAAATATTTTAAACATATGCACTCCCTCGGAAATCAGCTCCCGATTTTTTGCCATGTTCCTTCAACATTTATTAAAATCGTATCTTTGTTTTCCGGATATTGAATATTCCCAAAACCAAGGGTGCCGTTCTGATTTTTCCAAAAAAGATATTCTTTGTTTTGGCTGGCAGCAATAGAATCTGTATCCCTTTTCAATGTTACTGTTTCTTTGTCTGATAAAGATGCTTTTCCTCTGACATTTGAAGATCTCTTTAAATCATAGCGCGTTCCATCATTATAAATTGAAAATCTTGTACTGCGTGGATACTGCACATTCCCAAAACCTAAAACTCCTTTATCATCTTTCCAAAAAAGGCATTTATAGCTAACATCATGTTCAAAACCAGGCCCAATTTCAGTCTCTTTTATTAATGCAAACTCTGGTTCAATTATACTTAATGCAGGCGCCTCATCCTTTTTCCCTTTATCAGTATCAACATGAGCTAAAGCCATATCGGGAATGCTTTTTTGTATTGACGAAGCTGCCTTTTCAGTTTCTGCTATCATTATCGCTTCTTCTTTTCTTGGTTTAAGCCCTTTATCAATGGCGGCAACCGATCTTTCTCCATCAACAACAATAACCTTTTTCAGCTCGAAATTGTCTTTGCCCGGCTTATATTCCCAATTGACCTCATCTATAAGTGATTTGTTCGCCAAATATTTAGGATATAGATCCTCAAGTTTATTTGGGTAACTGTTATTTTCGGAATGATATTTTCCCAGGAGCCTGCCCATTTCAGCGAGCCCTGCTTTGGGGCTTGATTTCGCAATTGCCGTAATCCGCGCATATTCCTTTTTATTACGTTCGAGGATGTCTTTTTCCTGAGACTGTTTTCTGTACTGCATAATGCCAACTCCTGCAATAACACACACAACCAATATTATAATATACCTTGTTTTCATAACACCCTCGGATTTGGTATTATTAATTTCTGTGCAATATTCAAATCACCTTTCAGACGCGCCCCTTTATATAATTATGTATAATAATATGAGAAAGCCTCTATTTCAAGCCTTTTTTTATATGAACATTTCCAAAAACCGGGCCGGGCTGTTAACCTCTTGTTGATTGTTTTTTCAGAAACAATATTATATTTTCTCCCATGTCACCCGCAATACTTCCTGATATGTTGTTATTCCTTTAAGGAGCTTTTTAACCGCATTTTCCCTCAGGGTAACCATTCCCTCTTCTCTGGCTTTGGTCCTTATGGATTGCAAGTCAGTGTCAGCAGTCGTCATTTTTTTTATGGTTTCACTGTAGGGAAGTACCTCAAATATGGATGTCCTGCCAAAATATCCCGTGCCCCTGCAATTGATACAGCCCTTTCCCCTGTGAAGATTTACAATACCGTTCATTTTTACTTCAAGCCCCATGGCGTTTAATTCATTGCTTTCCATTTCAAATTGCTCTGAACATTGAGTGCATATCTTTCGGACCAGTCGCTGACCTAATACACCTACAAGAGTGGCCTGAATAAGAAAAGGTGGTACACCAAGATCGAGAAGCCTCGTAATAGTTGAAGGTGCGTCATTTGTGTGAAGTGTTGATAGGACAAGGTGGCCTGTCATTGCAGCCTGAATGGCGTTGTGAGCGGTTTCAACGTCTCTCATTTCTCCGATCATAATTATATCCGGGTCCTGCCTCAAAATATTTCTTAATATCGTTGCAAATGTGATATCCACGGCAGGCTGAACAGCGATCTGATTAAAATCCTCGTGAATCATCTCGATCGGATCTTCTATTGTTGTAATATTTATGCCGGGTGAAGAAAGTTGCCTCAGGGTAGAATAGAGAGTCGTCGATTTTCCGCTGCCTGTAGGGCCGCAAACCAAAACGATCCCATGCGGTATATTGACAAACTGATTGTAACGTATCAAATCGGTGGGAGTAAAGCCAAGATTCTCAAGATCCTGGAAAAGAACATCCGGATCCATGATCCTCATCACCACTTTTTCGCCGAATGCAACAGGGAGTGTGGATACTCTTATTTCAACTGCAACACTTCCCTTGTCTGTTTTTATGCGCCCGTCCTGAGGTCTTCTTTTTTCAGCCATATCGAGCCGTGAAAGATTCTTTATTCTACTGATTACAGCTGAATGAACGTTCTTGGGAAGCTCATAAACCGTATGTAATACCCCGTCAATTCTCATCCTGACAAGGCTTATATTCCTCTTGGGTTCAATATGTATATCACTCGCTCTCTGGTCAAAGGCGTAGGAAAAAAGATGGTTAACGGCATTAATTATATGTTTGTCATTTGAAGGAAGCTCATCAGGAGACGAGAGGCGAAAATATTGTTCAAGATTTCCAAGGTCAACCGATGGCCCCGCAAACTGGTGTTCGGCAGCTGCAATAGACCTTTTAAAACCAAAGAACTCGTCAATAAGTTTAACAATATCTGATTTAGAGCTCACAACCACGATGACTCTCATCTGGATTGCCCGCGCAATATCATCAAAAACTTCAACGTTGAACGGATCTGGTGTCGCTACAGTCAAGCATCCATTTTCAACAGAAACCGGGAGGATTTTATGTCTCATTGCAAAAGACCGGGGAATGGTTGTTGTGACAAGATTGAGATTTAGTTTCAGAGGATCTATTTTCTTAAACGGCAAGCCCCATTCTTCGGCAAGTGCCTGAAAAATAGTATCTTCATCAGCTACTTTTAAAGATCCGTCAGCTCTTTGATATTTCTGGGAAGCTATAATATCAATAATTGAAACATCTGCCGCTGTTTTTATGCCGGAAGGATGCTGTTTCAGTCTTGATTTTTCAATTTTCCGCTTTAAGATCTCCATCTTTTCAAGTGTTTCTTTTATCTGCTCCCTGCTGATAATTCTTTTTTTTAGAAGAGCCCTGCAAACACTTTCGGATGATAGCGGATTATGTTTATCTGTATCTGTCATATTCTGAATCAGTTACATATTATTGTCATTTGGAAGAAAAAAGCATGATGACAATATTTTATATTTCAGGATTTAACACGCAGCATCAATAGAAATCTTTTTGTTTAAATTTTTCGATATTAACAACCAGATTTTTACCATTCTCCTTCCTATGGTACACAATAACTTTTTCGTATCTTGATATTTTTTTAATTTTTAACATCATATCCATAACAGAAGCATCTGCAAAATGATAAAGTTGCATATCGATCCTGATATAAGCTTCATTGGCATTAACTTCGGTAATGACCCCGGCAATCGAATCTGTTCCTTCAGGCAATACAATCGAATTGCCATAGCTATATCCCAAACAAACCATCAAGGCAACTACTGCGGTTATAATAAAGGCTCTCTTAATATTCATAGGTATTCCCCCTTATCTGAATATCTCTCTCCAGTAAATTGGAATCATAGCCCCGGGCATCTTTATCTCAGGAAGAGGATATATTTTCCCTCCGACCGATATAAATCCGGCAGCCTTTCCGTAACGGATTACAATTGAAACTCCTGATGGTATATGGTCCCCGATGGCAAGGTATCTGTCAAGCCTAGTAAATTTCTTCTCACCCGCTTCAATAATGCTGTTGCTGTTTGCATCGACATCATTCCCGGAATATAAATTATAAGCGGCATTGCCCGTGCAGTAATTAATGGCAAATAACCTGGCCACGTTATTGTATGCGCATGGGTCAGCGCTTGGAGCCAATGGTTGAAATGTAGGCGCATAGACCACTTTGGCAAACAACGTAACAGGGGATATCGATTTTTCGCCTATATGATCAAGGCTTGTTTGAACAGTGTTATCAGCTGCATAGCATCCGCTAAGTTTAGAAAACAGGAGATACCATCCCTTGGCATTTTCCATCAAAAAAGTTTTGATATTAGCCTTGGTCTCGGAATTATCTGCAGCATCGGAGAAAAGCTCAACGTCAGGCTCCATGGCGCCGCATGTTACATTTAGCAAATCCTTTTCCGTAAAATAGTTGCTGCTGTCATTATATGTTCCGCTCGGGTTAATATATTTAAAATAAGCTTGGGCGTCGTAGAATGAATAGAGCCCGTTTTTAACGCTGTAATCTGTTGGTGTATAGGAACCCGTAAAAGTAGGATGCTCCCTGTCGCCTGTCCCCATAAAAAGAACGGGGAGATCAGTATAACAGTTGCCGGCATAAGAAACATCAGGGCTGTAAAATGTTTTTCTGGGGTTTCTTATGGGAAAAGTAACATAAGAGATTGTCCCTCTCGGATCTGTTTGGCCGGATGACCAGGCTGAAAAAGCCGATTTTAATTCGAAGTCGGATTTCTGATCCGTCATCGGGTTCATTTTAAATATAAGATTTAGATAAAATTTATAGTCTGACGTGTCATATCTGAGCTTCCATACCTGTCCGTAAAGGTCGGTAATATATGCCGCAAGGAGATATCCCTGAGGATCGGATATAACTGTCGGATCTGCCGCAAAACAATATTTCATCTGGGCTATGACGCCGCCTGGTGAATTGTTTGCAGGCCAGGCAAACTGGCTGCCGGTGCTGAAATAAGTGGCTGACAGCGGAAGCCCGGTATCTGCATCAACAAGGAATATGCCGCGGCCCATTAAGTCGTGGTGTGTTGTTGTCAGATAATAATCACTGTTATCAGACCTGTCTTCTCCCACATCATAACCGCCGGGTACAAGCAGGAGATTCTTATAAGTATTTATTCCTGTTTTTATTTTAACAGTCTGGGGCATGGGCATGCTATATCCAAGCTCTTCCATACCGGATGTGTTGTTGCTGATCTGCCATCTGAAGCTCCATGCAGCCGGATTAGGATCGGTAACATCTATGGCATAATATGCCCTTCCGCCGCGCCTTAAGCCAAAAACAAGGAGAAGATTTCCGCCTGAATCTTTTATCAGCATCGGAGAGCCATCTACCGTGTAAACCTTCCTCAACGGATTCGAAAGCGTAGGATCAAATTGCTGTAGTACCGGAAGAACGGCAGGTGGAACAAATGCAAATATTTCCGTTCCGTCTGCATCATTAAATATATGCAGCATCCCGTCATTTGCGCCTACAGCAATATAACGGTTAATCAGATCACCATTCGCATCCAGATAGTCAATGATCTTGGGTGTTGAGTGTATGATCGGACCTATCGGCCAGGAGTTCTTTACCACCGGAGCTCCGACGGCAGCTCCGACCAGAGGGCCGGTTGTTGCATCGTGGGCATCGTAGGAATATCCGTACAGAAAATTTATTATCTTGTACCGCTGGGCATCAGTTGAAACCCCGAGATCTGCATTTGATATGGTGTCAGTCGCTACCCTGACAAGATTAACACCATTAAGAGTTGTATATATATTTCTGAAATTTGCCGCTGCAAGAGTTAAGGGATTAACGATAGTTGCCGGTATTGAATCATACAGAATTTTACCGGCGCCTCCTTTCTCAACATCTCCCCCGTCGTTATAAGCCGACCAGAAAGACGAAGTCTCTTCAAGCATTACGCCGTCGCAGGTTGTAGCTTCTTTTCCCGTCCTGTCAACAACATACCATCCGGCTTCCCTGTTGCATCCTGTGGCAACACCAAAGGCGAGCCCGTACTTCTTGAGGTTTCCTGTCCAGTAGACATCCTCGTTTGGTTTAAAAAGGGCCATGTAGAGCTTGTCGCCCGACTGGACTCTGTTTGTTTCATCGACTGAAACCACCGGAGCCGTGTAGGATGTATATTCACCAATAAGAATACCGAGGGAATAAAATGCGCTGACAAGCTGCGATTTTGAATAGGCAGTAAGATATACACCGCCACCTAAATCTGAGGCATGCTGGAGCATTGGTGAATCAAGGCTGAAACCTATGTTATGCACCGCTATATTATCAGCAGAGCCTTCTCTGTCGGCTGCCGGAATGTCAGTATAATTGAGCCAGCTGTGGGAATACAGATAGCCTGCCACATCGTCATAATAGTCGTTGGCCGGAGTGGAATACTGCATGGGATCCAACGTATACTGAACACTGTCATGCAGCGCAGCATTAGTTTGAAAGTTGAGAGTGCTTGATATCCTGGCCCAGTATGTATCGGCGGACGGAAAACCGTCGGTTAATGTGATAACGAAATTCTTGTTGCAGTCCCTGTGGATTTGGTTAGGGTGGCTGTGAAAATAAATAAACACATCCTGCAGGGCCTCGCCAAGGGGTGTGCCGCCTATTGCTGTTATGTGTTCAAGTTGGTTGATGATGCCCTGCTTCTGCTGATCATCATTGAAGCTGGGGTTAATCGGCATCTGGGGCGGAAGATTACCACCATCGGCATTGCCAGTCTTGTCAAAGGACATAAGGCCCCAGTTGATCTTGCCCCTCGTGGTCTCTATAACATCAATTATGGCTGCTTTTGCAACATCAATCCTTATATCAAACTTGTACGTTCCCCCTGTGCCAATCGACTCGTACTCGTATTTATCGATTTTCCACTTTCTGCTCCTATCAAGATTATACGTTATAAACCGCACCGATATTTTTTTCCCTGTCACCCAGTCCGACCAGAACGGTGCCGACTTGTTCTTATATGTGTATTTAAGGTCTCCGTTTTCATCATAGAGTTCAATCCTGTCGCACTTGTTATTGTTTGAATACCAGAGGAGAATATCGCTGAAATAGACCCTCATTTTGCCTGACAGCCCGTTATATAACACATTGTTTACGGTGGGGTCGGCGTTTGAATCATAATTTCTTGGGGCATTGCCGGGATAATTCTTGGAAACAAGGCTGAAAGGAACTGACTGGTAAACCAGTCCCGGAGGATAGGAGCAGTAGGACCAGGCTTTTTTCCAGCTTCCCGCATAAACCTGTAAATTAAAAAGCATCTGCATATTGATCCAGTTGCCGGTTGCAAAGAAATAACTTTGTTCCCTCCCGGAAGATGTGGCTGCAACAGCCTGAAATGGTGTGTATGTTGATGCAGCATCATGTACATGCAGATCTGGGTCGCCACCAACGGCATTATCTCTGAAATAACCGCTGAAATAATATCCGGGCGCCTGAACCAGTCCTGAAAAACCGTTGTCCACCCTGGAACCGTCGGGATTGTCACGCCAGTTGTGAAGGGCAATGTCCCTCCCGTTCGGAAGGCGGTCGCCGTCTATTGTAATCATAGTCAGGCCTGTTGTTCCATCCACTTCTGTTCCGATACGTCCGGCATATCCTGCATCACCCGGATTATTTCCGGCCGCATCTTCAAGCTCACCGCCTGAATTCAGATAAGTCAGCGTATCGGCCGATTCGCCAATCTTCCATACAAGATCAGGATTTCCGGCATCACCGGTCAGTCCAACACCACCTGCCACGGACGCATATCCTGTGTTTCCGTACATGAGATATATTTTTGTTCTCGTTTTTTTTCTTGCAGGATCGTAATAATAAGCGTTTGTTCCATATTGCCCGTTTGTTTCGTCGTAGGAATTAGTCCAGTTTGACCTATTTACGCATATGTAGTCATAAAACTGGGCATAATTGATCGTATTTTCATAGAGAGGCCAGTTCATACTTCCGGATGAATCCATGAGTATCATTACATTATGCTTAACCTTGGGCCTGTAGATATCCGTGTCATCAGCAAAAGAGACGGCACTGGCAGCTAAGAGGAATAAGACCATGACAAAGCCAGATAAAATATTTGATCTTATTTTTATTACGATATTTGTCTTACCAATTGAATTTATATTTGTGCCCATAATCTTCTCCTTTATGGCCGACGATGATAACTCGTCAGCTCTTGGGTCCGATCTTTCTGAATCCTTCATTTATTATGGCAGATCTTGCGACTGCTCCTCCTGAATCGGCATTCTGTTTCCTGACTGATACATCAAATATATAAGAGCTGAAACCGGCTCCATATCCTTTCGGGATTGGCCCTTCACCTTTAAAATATACCCGGTAAGCATGCTCATTATTTGTTCCGTCATGATTTACCGGCCAGTTCGTATCTGTATAATTATCAACCTGAGTTGCAGAGGGATTTTCAAGTTGTGCTCCGTACTGGGTAGCAGTTAAAACAACAGGAGTGTCAATCTTTTTTATAGCATATGTATTGCAGTCGCTGGACCGGTCGTTTGCTCCGCAAACGGCAACCCTGTCGGGATTTGCCAGGTTAATATCCGTTGCCACTTCAACCACGCCGCCTTCAGCAGAATAGAAATTTTGTTTCTGCATTACAGCGTTACGGAGAATCTGCATCTCTATTCTGCTCATATTTGTTGCATTTATCCCCATAATAAGGAGAAGTACCATAATAAACAGGGCGATAACCATTACGGATCCATCTTCATTTCTTAACAGCAATATGGTTTTTTTCATAACCGAGAGCCTTTCAAAACGAATCTGTTATACAATCTTCAAGTTAGATGTCCTGAGGCTTGATATAGTTCAGCACAATGCTCTTCGTGGTTCTTCTTTCAGGCCAGGAAACAGTCATGTTAATGGTCTTGTTGTCAACATTGTCTGTCACATTCCAGGTTACAGTATAAATTCCAGTCATAACCTGCTGAGGGCTATTTGCAGGGTCAAGATCATTGGCATCGTATGGAAGGGTCATAGTGCGCTCTATCAACTCAGAAACAATTGTTGTTGCTTGTGTCGTTCTTCTCGCATAACCGTTGTAGTTGACCGATAATATCTGCATGCTTGCCACCCCGAGAATACCAATTGAGAAAATGGCAAGCGCTATAAGAATTTCAATCAATGTAAATCCCCTGTTATTGAATTTCTTATCTGATTCCTCCATTTTTTTATCAAACATCTTTTGCTCCTTTACCACTAAACGTGTTCAAATATAATTATTGGAGATAATTTAACAAATTATTCCAAACCGAGATTCCTGGCTTTTATTGTAGTAACCAGCAGCTCCCGTTTATAATTATCATTCGGTGTTATTCTTCTGTTACCGACAACATAGGTATTATTATCCGTATATTTTAAGATGGGGGTTTTCGTTCTTGCCAGAAGCCAAACCCTTATTGCCCTTATCTTGTCAATGGCTATTGCAGAACCTCCGATCGGAATTCCTGCAGCGGCATCATTTATATCAATCTGACCGTTATCATTGGTGTCAAGATTCCGGTCTAGGGTGTTATTATTATCGCTGTCAAAAGCCCAGATGATATTTCCATTAGCCGAGGTATCGAGCCTGCCGTCCCCGTCATTATCATATGCATATGCCAGAAAAAGCGCCTGGATGCTCTCTGCTATTATCTGCCTGCCAGCCCCGTTATCCCTTGCAAGATCGAGTATCCCGTCCGGTGTACCAACAGGGTAGTCGAATATTGAGAAAGAGAAGGTTTCGTTAGTATCAATGGCGCCATCATCATTTAAATCGGAAGTAAACGTGATTGAGCTGTTACCGTTTAAATTAAGTCCATTATTTATATCGCGGAATCTTATATCTGTTATGCTGAAGGTTTTGGTAGCATTCTGCTCATATCCGGCCGATCTGATTTCACTTTCCAGAAGATACATTGCGCCCCTGATGTTCTGCTGCATGTTCAATACAACAGTCTGGGTTCTATTGATTGATGACTGAGTCTGGTAGGCTGAATATATAGCCATAAGAACAATCCCGGCAACGGCCATGGCAACCATCAGCTCAATTAAGGTGAACCCTTTTTTTGACGTCACACATCTGCAACCGAATCGACAATTTATTGTTGAATATGTCATGGTCAATTCCTATCTCCAGTTAGCACCATTCCATTTTGAGGTGACAACCCCTCCTGAAATTAATACCTGAACCCTGTAGTATCCTGTTCTGTCCCTGTTCGTTAAATAAATACTCCCGAATGGCGTACAAAGACCTCTTGAAGTAAGTGTCAGGACTCCGGCAGTCGCCTCTCCGCCCGGCCCCATAAATACGAGGCTTCCTCTGTAATTATTGAGAAAAACGGTCTTACGGAGACATGGAATGCTGTATGAGCCTGAAGCAGTATTAAAGTTGATGCTGCAATTCTGATTCTGTCTGACAGCCGACATCTTTGCAGATTGAATATCACTTTGAAGCTCGACAACAGCGCTTCTCAGACCCTGGTGAGATATCCAGCCTAAAAGATTTGGTACTACATAAGCACTCGCTATAGCTATAATTGCTATTACGATCATTACCTCCAGCAACGAGAACCCTTCTTTATTCCGCATACCTTATTCTCCCCGGCCTTATTACGATATTTCCCAGGCATCTCATGGCAATCCTGTATAAACATCATACAAATAATGTGCCATACTGATTTTTTAAAATTATATGGTTATTAAATATACTGCTTAAATATTGATTATAAGTGTATCATATTGAAATAATGCAATATAATTACATGCGAAGGTATCGGTATCGGCTTTGCTTAATTACACTAAGAGGAATCAGATTTGATGAAGACTATTAAATTGTTTTATAGAACTATTAAATTATTTTATACTGAGACAGGGGTAACGGCTACCTGTGTTTTATATAGTGAACCGCATTTTTAAAGATGCGAATTCCTGCTGTTGTTTCTGATAGATTAACATCCTTTCCAAAACGTTTCAATTTCTCCATTTTCCTTGTCCAGTGAGGATGGTTTGTGCTGTGATTATATCCTTCAGGATGTGGCATAAGGCCAAAAACGCGGCCGCTCAAATCACATATTCCGGCAATATCCTTTATGGACCCGTTGGGATTATATGGAAATTGCCCTTTTGCTTCAGACCAATCCGGCAAGGCATACTGAATGGCTACCTGATTGTTTTCAACAAGCCGTTTGATTGTCGGTTCA
>JAHJJB010000055.1 GCA_018823005.1 Pseudomonadota bacterium | reverse complement strand
TTAAAGGTGTTGACAGCCTTATATGCTTTTCTGCAAAGGCCAATACAAATCTTGCAGTTTTGAAACTCTTTTCAGATCTTGGAGGAGGCCTTGATATCGTTTCCGGCGGTGAACTTTACAGGGGATTAAAAGCAGGATTTTCTCCTGATAAAATCGTCTATTCGGGTGTTGGAAAAAGAATCGACGAGATTGATTATGCGCTTAAAACAGGCATACTGATGTTTAACATAGAATCCCTTGAGGAGCTTGATTTAATAAACAAAAGGGCCGGGATTCTTAAAAAAAAAGCTCATGTATCAATAAGGGTGAACCCGGATGTTGATCCCAGGACGCATCCCTATATTTCAACAGGGATGAAAAAAAATAAATTCGGGATCAATACCGAGTTTGCCGTTAAGGGATACAAGGCTGCCATGGGGATGAAGGACATTAAAATAATCGGGATCGACTGCCACATAGGATCACAGATTACGGAAATAAAGCCTTTTGAGGACGCGTTGCGCAGCTTGAAGATTCTGATTAAGGATCTTGAAGATTATGGCATTAATATAAAGTACCTGGACATGGGTGGAGGACTCGGGATAACCTATAATGATGAAGTTCCTCCTCAGCCGGCCGAATATGCGAAAGCAATAAAGAAAACTTTGGGCAGAACGAAGCTGAAGCTTATTCTCGAGCCCGGAAGAGTGATTGTCGGGAATGCGGGTATCCTCGTGACAAAGGTGCTTTACAGGAAGTCAACGGATGTCAGGGAATTTGTGATTGTTGATGCGGGGATGAACGATCTTGTCCGTCCGACTCTTTACAAGGCTTTTCATGCCATAAAACCGGTTGTTCTTTCGAGGGAAGGCGAGATTGTG
Source organism: Pseudomonadota bacterium (assembly GCA_018823005.1). Lineage (GTDB taxonomy): Bacteria > Desulfobacterota > Desulfobacteria > Desulfobacterales > RPRI01 > RPRI01. The sequence goes on along the minus strand of JAHJJB010000055.1, from coordinate 4,346 downwards.
GCAGACATCGTAGGTCCGATATGCGAGAGCGGTGATTTCCTGGCTCTTGACCGCTATGTGCAAAGAGTCCACCAGGGTGATCTCCTTGCAGTCATGAGTGCCGGGGCATATGGTTTTGTGATGTCATCCAATTACTGTTCAAGACTGAAAATACCCGAAGTGATGGTTAAAGGGGACAAATTCCATGTTGCAAGGAAAAGGCAGAAGTATGAAGACCTGATAAAGGGAGAGACAATCCCTCCTTTCCTATAGTAAATTGAACCGGAAGAGCGAGTGCAAAGCCCGCTGCACGAGGCGGTTAGCTTCAATAAATAATATACAGGTGACGGACAGAACATGAAAAAATTAGCTTTTTTTAAAATGAGCGGAAGCGGCAATGATTTTATTATAATTGACAACAGGAATAATGTGGTTGATGAAACCGGCCTTACATCTTTTATCAGAAATGTGTGCAGAAGGAAGATGTCGGCAGGGGCAGACGGGTTGATACTGATCGAACATTCAGATTCTGCCGATTTTAAATGGCGTTATTATAATTCTGACGGCGGCAGAGCCGAAATGTGCGGCAATGGTGCAAGATGCGCTGCAAGATTTGCATATCTGAACAAAATCGCGGGTTCGGATATGTCCTTTGTGACGGATGCAGGCATTGTCCACGCACAGGTTACAGGCGGCAAGGTTAAGGTGAAAATGACGGATCCTTCGGATTTCAAACAGGATTACACCATAGAACTTAAAGACGGACCTTTGACTGTATCAAGTGTTAATACCGGTGTTCCGCATGTTGTTGTAACGATGGATTCCATCGATGATGTTGATGTTGTCGGAACAGGGAGAGAAGTCAGGCTGCATAATAAATTTGCTCCTTCCGGAACGAACGTTAATTTTATTACCAGAGTAAAAAACGGCACATTTTCCATCAGAACGTATGAACGGGGTGTTGAAGATGAAACCCTGGCATGCGGAACAGGGTCAGTTGCATCTGCGATTGTTACAGCTTTTCAGGATAAAGCTATCTCTCCGTTAAATATTGTAACAAGAAGCGGTGGAGTTCTGACCATCCATTATAAAGAGGATAATGGCAGATTCCACGATATTTATCTTGAAGGAGATGCAAGGATTATATACAAGGGGAAACTTTGGGAGGATGCATGGCGGTATTAGGCTGTAGACTATAGCCTAACAGCCTGCAGTCTAAACAACCTAATTTTTATATGGGATGGTGCTGACAACATGATTACAATCGAAAAATCGGAAAGACTGAAGAATCTACCTCCTTATCTTTTCAAGGAGATTGACAGGCAAAAAGAAGAGGTCAGAAAGCGCGGAGTTGATATTATAAGCCTTGGTGTTGGAGATCCCGATATGCCGACACCTCCACACATAATTGAGGCTTTGCAGAAAGCCGCAATTGATCCAGAGAATCACAAGTACCCGTCATATTCAGGAATGGATGATTTTAACAGGGCGGTTGCAAGATGGTACAAGAAAAGATTCAATGTCAAACTCGATTCCGGAAGCGAAGTCGTAACCCTTATAGGCTCAAAAGAAGGCATTGCGCATATACCCCTTGCCTTCATAAATCATGGAGATCTTGCTCTTATGACAAGTCCGGGTTATCCGGTTTATGATACAGGCGTTCAGTTTGCCGGCGGCAGGTCATACTTTATGGATTTAAAGAAGGAAAACGATTTTCTTCCTGACCTTCAAGCAGTACCGCCCGATATCGCAAAAAAAGCTAAACTGATGTTCATAAACTATCCCAATAATCCAACGTCGGCAGTTGCTACAGGCGAATTTTTTAAAGAAGTTGTGCGCTTTGCAGAAGCAAACAACATTATCGTTTGCCATGACGCTGCTTACACTGAAATGGCGTTTGACGGTTATAAACCCGCCAGCTTTCTCGAAACAGACGGAGCAAAGGATGTCGGCATAGAGTTTCATTCTCTTTCGAAAACATATAACATGACCGGGTGGCGTTTAGGCTTTGCAGTCGGAAGGCCTGAAGTTGTTAATGCTCTGGGGCAGATAAAGAGCAACATCGATTCTGGCGCATTCCAGGCTGTCCAGGTGGCCGGGATTGCGGCTCTTGACGGCGACCAGACATGCGTTGAAAAGATAAACATGGAATATACGGAAAGGCGCAATATTCTGGTGGACGGGCTTATTAAACTAGGGCTTTCCGTCAAAAAACCTCAGGCCACATTCTATGTATGGATCGAGGTTCCAAAAAATTATACTTCGGCGCAATTCACGAGTCATCTTTTGTCAAAAACCGGGATAGTTGTAACTCCCGGAAACGGATTCGGAGCTGCCGGGGAGGGTTATATCCGTATGGCACTTACGGTTGGGAAAGAAAGGATGAAAGAGGTAATTGAAAGAATACGTTCCGTAGGGTTTTAACGGCTTCGTAAAAATTCCGGCATTCAACCGATACTACTGACATGGAAAAACATACGGCATACATCTCTGCAGGCTCCAACATAGGCGACAAGCTTTTAAACTGCAGAAATGGTATAACGGCTCTGACTGAATCAGGGGCAACTGCCATTAAAGCCTGGTCAAACTTCTATAAAACTTCGCCTGTTGATTTCAGGGAGCAGGATTGGTTTGTTAATGCCGTTGTTAAAATTGAAACCGGACTCGATCCCTTTGAGCTTTTAAAGGATATGAATTCAATCCAGATCAGGGCAGGCCGTACTTGCGACCCGGTACGTTTTGGTCCCCGCATCCTTGATCTTGATATTATTTTGTACGACAATATCGTTATGGATTTGCCCGGGCTTACCATACCGCACCCCAGGATGCATAAGAGGCGCTTTGTGCTGAAGCCTTTATGCGATATAGATCCTGCGGTTATTCACCCGGTTTTCAAAAAGGCTCTTAAACATATGCTCGACAGTCTTGATGATGATGAGCAGAATGTAATCGAATATAAATGAGGATCACCGCCAGTCTCCCAACCAAATGGGAGAAGAACTATAAATGATAAGAATATTAATATATTTACTGCTGATATACGTTGCTTACAGGGTTTTTCGATCCCTGATGACTCCTTCGGAATCTTCAGGAAGGAGAAGTCGTGGAGAGAATGGCCCTGCTGTGGACATTATGATCAAGGACCCTGTCTGCGAAGTCTATTTTCCGAAAAAAGACGGAATATGTATTAACATTGATGGCAATGAGATATGTTTTTGCAGCAGGGAATGCAGGGATAAATTTCTGAATTTACAAAACAAATAACGTTAAAAATATCTGACAGGGAGGATGTTTTATGAAATTTTTTATTGATACGGCGAATATCAAGGAAATAAAGGAAGCAAACAGCATGGGGATGGTGGACGGGGTTACAACCAATCCGTCTTTAATTGCCAAAGAGGGGCGTGATTTCGAGGAGATAATTAAAGAAATCTGTAAAATTGTTGACGGTCCGATCAGCGCTGAGGTTATCAGTCTTGACTCGAAGGGTATGTTGAAGGAAGCCCGGCATCTCTCATCGATTCATAATAATATTGTTGTTAAGATTCCGATGACAGTTGACGGCTTGAAAGCTGTCAGCGCGCTTACGAAGGAAGGGATAAAAACTAATGTGACTCTGGTTTTTTCACCTCTCCAGGCTCTTATGGCCGCAAAGGCCGGTGCTACTTATGTCAGTCCTTTTGTGGGGCGTCTGGATGATATTTCCCATGATGGTCTTCAGTTAGTCGAACAGATAGTTGATATATACAATAATTATGCTTTTGATACCGAAATAATAGTGGCAAGTGTGCGCAACCCTCTTCATGTGCTTGAATCAGCCCTGATAGGGGCCGACATTGCTACAATTCCGTTTGATGTCTTAGGGAAACTTGCTGCTCATCCTCTGACAGATAAGGGTATCAAGGCTTTTCTCGATGACTGGAACAGGGGCAAAAAGCAAAAAAAATAAGGATCATATTCAAATAAGGATTCAAGGGTTCGAGGATTCAATCGGATAGTTCAGTTTTTTCAAATAGTTCTGAACTCATATTTTCACGGAAGTGACTACTTTGAACCGAAACAGCGAGTCGATGAAAATTTATGGCTTCTTTTTGAAGTCCATTCAGGTAAGCAAAAAAAGCGGGCAGAAGAATGGCGCAGCAAGGCAGAATTCAGGACATACTTAAGCATCCAAACAGCCTGACTTTATACAGGATGGCTTCAATTCCGGGCATTATTGTGCTATTGCTGTTTCCAAACAAATATTCCACTTTCCTGGCGGCTTTAGTCTTCAGCGCTGCGGCTATAACTGATTACCTTGACGGCTATCTGGCAAGAAGATGGGGCCTTGAGTCAAATATCGGGAAATTCATGGATCCGCTTGCCGA